>NZ_BAAAZG010000025.1:281849-285736 GCF_039536785.1 Actinomadura miaoliensis
CACGGCGGCCCCTTCAGGAGGGACGCGGATCAGCGGACGTTGTACGCCCTGATGATCTGCTGGTCGATGGCGCTGCCGCCGGCGTCCTTGGCGGCGACGCGCACCGACACCGCCTGGCCTGCGGCGGCCTTCGGCATCGTCCCGGAGAACTTCCCGCCGCCCAGGTCCTTCACCTGGGCCTGCTGCCAGGTCTTGCCGTCGTCCAGCGACGTCCACAGGCGCAGCCCGGTGACCTTCGCCGTGCCGCTGCCCGCCACCCGCGCGACCTGGAACGTGGCGGGGCCGCCCGTCGGCCGGTTGCGCAGGTCGAGGCCGAGGTCGTAGTCGACCGTCAGCAGCGGGACCGGCACGCTGGAGTGGTCCTCGGGCGCGGCGGAACGGAACCGCCACGTGGTGGACGTCCGCGTCGACACCGCAGTGAGCTTCGAGGCGTCGTTGTCGTAGCGGATCTCGTACGTCGCCGCCCGCGCGGGCACCTCGAACCGGCCGGCCGGCCCGGCGGCCTCACCGATCTTCCGGCCGTCCGCGGTGACGGTGAGGTGGCGGGTCAGCGGGTCGTTGTCGTTCTCGTCCCAGTAGCCGCAGTCGAAGCCGTCCGGGCGCGCCTGCAGGTCGACGAAGGCGACGTTCAGCGCACCGCGCGTGCGGGCCACCGGCCACCGGATGCACTCGCTCGGCGAGACGGCGGTGACGGAGACGGGCCCGGGGCGCAGGGGCTGACGGCCCCACGTCTGCGTCGTGCGGCTGCCCGGCTCGCGCCGCAGCAGCGGAAGCTGGTC
Source organism: Actinomadura miaoliensis (assembly GCF_039536785.1). NCBI lineage: Bacteria > Bacillati > Actinomycetota > Actinomycetes > Streptosporangiales > Thermomonosporaceae > Actinomadura > Actinomadura miaoliensis. Next base: position 282,629 of record NZ_BAAAZG010000025.1, read on the forward strand.
GACCCACCCGTTCAGCGCGTCGAAGAACGCCTCGTCCAGCCACTGGACGCCACGGCCGGCGGAGACGTAGTCGGTGCGCGTCGTCCCGGGCGTCACTCCGCTGCTCGCCTCGAAGCTGAGGAAGCCCTCGGGGGTCACGCCGTAGCGCTTCTCGCTCATCGGCGTCTGGGTGTCCCCGTCGAACGCGGCGAACCGCTGGTCGACGCGGGCCAAGCGCGCGCGGGACGCAGGCGTCACCACGTGCACGGGGTCGTCGGGCACCCGGTCGCCCATGGGCTCCAGCAGGTCGTAGACCTCTCCCGGCGCCGTCAGCCGGTAGAGGCCGTAGGGGCGGAACTCGCCGGTCTGCGCGGGGCCGGTCGGCTGGACGTAGACCTTCTCCTTCTGCGGCTCCCACGTGTAGACCGCCTCGCCCCACACCGCCTGCCGGTTGCTGCGCACCTGCACGGACCCGGCCATCGCGGTCTCGGTCGTACGGTCGGAGACCTTGGCGCCCGCCTCCTTGGCGCGTGCCGCGTCCAGGACGACGGTCGTGTCGCGGTCGATGACGACTTCGGGCGTGCCGGCGATGGCGGAACGGGGGGCTTCCCGGTTGTCGTCGTAGACCGAGCCCATGACGCTGTAGCGGCCCGCGGGCACCCTGAGCCGTGCCGTGCCGTCCTCGCCCGTCGACGGATAGTCGGTGAACAGCGCGATGTCGTCCAGGTTGACCACGCTCGCGTAGGCGCTCATGTTCCCGTCCTGGGTGCCGGGCAGGGGCGTCGCCTTGACGGTGAGGTCGTAGCTGGGCGGCTCCACGTAGAACGTGACCGGCGTGCGGACGGTCGCGTCATCGGCCTTGGCGGTCACCTCGGCCGTGTAGAGACCCGGCTTGCCGCCCAGCTTCGCCGCGTCCACCCGAAGGGTCGCGGACGCGCCGCCGCCCGCCGGGACGTCCACCTGGGCGGACGACAGCGACGCGGCACCGTCCACGGTGTTCCCCTGGCGGTCGGTCACCCGCACGTCCAGGTCGAGCCGTACCGTGCTCGCCGAACGCGACGCCCAGCGAAGGTCGGTCTTGAGCGGGGCGTGCCCCGGGTAGGCGGAGGTGCCCAGGTGCGGCGCCGCCTGGAGCGAGACGGTGGGGGCGGTGGTGGCGGCGGCGACGTCGAGACGTCCGGCGCCGCGGTCGAACGCGTCCCCGTCCACCGACGAGGCGGAACCGACCAGGGCGGACTTCAACTGGGCGGGCGTCCACTTCGGGTGCTTCTGTAGCAGCAGCGCGGCAGCGCCCGCGACGTGGGGCGTCGCCATGGACGTGCCGGACGCCGAGGTGTAGCGCGCGTCCAGGGCGTCGCCCATCGACGTGCCCGCGGCGCGCGCGGCCATGATGTCGACGCCGGGGGCGACGATCTCCGGCTTGGCCGCGTACCGCCCGGTGCGCGGGCCGCGGCTGGAGAAGTCGGCGAGGCGGTCCCGGCCGTCCACGGCGCCCACGGTGAGCGCGGCGTCGGCGGATCCCGGCGAACCGATCGAGGAGATGGCGCCGGCGTTCCCGGCGGCCGTGACGAACAGGGCGCCGTACTGGTCGGTGAGCCGGTCCAGCGCCTGCGCCAGGGGGTCGGTGCCGTCGGTGGTGTCGCCGCCGAGGCTCATGTTGACGACCTTGGCGCGCGGGGCGGCCCACTCCATTCCCGCGATGACCGACGACTCGGTGCCGAAACCGTCGTCGTCGAGCACCTTGCCGACCAGCAGGCTCGCGTCCGGGGCGACGCCCCGCCGCTCCCCGCCCGAGGCCGCGCCGCTGCCCGCGACGATCGAGGCGACGTGCGTGCCGTGCCCGACCCGGTCGGCCGCGTCGGCGGCCTCGGAGAAGTTCGCGGTCTCGGCGACGCGGTCCTTGAGGTCGGGGTGGGCCGGGTCCACGCCCGTGTCCAGGACGGCCACCTTGGTGCCGCGCCCGGTGATCCCCGCCTGCCACGCGGCGGGCGCCCCGATCTGGCTCAGGTTGCGGTCGAGCTTCGCGGCCGACGCGGCCCGCGCGGCCCCCGGCGCGAGCGCGGGCGCGGACGGGGCGGAACTCGCGCGGACCTTGCGGTCGAGCCAGATGCGGCGGATGTCGTTCGCCGCCTTGGTCCGCGTGCGGGGGGCCAGGGACGCGCCGAGACGCACCGCGTCCTTCTTGGGCTGGCGGGCCGCGACCGCGCCGATGCTCGGCAGGTCACGGGTCTCCCGCAGCGTCCCGCCGAGCGCCGCGCGCGGCCGCACGCCGCCCTCCCGCTGCACGATCAGCGGCAGTTCGCGGGCGCGCGCGTCGTCGTACCCCTGCCGGATCAGCGTGGTGACGTCGAACAGGTCGAGGTCGAGAACGCGGCCGACCAGCGGGGCCATGTCCGCCGGGGTAACCACCACGTGCCCGTCCGGACGGTACGAGGTGCGGAACGTCCGGTTGGTCCTGCCCTCGCCGGGCGTGGTCGTGACCATCGGGGGACGGCCCTTGACCGTGCGCAGCCGGACGACGTCGCCGGTCAGCAGCGTCACCGTCCACGAGCGGCCCGCGGGCAGCGCTCCCGAGGCACCTGCCGCACCGCCCGTTCCGCCGTCTCCTCCCGCGCCGGCCGGCGGCTTGGCCGCGTCCGCCACGCCCGGCGGCGCGGCGACCACGCCGCCCACGACCGCCGCGCCGAGCAGCGCGCGGCCGATCCGTCTGCCTCTCATGAGGCTCCTCTCTGAAGTTGTCCTCGCCCCTGATCACCCGAACCGGCGCAGGAGCTTCCCGGAGTACTCCGGGAAAGATCCGGTTTCTTACGGGCCGGCAGGAGGGGTTCTCTCGTCCTCTGGGCGGAGGCGGGCCTCGTCCCGGGTGCGGATTCCCGGCCCGGAGGGGCGCGGGCGGGAACGGGAATAGGGGGCTCATACGTCCTGTTGATGTGAACGTCAGCAAAGTTGAGTCGCCCCGACTCAAGTGATTTGACAATGACTTCCGCCGGGGGCACCCTGGCGAGACAGAGACGCGAACCCGGCCGCCGCCGCGTACAGGGGGGACGCGACCGGGGGCACACGCAGTAACGACGGAGGACGAGAGACATGGGACGTGCGGTCGGTATCGACCTCGGGACGACCAACTCG
>NZ_BAAAZG010000026.1:0-115282 GCF_039536785.1 Actinomadura miaoliensis
ATGGGGGAGACATGTTGGTTGTGGGGGGGGCGACGAGTTGGTTGTTGGGGGTGGGGCGTGGAGGAGTGGAGGTTGGGGGGCTTGCTTGGTGGGCTGGGGTGGAGGGGCGTGGATGAGGGGTGGGCGGTGTAAGGGGGCAGGTCGGCGGGTGTGCGGACGTTGGTAAGGAAGTCCTCACGTGGGCGTTCGGTTAGTCCGGAATGCCCTGCGTTTGCTTGCTCATTACCTCCGTGCCGCTTACCGTTACGGCAGTGAGGAGTTACTCCGCGCACCGCGGATTGCCATACGTCCGAGCACGTTCGAGCAGCTGAGAGGTAGACAGGAAGACGACCGCCGCCGCGCAGACCGGGCCGCCCGCCGCTGGTCCGGACGCCGACCGTGCACCGGCTCGGCCGCCGCGCCGCGGGTAAGTCCTCGCTGACCAGGGCTCCCGGCCGAGAGGGGCCCGCGGCCGAGGAGGGGTCTGCCTCATGGAGAGCGTCCTGTTGGGTGCCGCGCTGCTGGTGACCCTGGTCGCTCTCGTGATGGTGCTGCGACGTCCCGGCGTCGTGCCTCCCCCCGTCCCTTCCGAGGACGAGCTGGACACGGTGCGCCAGGAGGCCGAGGAGATCCGTGCCGCCGCCAAGGTGGACGCCGGGCAGATCCTGGAACGCGCCGAGACGCAGGCCCAGCAGATCGCCAGCTCGGTGCGCGCCGAGCTCGACGAGGAGGCGCGGACGCTCCGCGACGACCTCAAGACCCTGCGGGACGACCTGGAGCGGCGGGAGGCCCGGCTGGCCGAGCGCGAGCAGCGGCTCGACGCCGAGGTGCGGCGTCTGGAGGAGTGGTCCGCCAAACTGGCCGAGACCAAGCGGACGCTCGCCGAACGCAAGGAGGAACTCGGCCGCCTGGAGGAGGAGCGGCGCCGCGTCCTGGAACGCGCCGCCGGGCTGACGGCCGAGGAGGCCAAGAGCGAACTGGTCCTGGCGATCGAGAACCAGGCCAAGCGGGAGGCCATCCCGATCACGCGGGAGATCGAGAACGCGGCCCGGGCCGAGGGCGAGAAGCGCGCCCGCAAGATCGTGACGCTGGCGATCCAGCGGGTGGCCAGCGAGCAGACCGCCGAGTCGGTGGTGTCGGTGCTGCACCTGCCCGGCGACGAGATGAAGGGCCGGATCATCGGCCGCGAGGGCCGCAACATCCGCGCGTTCGAGTCCACCACGGGCGTCAACCTGATCATCGACGACACGCCCGAGGCGGTGCTGCTGAGCTGTTTCGACCCGGTGCGCCGGGAGGTCGGCCGGCTGACGCTGGAGAAGCTGGTGCTGGACGGCCGCATCCACCCGCAGCGCATCGAGGAGGTGTACGAGCGCAGCAAGCGCGACGTCGAGCAGCTGTGCGTGCGGGCCGGTGAGGACGCCCTGGTCGAACTGGGCATCACCGACATGCACCCGGAGCTGATCGCGCTGCTCGGCCAGCTGCGCTACCGCACCTCCTACGGGCAGAACGTGCTCAAGCACCTCATCGAGTCGGCGCACATCGCCGGGATCATGGCCGCGGAGCTGCGGCTGCCGGTGGAGCTGGCCAAGCGCTGCACGCTGCTGCACGACATCGGCAAGGCGCTCACCCACGAGGTGGAGGGCAGCCACGCGCTGATCGGAGCGGAGATCGCCCGTCGGTACGGGGAGCACGAGGACGTCGTGCACGCCATCGAGGCGCACCACAACGAGGTCGAGGTGCGGACGGTGGAGGCGGTGCTGACGCAGGCCGCCGACGCGATCAGCGGCAGCCGCCCCGGTGCGCGCCGCGAGTCGCTGGAGGCGTACGTCAAGCGGCTGGAACGCCTCGAGGAGATCGCGCGCGACAAGCACGAGGGCGTGGAGAAGGTGTTCGCCATGCAGGCGGGCCGCGAGATCCGCGTGATGGTCAAGCCGGAGGCGGTCGACGACATCCAGGCCCAGGTGATCGCCCGCGACATCGCCAAGCAGGTCGAGGACGAGCTCACCTACCCCGGTCAGATCCGCGTCACGGTCGTCCGCGAGTCCCGCGCCACCGAGTTCGCCCGCTGAGCTAAGGGAAGCGCGCGGGAGTCACCTCTGTCGCCCCTATCGCCCCTATCGTGCGGGCCGTTCCTGGGGCGAGAGCTTCGGCACGTCGGGGTCGCCGTGGGTGGTGCCGCTCGCGGCTCAGGGGCCGCCTTGGGATGGCTCGCCTCCAGGTCGGCTCCCATCGACGCGCTGCGCGCTGCTGATCCGGATCCAGCGCGCCGGCCGTGCGCCGTGGTGTGGCGTGCAGGGCCCCTCAACTCTGCTCAGGAGGGCTGAGTCGAGTGAAGCTCGCCGGAACGCCGTGTGGCCGTGGTCAGGGCGTGCTGGACGGGCTGAGAGGCCAGCGGGGCAAGGACCACCGCCTCTGGCCTGCTGGGGCGTCTGCTGCGAGATGAGGCGTGGCTGGGGGTGTGTTGGGACGCGAGGGTCGGACGCCGGTGTCCGGCCCACTGAGCGTCGGGCTGAGTCGCGAGCCGCTCGAACTCGGGAGTGGCGAGTCGGGCTCAGGCTCTTGGGTTGTGCGGGTGGAGGAGAGAGGGCGTTCTGGCGGGGGGGCGTGGTTGGGGGTGGGGTCAGGACAGGGTGAGGGGCTTCACGTCGCGAGGGGTGAAGCCAAGGGTCTGGCCGTAGAAGGCCAGTTCGGCCTCCAGGCAGGCGATGACGGTCTCGGCGCGGCGGAAGCCGTGGCTTTCGCCTTCGAACGTCAGGTAGGCGTGCGGGACCTTCTTGGCGGCCAGGGCCTGGGCGAAGCGCTCGGACTGGTCCGGGGGGACGATCGGGTCGTCCAGGCCCTGCAGGAGCAGGACGGGGCAGGAGGTCTCGTCGGCGCGGTTGAGGGGGGAGCGCTCCTCGTAGGCGCGTTCGAAGCCCGGCAGGGGGCCGATCAGGCTGAACAGGTAGTGCGACTCGAAGTCGTGGGTGGCGTCGGCGAAGGTCTTCAGGTCGCTGATGCCGAAGTAGGACGTGCCGGCCTTGAACACGTCGGTCTGGGTGACGGCGGCCAGCGTCGTCCAGCCGCCCGCGCTGCCGCCGCGGATGGCGATGCGCGCCGGGTCGGCGATGCCGCCGTCGGCGAGGGCCTTGGCCGCGGCGACCGCGTCCTCGACGTCCACCACGCCCCACTGGCGGCGCAGGCGTTCCCGGTAGGCGCGGCCGTAACCGCTGGAGCCGCCGTAGTTGACGTCCACGACGCCGACGCCGCGGCTGGTGAAGTACGCGCGTTCCAGGTTCAGGACGCTGGAGGAGCGGCTGGTGGGGCCGCCGTGCACGAACACCACGAACGGCGGCAGCTCGTCGGCGGGGCCCGCGGCGTCGGGGCTGGCGGGCGGGTAGACCAGGGCGTGGACGGGGCGTCCGAACGGGCCTTCAAGCTGTTCCGCGCGCGGCCGGGGCAGGTAGGCGGCGTCGGGCAGGTCGGTCAGTTCGCGGCGCAGGGCGTCGGAGCGGCCGGTGGCGGTGTCGATGCGCACCACCGTGGGCGGTGTGGTGGGGCCGCCGGCGATCCCCACGACGGTGGTGCCGTGGGCGGACAGCGCGGGCTGCCAGTGCTCGTAGGGGACGTCGACGTCGGTCAGTTCCAGCGTCTCGGGGTCGTAGATGCCCAGGCGCATGTCGCCTTCCCCGTGCAGGACGGCCAGACGGCCGTCCTCGAGCAGGGCGTAGGGCATGCCGCCGAGCGTCCACAGCGGCGCGGCGAACTCCTCCTCGGCCGGGTACAGCGCGGTGGCCGACTCCCCGTGCAGGCCGACCTGGTAGATGTTCCACCAACCGGGCCAGTCGGAGATGACGTACAGGGACTCGTCGTCCCGCCAGATCGGCGCCAGAGCCGATTCGGTGAGGCCGCCCCTGACGGTGTAGGGGGTCACCGCCTGGCCTCCCTCAAGGGCCGCCACACGCAGCTCCGTGCCCTCCCAGGGCATGCGGGGGTGGTTCCACTGCACCCATGCCAGGTGCCCCCCGCTGGGGGACGGCATGGGGCTGGCGTAGAAGTCGGCGCCGCTGACCAGTTCCCGTATGGCGGAGGCGTCCTGCGCGGCGCTTCCGTCCAGGGGGACGGCGACGATGGCGCGGCGGATGCCGTCGGGGGTGTGCCCCTCGCACACGCACCACACCTCGGTCTCGTCCGGGGACAGGACGTAGTCGGCGTAGCGCAGGCCCCCGGGGACGGCGGGTTCGGGCGTCAGGGGGCGGGGCTTGGCGTCGCCCGGGTCGAGCCGGTGCAGACGCTGGTCCTCGTAGTGGGAGAAGACCAGGGCGTAGCCATCGGCGACACGCACGGGCAGGTACGAGCGGCCCCCGTACTCGTGGACGCGCGTGCGGGCGTCCCAGGGCGCCGGTAGCAGTTCGGTGCGGTGGCCGTCCCGCAGGTGGATGACCGTGGTGCGCCCGCCCTCCTCGGGGCGGGTCTCCTGCCACCACACGTCGGTGTCGTGAACGGTGGGGAAACCGAGGCGGAGCCGGGCGCGAGCGACGTCGGCGGCGGAGATGGGGGACGGCCAGGAGCCGTAGGGGAGGGTCGCACGAGCGGTCATATGCGAATCGTCCCGCATACAGGCACCGGTTGGGGCCATGACGGGGCAGTTGAACTCGGAAAGATACAAGCCGTTCACGTGGGGCGCCCCAGCGGCGGGCCAACACCGCGGCAACCCGGCGTTGTGGGGCCGTTCATCAGGGCTTTCCCAACGTGAAGGGGGCGCCGACGCTTGTGGCGGCGGCGCCCCCTGGGGTGGGAGAGGGTGATCGGTCAGGTTGCGGCGCCCGTGGCGCTGCCCGTGGCGGCCATGCCGGGGGCGGGCGGTGCGCCCGTCCCGGTTCCCATCGTCTTGGCGGACGTCTTGCGGCTCCGGCGGCTACGGCCCTCAAGCCAGGTCGCCACCCGGCTGAGCGCCATGTTGATCGCGATGTAGATGACCGCGACGACCAGACCCGCCTGGATGATGTTGTTGTTGTAGTTCGGCGGGATCTGCTTGAACCCGGCCTGGAGCAGTTCGGCGTAGGCGATGATGAAGCCGAGCGCGGTGTCCTTGAGCAGGACGACCAGCTGGCTGACGATCGCGGGCATCATCACCGTGATCGCCTGCGGCAGCAGCACCAGGCGCATCACGCCGTTCTTGCGCAGGCCGATCGAGTAGGCGGCCTCCGCCTGCCCCCTGGGGACCGACAGCACGCCCGCCCGCACGACCTCGGCGAGCACCGAGCCGTTGTACATCACCAGGCCGAACACCACCGCGGCGAACGCGGGCACCGTGATCGTCCCGGCGTTGATCTCCACGCCGAAGATCGAGAAGAAGTAGTCCACCGAGAGGCGCTGGAACTGGCCCAGCGGGGACTCGGCGATCACCGGGCTGATCTTGTTCGGCAGGAAGAACGCCAGGAAGATCAGGATCAGCAGCGGAATCGCGCGGAAGAACTCCACGACCGCGCCGGCCGGGACGCGGATCCACCAGTGGTCCGACAGCCGGGCCAGGCCGAACACCGCGCCGAACAGCATCGCCAGCACCGAGGCGATCACGGCGGCCTTCAGGGTGTTCCACAGGCCGGGCAGGATCAGGTTGTCCCAGACCTGCCACTCGATGAACGGCTTCCACAGTCTGCCCTGGAACTGGTCCTTGTCGGCCAGCCGCCAGACCAGCGCGGCGACCAGGGCGAGCACCGCGACCGCCGACACCACGGTCAGCACCCGGTTGCGCGCCTGCGCCCGCGGGCCGGGCGCGTCGAACAGAACGTTGGCTTCCTTGCTCATCGGGCCACCGCCATCCGCTTGGCCAGCCAGCCGAAGAAGAACCCGGTCGGCAGGGTGAGGATCATGAACCCGACCGCGACGCCGATGAACAGCGGGATCGCTCCGCTGCTGAACGACGGCAGGTCGAGAAGGTCCTTCATGACCGTCGCCGTCTCGGCGTAGCTCGCGGCGGCCGCCACCGTGGTGTTCTTGATCATCGCGATGAGGATGCTGCCCAGCGGGGCGATGACCGCGCGGAACGCCTGCGGCAGGATGATCATGCGGAGCGACTGCATGAAAGTCAGCCCGATCGACCGGGCCGCCTCGGCCTGGCCGAGCGGCACGGTGTTGATGCCCGAGCGCAGCGCCTCGCAGACGAACGCGCCGGTGTAGGCCGAGAGCCCGAGGACCGCCCACCAGTAGTAGGTCGTGCCCGGGTCGTCGGAGAACTTCAGCGCCAGCGTGTCGTTCAGGCCCAGGGCGCACATCAGGAGCACCAGGGTCAGCGGCGTGTTGCGCAGGACGTTGACGTACACCGTCCCTACGGAGCGCAGCACCGGGACGGGCGCGACCCGGAAGCTCACCAGCACCGTCCCGATGATCAGGGACAGCACCCCTGCCCCCACGGACAGGCGCACGGTGGCCCAGAAGCCTTCGAGGATCTTGTCGAAGTTGTCGAAGAACGGGCCGAAGTCGAATAGCTCGCTTAGCTGTGACATGACGTTCCAGCGTTCGGGGACATGCCGCTGCCGCCCCGGCGGGCGCGACCACGGGGGGACGCGCCCGGAGGCGCCCGTCGCGGACGCGCACCTCCGGGGGAGGACACCGGCGCGGGACGGCCTCAGCCTGGGACGGAACCGGACCCGGGCACGTCGGCCTGGGGTCGCGGCCCGGGCGGCAGGCTCAGGCCGTCATCCAGCGGTCGGTCTCAGGCGCAGCCTTCCATCTGCGGAGCGGTCGTGACGAGCTTCAGCCCCGTGCCCGAGAAGTGCTTCTCCAGCAGGGTCTTGGCGGTGCCGTCGGAGTACATCTTCTGGATGGCCTGGTTGACGGCCTCGCAGGTCTTGGTGTCGCCCTTCTTGATGCCGACGCCGTACTTCTCGTCGGTGAAGGGGTCGTTGATGACCTTGAACGAGCCCTTCTGCTGGGCGGCGAACCCGGCCAGGATCAGGTCGTCGGTGCTGACCGCGTCCAGGGCGCCCGCCTTCAGCTTGGCCGAGCACTCCGAGTAGCTGGAGGCGTCCACCAGCGTCACGCCCGAGATGGCCAGCTTGCCGTCCGGCGGGCCCTCGGTCACGCGGCGGAAGGAGTTGGACCCGGCCGCCTTGCACAGCTTCTTGCCCTTGAGGTCCTGGGCCTTCTTGATGGAGTTGTCGTCCGCCCGGACCATCGTGTCCTGGTGGGCGACGTAGTAGGGGCCGCCGAAGGTGACCTGCTGCTTACGGGCGTCGGTGATGGAGTAGGTGGCCACCACCAGGTCGACCTGGCCGCCGCCCAGGAAGGACTCGCGGTTGGCGGACGTGGTCTCCTTGAACTCGACGCCGCTCTCGGGGACGCCGAGCTGCTGGGCGATGTACTTGGCGACGTCCACGTCGAACCCGTCGAAGGAGCCGTCGGGCTTCTTCAGCCCCAGGGCCGGCTGGTCGTACTTGATGCCGACGACGAGCTTCTTGGATTCCTTGGCCTTGTCGACGACGCTCTTGGCCTCGGTCTTCTCGGTGTCGCTGCCGCAGGCGCTCAGCGCCAGGGACAGCGCGGCGGCCGCGCCGATGACAGCGCCGAAACGACGTACTCGCATGCTGTGGTGCACCTCTGCTTTCTGCTGGAGTCCCCGCTGCTCTCAGTGCGTGAGGATCTTGGAGAGGAAGTCCTTGGCGCGGTCGGTGCGCGCGTTGGTGAAGAACTCGTCGGGGGTGTTCTCCTCGACGATCTGACCGTCGGCCATGAATACGACCTTCTGCGCCGCGCGCCGGGCGAAGCCCATCTCGTGGGTGACCACGATCATGGTCATGCCGTCCCGGGCCAGCTCGGTCATCACGTCGAGCACCTCGTTGACCATCTCGGGGTCCAGCGCCGAGGTGGGCTCGTCGAACAGCATGACCTTGGGCTTCATGGCCAGCGAGCGCGCGATGGCCACGCGCTGCTGCTGCCCGCCCGACAGCTGGGCGGGGTACTTCTGCGCCTGGCTCGCGATCCCCACCCGGTCGAGCAGCTCCATGGCGTGCTTCTCGGCCTCCTGCTTGCCGACCTTGCGCACCTTGATCGGCCCGAGGGTGACGTTCTCCAGGATCGTCTTGTGGGCGAACAGGTTGAAGGACTGGAAGACCATGCCCACGTCGGCGCGGTGCCTGGCCAGCTCCTTGCCCTCCTTGGGCAGTTCCTCGCCGTCCACCAGGATCCTGCCGTCATCGATGGGTTCCAGGCGGTTGATCGACCGGCACAGGGTCGACTTGCCGCTACCGGACGGGCCGATGATGACCACGACCTCGCCGCGGTTCACCGTGAGGTTGATGTTCTTGAGAACGTGCAGCTCGCCGAAGTGCTTGTTGACGTTCTCCACCACGACGAGGGGAGCCGCGCCCGCGTTGTCGTCCTGGGGCCCGCCGTCGACCTTGGTGACCTCGCCGGCCACGTCCTTGCCGAGGTCGGGCCCGCCTCCGCTGTCCGTCATGGGCTCGGACTTTACGACATCCGCGGCGGGGCTCCGGCTTCGGAGCGGTACCGATACGATCACGAATCCGCACGTCGGCGGCCCATTCGCGGCCTTCGGGCCCCCTTCCGGCGCGCCGCTTCGGGATCATGATCGCACGTCAGGCCACATGTCCCTCACCCGGCCCCCGGGGGCACAGCCGTAGGCCGGGCCGGTACCACGTCGTGACCTTGACAGCAGGCGCACGGGCGTGCCGGTGCGGGCGCGCGATGCCCGGGGCGCCGCGTACCCTTGGTGATTGCCATGACCGCACCTGAAGACAGCGGCGCCCGTACGTACGAGATCCGTACCTACGGCTGCCAGATGAACGTCCACGACTCCGAGCGCCTGGCGGGGCTGCTGGAGTCGGCCGGATACGTGCGCGCCGACGGCGCGGAACCCGACGTTGTGGTGTTCAACACCTGCGCCGTCCGGGAGAACGCCGACAACCGGCTGTACGGCAACCTGGGCCATCTGCGCCCGGTCAAGGACGGGCATCCGGGCATGCAGATCGCGGTGGGCGGCTGCCTGGCGCAGAAGGACCGCGACGCGATCGTCCGGCGGGCGCCCTGGGTGGACGTGGTGTTCGGCACCCACAACATCGGGTCGCTGCCCGCCCTGCTGGAGCGCGCCCGCGTGCAGCGCGAGGCGCAGGTCGAGATCGAAGAGTCGCTGGTGACCTTCCCCTCGACGCTGCCGACGCGGCGCGAGTCGCCGTACGCGGCGTGGGTGTCGATCTCCGTCGGCTGCAACAACACCTGCACCTTCTGCATCGTGCCGTCGCTGCGCGGCAAGGAGCGCGACCGCCGTCCCGGCGAGATCCTCGCCGAGGTCGAGGCGCTGGTCGCCGAGGGCGTCATCGAGATCACCCTGCTCGGCCAGAACGTCAACGCCTACGGATCGGGCTTCGGCGCGCTGGGCTCGGCCCCGGCCGAGATCCAGGAGATGACGGAGGGCGGGCAGTCGGCGTTCGCGGGGCTGCTGCGCGCCTGCGGCGGCGTCGCGGGCCTGGAACGGGTGCGGTTCACCTCGCCCCACCCCAAGGACTTCACCGACGACGTGATCGCCGCGATGGCCGAGACGCCGAACGTCATGCCGTCGCTGCACATGCCGCTGCAGTCCGGCTCGGACCGGGTGCTGAAGGCGATGCGCCGCTCCTACCGGCAGGAACGCTACCTGGGGATCATCGAGAAGGTCCGGGCCGCGATCCCGGACGCGGCGATCACCACCGACATCATCGTGGGCTTCCCGGGCGAGACCGAGGAGGACTTCGAGCAGACCCTGCACGTGGTGCGCGAGGCCCGCTTCTCCGGCGCGTTCACCTTCCAGTACTCCAAGCGTCCCGGCACCCCGGCGGCCACCATGGACGACCAGGTGCCCAAGGAGGTCGTGCAGGAGCGCTACGAGCGCCTGGTCGCCCTCCAGGAGCAGATCTCCTGGGAGGAGAACAAGAAGCTGGTGGGGCGCAGCCTGGAGGTGCTGGTCGCCGAGGGCGAGGGGCGCAAGGACGGGGAGACGCGGCGGTTGTCCGGCCGCGCCCCCGACAACCGTCTGGTGCACTTCCGCGCGCCGGACGAGCCCGTCCGCCCCGGCGACATGGTCACCGTGGAGGCCACCTACGCCGCCCCCCACCACCTGGTCGCCGACGGGCCCGTGCGCGCCGTTCGCCGCACGCGGGCGGGGGACGCCTGGGAGGCGCGCCAGGGCGAGTCCAAGCCGGCCGTGTCGCTGGGCATGCCGACCATCGGGCGTCCCGCGGCGCAGCCCGCCTCGTCCGCCTGCACGGCCCACTGAGGCGTCGTGCTGGTCTCCGCGGCCGTCTGCCCGCATCCGCCGTTGCTGGTGCCGGAGATGGCGGGGGCCGCCGCCGGTGAACTGGACGCCCTGCGCGAGGCGTGCGACGAGGCCGTGCGAAGGCTCGCCGGGGACGTGCTCGTCGTCGTCGGGGGCGATGCGCGCACCTGGGAACCCGCCGCCGACGGCGTGGCCGACTTCCGCCCCTACGGGCTGGACCTGACGTTCGGTACGGGCCGGGACACGCTGCCGTTGTCGCTGGCGATCGGGCACTGGCTGCTGCGGCGCGCGCGGGGCGTGCCGCCCGTGCGCTACCAGGCGGTGGCGTTCGACGCGTCACCGCAGGACTGCCTGGCCCTGGGCGAGCGGCTCGCCGGCTCCGCCGAACGCGTGGCGTTGCTGGTGATGGGGGACGGCTCGGCGTGCAGGGACGTCAAGGCCCCCGGCTACCTGGACGACCGCGCCGAGCCCTTCGACGAGGCCGCCGCGCGCGCCCTGGGCGGCTCGGGAGCGCGAGGGCCCGCCGACACGGCGGCCCTGGCCGCCCTGGACCCGTCGCTGGCGGCGGACCTGTGGGCGGCCGGGCGGGCAGCGTGGCAGGTGCTGGCCGGTGCCGCGGGCGCCGCCCCCTTCACGGCCGAACTGCTGGCCCACGAGGCGCCCTACGGCGTGGGCTATCTGGTGGCGAGCTGGAAGCGGGACTAGCCGGGGCGGTCGGCGTCGCCTTGCCGGCCGCGGTCGACGTACTCGTCGGCCCTGCCCTCGGCCTCGTGGATCTGGTCGGAGTACCTGCCCCCGGTCTTCTCGTCGATCTTGTCTCCGGCCCTCTCCATGCCCTCGCGGGCCTTGTCGGAGTGCTGGCCGAGCAACGACTTGACCTTGTCGACGATGGACATGCTCATTCCCCCCGAATGGTGTGCGACGCCCCGGAGGACGCCCGTACGAACCGTCTATACCCGTACCCTTGCCACAATTAAGCCCGTGACCTCACCCGACGTGATCGCCGTAGTGGGCCCGACGGCCGCCGGCAAGTCCGACCTGGCGGTGGAGCTGGCGCTGCGGCTGGACGGCGAGGCCGTCAACGCCGACTCCATGCAGCTGTACCGGGGCATGGACATCGGCACGGCCAAGCTCACCTCCGAGGAGATGCGGGGCGTCCCGCACCATCTACTGGACGTGTGGGACGTGACGGTGACCGCCAGCGTGGCCGAGTACCAGCGGCTGAGCGACCAGGCCATCGCAGGCATCCGGGAGCGTGGCCGCATCCCCGTGCTGGTGGGCGGTTCGGGGCTGTACGTGCGGGCAGCGCTCGACCATCTGGAGTTCCCGGGGACCGACCCCGCGGTGCGCGCGCGCTTGGAGAAGGAGCTCGCCGAGGTCGGCTCCCACGTGCTGCACGGACGGCTGCAGGAGGTGGACCCCAAGGCGGCCCAGGCGATCCTGCCGAGCAACGGGCGCCGTGTCGTCCGGGCCCTGGAAGTGATCGAAATCTCGGGGCGGCCGTTCAGCGCGACCCTGCCCGAGCACCGTTACCGCTACGACGCCGTACAGATCGGCCTGCTCGTGCCCCGTCCCGAGCTGGACGAGCGCATCGCGTTGCGCGTGGAGCGCATGTGGCGGGCGGGGCTGGTGGAGGAGGTCCGCGAGCTGGAACGGCAGGGCATCCGTGACGGGCTCACCGCCGGCCGCGCCCTCGGCTACGCCCAGGTGCTGCGGTTCCTGGCGGGGGAGTGGACGGAGGAGCAGGCCAAGGAGGAGACCATCCGCGCCACCCGGCGGTTCGCGCGCCGCCAGGAGTCGTGGTTCCGCCGCGACCCCCGCGTGCACTGGCTCCCCTACGACGCACCCGACCTGGTGGCACGCGCGCTGCGGATACGATCGATCACATGCGCTTCGTCAAGGGACACGGGACAGAGAACGACTTCGTGATCGTGCCCGATCCCGGCGGCTCCCTGGACCTCACGCCCGCCATGGTGGCGCGGCTGTGCGACCGGCGCGCCGGGATCGGCGCCGACGGCGTGCTGCGCGTCGTCCGCACCAAGGCCGTGGCCGATGCCCACGCCGTCGCGGACGACGCCGAGTGGTTCATGGACTACCGCAACGCCGACGGCTCCATCGCCGAGATGTGCGGCAACGGCGTCCGCGTCTTCGCCCGCTACCTGGTGGACGCGGGCCTGGCCGCGCCGGGCGAATGGAACATCGCGACCCGAGCAGGGCTCCGGAGGGTCTCGCTGGGGGCGACCGGTGACGTGAGCGTCGCCATGGGCGCCCCCGTCTACCTGGGGACGGGCCAGGCCGACGTGGCCGGACGCACGTACAGCGGCGTCCGTGTGTCCATGGGCAACCCGCACCTGGCATGCCCCGTCGACGAGCCCGTGGCGACGCTCGATCTGACCCGCGCCCCGTCCTTCGACCCGGCCGTGTTCCCCGAGGGGGTCAACGTGGAGTTGTTCCGCACGGTGGGGGACAGGCACCTGGAGATGCGCGTGTACGAGCGCGGTTCCGGGGAAACCCGCTCCTGCGGCACGGGCACCGTGGCGACGGCGGTCGCGGCGGCCATCGACCAGGACACCGGGACGATCCCTGAGGGCGTGTGGACGGTGGACGTGCCGGGCGGGCGCCTGACCGTCACGTTCGACGGCGTCACCAGCCACCTGAGAGGACCCGCCGTTCTGGTCGCCGAGGGCGACATCCGTTCCGACTGGTTGTGACCGGCGAAGTAAGCAAAGGGTTCCCGGAAGGGTCGGGACCTTTGTCCCTGACCGCCGGGACCATGCCCGGCCTAGCGTTCTACCTGCACACCCTCTGGTGGAAGGCACCCGCGGGTCGGGAAGGGAGCCCCGGCGCCGCGGACGTGCCCGAGGGCCGGCGGCATCCTTCTTGGCGGGGGGCGGTCGCCGGCCCTCCACTCTCGCCTCCAGACGAAGGCCGCGGGGGCGCCGTTCGGAGGCGCGGGGAGAGGCACCCGGGGGCGTGAGGCGGACCCGCGGCACGCGGCATTCGCGGGGGATACCGCGTGACGCGGGGTACGCGCCACGGCGACGCGGACAGGCGCCGGCGGCGGAACGTCAGGCGTGGCCGTTGGCGCCGTTGGAGATGGGCAGCCAGGCGCGCACCAGGGTGCCGCCGTCCGGGCCGGGCCCCACCGTGCAGGAGCCGCCCAGCTCGGCGGCGCGTTCACGCATCGACGTCATCCCCACGCCCGAGCGCGGCTCGGACGGAAGGCCGACGCCGTCGTCCCCGATGGTGACCTGCAGGTCGCCGTTGAGATGCAGCCGCACCACCGCCGCCCCGGCGTTCGCGTGCCGGTGCACGTTGGTCAGCGCCTCCTGCACGATGCGGTACGCGGCGACCTCGGCCGCGGCGGGCAGCGTCGTCAGATCGCCCTCGACCTGTACGTCCACCCGTGGGCCCTCCCCGGTGGACACCACCCCGCCCAGGGCGCGGATGGCGCCGGCCAGGCCCAGGTCGTCCAGCGCTGGCGGACGCAGGTCGTAGACCAGGTCGCGCACCTCGCCTATGGTGCGTCCCATCGTCGACCGCAAATTCTCCAGCAGGGCGTCGACGGCGTCGGGGTCGCTCCTGAGGGTGATGCGGGCCGCGTCCACCGTCATCGCCAGGCTCGCCAGCGTGGGGCCCAGCCCGTCGTGCAGGTCGCGGCGCAGCCTGCGGCGTTCCTCCTCGCGGGCCCGCAGGATGCGCTCCCGCGAACGTTGCACATCGGCCGCGAGCCGGGCCGCGTTGGCCAGCTCCGCCAGGTTGCGGGCCAGGACGCCGGTGAGCCGCGGGTCCGGCGGGCGCGCCCGGGCGGGCTCGAACAGCAGCCGCCCCACCGGCTCCCCGTACCACATCAGGGGAACGCGCTGGGGCCGCTCGCCCAGGGAGCCGCTCTCGGCGGACATCAGCCGCCCGCCCCGGTCGGACACCTCGATGGCCACGCCCCTGGCGTGCAACGCCTCCCGCACCGCCTCCGTCGCCACGGCCAGGGCGCCGGACGGGCCGGGGGCGGTCTGCATGAGCGCCTGCAGCCGGTCGGCGATGCGGTACGGGTCGCGCTCGCCGTGGATGATCCGGTCGACGGCGGCCTGCAGGCGGCGCCGCGCGGGCTCGAACACCGCGCCCGCCGCGATCGCGCCCGCCAGCCCGGCCAGCGGCCCCCGCTCCACGGCGACCAGGCCGGCCACCCCCAGCAGCGCGAAGTACACGCCGGTGATGACGACGATCAGCCCCGCGTAGACCAGCGTCCTGCTGATGACGAGGTCGATGTCGAACAGCCGGTACCGGGTGATGGCGACGGCCACGCACAGCGGGACGCCCGCGACCGACACGTTGCGCACCACGTCCCCGATCGGCGTGGTCTCCCCGACGTAGATGACCGCCATCGCCACCACGCCCGGGTACACGACCCAGGCGATCTGCCTGCGCACGTCCGGCGACGAACGCACGAACCGGATCGCCACCGACGCCAGCGCCAGTGCCAGCGTCCCCAGGATCGTCGCGCTGATCGGCAGCGGGATGTCCTGGAACGGGTAGACCGACACGCCGTTGTGGAACTGCCGCGCCCCCGGGTCGACGGTCAGGTGCACGCACACGATCAGCGGCACCGCGCACGCCACCACCAGCACCGGCGCGAACCACCGGGACACCAGCCGCCCGTCCGGGAAGACCAGCGGCAGGACGAGCGTGAGCACGAACGTGTCGACCGCCCACAGCCAGCGGCCCAGCCAGGTCCACAACCAGCCCCCGGCCCAGCCGTGCAGTTCGGACAGCGGCCCCAGGTTGAGCGCCAGCACGTACAGGCCCGCGCCGACGCCGCTGACCATCATCACCCAGCCGACCCGCAGCCCCGGCCGGTGCCGCAGCAGCAGCGCCGCCGTCGGGGTCCAGATCACCGCGACGAGGATCTCGGGATGCCACCACACCAGCCGCCGGTCGGCGGGCAGCCAGAAGCCCAGCACCAGCGACCCCACCGCCGCCAGCACCGCGCACAGAGCCAGCGCCAAGGCCGCCCTGCCCCTGCCCCTCACCCGGCCCCGCTGCACCGTGCCCATGTCGAAGGCGCTCCCGACCCCTACCGAGAAAGAAGTAATGGAATGTTAAAACCTCCTGGTGGTCAACCCGCGCTCAACCGTGTCCGGCTACGGACACCTTTCCGTCACCCGACCTGGAACCAGAACGTGCGCCCGACCGTCCCCGTCGCGGTGAAACGACCCGGCCGGCCCGGTCAGCGAGCAGCGACGCCGCACCTCGCCACGCTCCGAGGGCGCGGCCCCGGCCGGGCGCGCCGATCAGGAGGGGTGGTCGCGGAGCCCGGCGCGCCAGCCGGCCAGGGCGGTGGCGGCGACCACGACACCGGCGGTGAGGAAGACGGGGCGGGGGTCGCCGCCCAGGGCGGCCGTCGCTCCACCGGTGACGAGCACGCCGAGCGGGTCGACCGCCAGGTACAGCAGCCGGCCGGTGCTCGTGACCCGGCCCAGCAGGGCGCGCGGGACGATCTGCTGCCGCTGCGTCCGGTTCACCACGCTCGCCGTGACCACGGCCCACGCGGACGCCGAGGTCGCGAGCATCAGCGTGCCCAGCGTCGTCGCCAGGCTCATCGCCGCGACGGCCGTGCCGCAGGCGACGACGGCGGCGACGATCACCCGCATCTGGCCGGTCCGCCGGGCCAGGGGCGCCGCGGACAGCGCCCCGGCGATGCCGCCCGCACCGGCGGACGCCGCGACGACGCTCACCGCCGAGGCGCTCAGGCCGAGCGTGTCCCGGCCGTAGAAGTAGATCAGTTTCTCCACGGCCAGGCACAGGTTCACGACCATCTGCACGACGGTCAGGATGACCAGCGTCCGCACCGAGAGCAGGTAGCGCAGGCCCTCGCGGACGTCCCGTGTCATGTCGCGCCACCGGGGCCAGGCGGCGGGGCGCCGGGGGCCGGGGACGCGGCGCCGGACGGCCGCCAGGCTCAGCAGCGAGACGCCGAAGGTCAGCGCGTCGACCAGCAGTGCGGTCCGCAGGCCGCCGAGGGCCGCCAGACCGGCCGTGACACCGGGGCCGACCAGCAGCGACGCCTGCCTGGCCAGCTCGATCGTCGAATTGGCGCGTAACAGGCCGGGCGCGGCGAACAGGTCCTTGACCACGACCACCAGGGCCGTGTCGAACAGCACGTGGCAGGCGCCCGCCGTGACGGCGATGACGAGGATGAGCCCGACGGTCGCCGTTCCTGTCGCCGACGCGGCGAACAGCGCGGCGAACAGCAGCGTGCGTGCCGCGTCCATCGCCATGAGGACCCGCCAGGGGTCGAGCCGGTCGACCAGCACCCCCGCGGGCAGGCCCACGCAGAGGTGGCCGAGTGTCAGCGACGCCGCCGACAGTGCCGAGACCACCGGGTTGCGGCTGACCTCCAGCACCAGGAGCGGGATCGCCAGGAGCCCCAGGCCGTCGCCGAGCAGCGAGACGGACTGACCGCCGAGGAACAGCCGCAGATGCCGGCGGGTCGGCTGGGCATGGCTCATCGGCGTCCGTCGCGGTCGCGGGTTCCGTCGCCGCCGATGCTGCGTGAGGAAGTCGTCCGGGCGCCACCGCGGACGCGGCCGGAAATGGCGTTGGCGCCGCGCCGTTTCGTGGTGAGGATGGACCTTCGCGGATTAGGGGGTGGTATGGCTTCGGAGGCAGCCGACACGGCTCTGTTCGAGGCCATCGGCCGAGACGACGTGGCGGCCGTCGAACACGCGTTGGCGTGTGGCGCCGATCCCAACGCGGTGGACCCGCGGTGGCCCGCTCCGTTCCTGTTCCGGGCCCTGTCGACCGCGGCCGCGCGCGGAAACCCCGAGATCGTGCGTTCGCTGCTCGCGCACGGGGCCGACGTCGACGGGCGGGACGCGGGTGGAGGAACGGCGTTGATCTGGGCCTGCAACGGCGGCTTCGTCGAATGCGCCCGCCTGCTCCTGGAGGCCGGGGCCGACGTCCATCTGCGTAACGACGACGGTTACACCGCCTATGGGCGCACCCCCCGCAACCAGAGGGAGCTCATCGAACTGCTGCGGACGTACGGCGGAACGCGGGGCCCGGCCACGTGACGACGTCAGGAGGGGGTCGTGCTGCGCAGGGTGCGGTAGACGTAGGCGGGCTGCTCCTCCTCGGGCGGGACGGTGCGCAGGTCGACGGCGCGCTGGTGATGCGGGGAGAACCCGCACACCGGGTCCGTGGCGTACGGGTCGCCGGTGAGGCGGGCGGCCTGGCATCGGCAGCCGCCGTAGTCCTCTTCCTGGCGGCCCAGCGGGCAGCTACGGCACGGCTCCCGCATCCAGTCCGTGCCCCGGAAGCGGTTGAACGCCTCCGACCGTTCCCAGATCCACTCCAGGGAGTGGTCCCGTACGTTGGGGAACTCCATCCCCGGCAGGCCGGACGCCGACAGGCACGGCAGCGCGGCCCCGTCGGGTGCGCACACGATGGTCTGCCGTCCCCAGCCGCCCATGCACGGCTGGGGGACGTCCTCGTACAGGTCTGAGGCGACCCACAGGACGCGCATGCCGGGGCCGATCCGTTCGCGGAAGCGCCGCACGGCCGCCTCGGCGTTCTTCAGCTGCTCGGCCGTGGGCATGAGCGCGGCGTGGTTGGCGACGGCCCAGCCCTCGTACTGCACGTTGGCCATCTCGACCCGGTCGGGTTCCAGGTCGGCGACCAGACCCAGGATCTCCTCGATGTGGTCCAGGTTGTGACGGTGCAGCACGACGTTGACGGTCAGGGGGAGCCCGGCGTCCTTGACGGCGCGGGCTGCGGCGAGCTTGCGCTCGTGGGCGCGGCGTCCCGCGATCAGGTCGGCGCGGGCCGGGTCGGCGTCCTGGAAGCTCACCTGCACGTGCTCCAGCCCGGCCGAGCGCAGGCGGGCCAGACGGTCGGCGTCCAGTGCGAAGGCGGAGGTGATGAGGTTGGTGTAGAGCTCACGCTCGGCGGCGGCGCGCACCAGGTCGTCCAGGTCGTGCCGGGCCAGTGGCTCGCCGCCGGTGAACGCCAGTTGCACCACGCCCAGCGCGGCGGCCTGGTCGATGACGCGCAGCCAGGTGGCGGTGTCGAGTTCGTCGCGGCGCAGGTCGACCGGGTTGGAGCAGTACGGGCAGCGCAGCGGGCACCGGTGGGTCAGCTCGGCGATCAGCGACAGCGGCCTAGGCGTCGGCATCGACGACCAGCCCCGTCGCGGCGATCTCGCCGAGCAGCTCGCGGACGTCGGCGGCGACCCCGGGATCGCCGTAGCGGTTCTCGAGCACGCTGATGATCTCCTCGGTGCGGCGGTGGCCGTCGCACAGCTCCAGGACGGCCGCCGCCGAGTCGTTCAGCCGGCACACGCCCTCGGGGAACAGCAGCGCGTGGTCGGACCCGCCGGCGTCCAGCCGCAGCCGCACGCCGCGTGCCAGCCGCGGGCGTCCCGGCAGGGCGGACGCCGGTGACGAGGCGGGCGCGGCCGGCGTACCGCCGGGTGTCGCGGGATCGCGGGGCGTGGACGTCATCGCGCGGCGGCCTCCGGACGGGTGTCTCCGGCGGCGATCGCGTCGAGCTGCGCCCACAGCAGGTCGCACTTGAACGCCAGGGCGGCGACGGCCCGGTCCTGCAGTTCGGCCGTGCGGCACCGCTCCAGGACCAGGGACAGCGCGTGGTCGGCGTCGGCGGGCGCCTGGACGAGCCGGTCGCGGAAGTAGGCGAGCCCGTCCCGGCTGATCCACGGGTAGTGCTCCTCCATCCTGGCGACCCGCACCCGCATGGCGCCCGGCCCGAACAGCTCGGTGAGGGACGAGGCGACCGCCTCGATCCACGGGCGCCTGCGGCAGAAGTCCACGTAGGCGTCCACGGCGTACCTGACGCCGGGCAGGACGTGCCGTTCCGACAGCATCTCCTCGCGCGGGACGCCTATGGCCTCGCCCAGGCGCAGCCAGCGTTCGATGCCGCCGGGACTGTCCGGCCGGCCGTCGTGGTCGAGGATGCGTCCGATCCACACGCGCCGCACCTGCGGCTCGGGGCAGTTGGCCAGGATCGCCGCGTCCTTCATCGGAATGCGGCTCTGGTAGTAGAAGCGGTTGGCGACCCATCGGCGCAACTGGTCGCGGTCCAGGCGCCCTTCGTTCATCGCCACATGGAACGGATGGCGGTCGTGGTAGCGGTCGCCGAGCGCGCGCAGGCGGGCGGTGAACTCCTCGGGGGAGGCCGCGGCGGTGTCTGCGGGAGCTGTCGTCACCTGTGCGGTCATGGTCGAAGACGTACCTCCATGCCGTCGACGGCCACCTCGACGCCGAGCTCGTCGAGCCGGGCGCGTTCGGGGGAGCCGGGGAGGATCACGGGGTTGGTGTTGTTGAGGTGGACCAGGATCGTGCGGGGCGGGCGCACCCGCTCCAGGAGGCGGAGCAGGCCGTCGTCCCCGTCGATGGGCACGTGCCCCATCTGCCGTGCCGTACGGTGCGCCACCTCGCCGTCGCTCCAGCAGGTGCCGTCGAGCATGGCGCAGTCGGCGGTGGCCAGGTGGCCGCGCAGGGCGTCGTTCAGGCGGGCGACGCACGGCGCGTACAGCAGCGTCGCGTCGCCCTCGGAGAACACCAGGCCCACGGCCGCGCCCGGGGCGGTGCCGCCGCCCGCGTAGCGCGGCAGGGGGCCCTCCAGGTCGATGGGGGTCATCACGAGGCCGCCCGCCAGGCGCGTGGGTTCGCCCGTCCGCAGGGGATGCCAGTCGACCTTCCGCCACTGCGCGAGCATGCCGCCCGCGTCGAAGTCGCTCGTCAGGAGGCGCCGCACCGTGTCGGTGGCGTGCAGGGTCAGCGGCTCTGGGGACTCGCGCAGCGTGAGCAGGCCCAGCGTGTGGTCGAGTTGCGCGTCGGTCAGGACGACGTCGTGGAAGGAGGCGGGGGCACCGGCGTCGCCGCCGTCGGCGCGGCGGTCGTGGGCGCCGAGCGCCTCCAGTTGGTACCGCACGTCGGGGGAGACGTTCACCAGATGCCAGGGGCCGTCCTCGGCGCGGATCGCCAGGGACGACTGCGTCAGCGGGGGCACGGCGCCGGTGCGCGCCGCGCGGCAGCCCTCGCAGCGGCAGTTCCACTGCGGAAGGCCGCCGCCGGCGGCGGCGCCCAGGATGACAGCGCGCACCGTGTGCGTCTCAGCGTCCGGCTCGGCCGCTCAGCGCGCGTAGCAGTACGTGCGCACCTCGAAGCTGGTGCCGCTGATGTCGATCTTCGGCTTGCTCCAGGTGGTGGCGGTCCGGGCGGGGCGCTCGTCCGTGCGCTTGTCCGTGCTGACGCGGGTGGGCATGGGGATACTCCTTCCCTCGGAAAGCGTGGTCAACATACCTCCGGACTAAACGGGCGGTCCAGGGGTCGAGGACGTTTCTCCGGCGCCGCCGACGGGTGATCGGCACCATTCCAGGCAAGCGCTTACCGGATTGGCGGGACGTGTTTTCCCTGTTCAGCGCATGTTTTTGCGGGCCTTGGCGCCGACGTGTGCAGGCGGCGGTTCGCCGAGGATTAAAGATTTTAAGTGACGTGTAAGCGGGGCGGCCGAGGCGGCTGAACGCCTTCCCTCCTCCCTCTTGACGGATCTGGAGGCGTCTTTTATATTCTGCGCTGAAAGCGCTTTCTGTGCGTGCCTGCCGTCGTGCCCGCGCCCCGGAGGCGGTGCGCGCCGCCCTGTCCCGGGTGCCGGGGACGGCCGGGACTGGTCCTCTCCATCGCCCCTGCTTCGCATATGCCCCGTGTCCACTGGTCCGGGCCGCGAGATCGCGCGGGACGCGCAGGCCCCGTCGACGCAGGTTTGACAAGCGTTCCTGACGCGGCGTCCTGACAAGAACGGGGCGGGCGTCTCAGGACGGCGGGACTCGTCTCCGCCCACGATGAGGGCGTCGCCAGACGGAGGAACGCCGCCGCTCACGCGGCGGCAGGGCGGCAGTGCGCACGCCTCGGTCATGGCCGCGTCACCAAGGGCGCTGCCTGTTCCGGCCGACCCGTGGCCGCGTTCACCGGCCCCCTCGCAGTGCGGGCCTCGAACCTCAACAGGGGCGGGTTCGAGGCACCGTCACCACAACGGCCTTGGGGCCAGGCGTGACTCGCGACCGGCGCCCGCTGAAGGCGCCGCGCCCGTGGGCGCATGCGCGTGCCGTGCACGCATGATCGCCTGCGCGCCGGGCTCTAGGAGGGCCTGGTCGACGCCGCGCTGCTGTGCGTGAGGGCGTGCAGGCCGTCGCGGAGCGTCTCGGGGGCGACGTCGCCGAGGATGACTCGCTGGATGATGAAGCCGGGCAGCAGCGCCAGCAGCGTCTTGCTCACCGCTTGCGGATCGGTGTCGGCAGGCAGCATGCCGGTGTCGCGCAGATGCTCGGCGTAGGACGTCCACAGCTCTCGCACGGGCCGCATGATGCCCTGAACGTAGTTCCGGTAGTCGGAGTCGTGCATCGCCAGTGACCACGCCTGGGGCGCCAGCATGAACGACCCCAGGTACGACTCGCCGATCTCCACCAGCCTGGTCGTCACGCGCTCCAGGGCCTGGTCCGGGGGCGGCGGCGGGTCCTCGGCGACGATCTCGTGCAGCGTCACGCCCAGCATCGAAATGGCCTCGGACGCGATCGCCTCGACGATCTCGGTCTTGCTCTTGAAGTACCGGTAGACGGCCCCGGCGGACAGGTCGGCCTCGGCGAAGATGTCCTGCATCGACGTCTCGTGGAAGCCCTTGCGGATGAAGCAGGCCCGGGCGGCGTCGAGGATCTGCCGGCGCCGCCGCTCCAGGTGCTCTTCGCTCACTCGCGGCATGGTTCCAACATAAAACGAATATTCGTTCTTGACAAACCCGGGCGCCTGTGGTCACCCTGGCGGCATCATAAAGAACGAACATTCGCTTTGATAGGAGGCGGCCGTGCCCCCCACCACGGCAGGACGCGTCGTGGGCGTCATCGTCGGCGTCGTGGTCGTGCAGTTCGTCATGCTGGTCGCGTTCGCCTGGCCGGCGACGCGCAGCGCCCCCCGCGACGTGCCCATCGTCGTCACCGGGCCCCAGGCGTCGGCGGTGGCCCAACGGCTCGAACAGCAGCGTCCCGGGGCGTTCGACGTCAGGACCGTTCCCGACGAGGTGTCCGCGCGGACGGCGCTCACCGACCGCGACGCCTACGCGGCCATCGTCACCGGCCCCCAGGGGCCCCGGATGCTCGTCGCGTCCGCGGCCTCGCCGACCGTCGCGCAACTGCTCCAGCAGGTCGCCCAGAACATGTCGCCCCCGGCGGCGCCCACCGTGCCCGTACGCGACGTGGTGGCGGCCGACCCGGACGATCCCAGGGGAGCGGGCTTCGGAGCCTTGGCGCTGCCCCTGGTGATGTCCAGCCTGGCCGCAGCGGTCATCGTCACCTTCGCGATTCGCGGGATCGGCCGGCAGGCCGCGGCGGTGGCGGGCATCGCCGTCCTGGGCGGGGCGTGCGCGGCCGCGCTCGCCCAGGGGTGGCTCTCGGTGCTCCCCGGGTCGTATCTGGCCGTCTCGGGCGTCATGGCGCTGGCGATCGCGGCCGTGGCCGGTGTCGTCACGGGACTCGTCTCGGTGATGGGACGGCCGGGGATCGGCCTGGGCGCCCTGGTGTTCATGCTGATCGGCAACCCGCTGTCGGCGGCCACGTCGGCGCCGGAGATGCTGCCCCAGCCGTGGGGGGAGATCGGCCAGTGGCTTCCCCCGGGCGCCGCGGCCACGCTGCTGCGGTCGGTGGCCTTCTTCGACGGCGCGGGGGCGGGCACCCCCCTGACCGTGCTGCTCGGCTGGATCCTCCTCGGCGCCCTGCTGCCGGTCGTCGGCGGACTGCGCGGCCGCCGTGCCGAGACGGCCGACAACGGCCGTAACGAACCGGCGCTGGTGCCCTGACGCCCGATTCCCTCCTGTGCGACCCCGGCCGGCCCACCGCCTGCCGGGGTTGTCCCATGTATGCGCCCGGACCAGCGGTTTTCCCCCGGCCAACCCGCCGAGATCGGCTCGTCGTCCCGCGCTTAGAGTGAGCGATTAGTAGCATTCCGTCACGTCGCGTGCTCGGGGAGGGGGGTGGCATGACGACGTTCCTGCTGCGGCGCGTGGCCGGGCACGCCGTGCTCGTCGTGCTGGCCGCCAGCGTCGCCTACCTGCTCGCCGCCGCGGCGCTGAACCCGCGCTCCAACTACGCCGACCGCAGCCCGCGCCCGCCCGACACCGTCGTCGACGCCGAGCTGACCCGGTTCAACCTCAACGACGAGACCCCGCTGCCGCAGCGCTACACGGTCTGGGCGCGGGGCGTGCTGCACGGCGACTTCGGACGCACCTGGCAGGGGGAGCCGGTCAACGACGAGCTGTGGCGGCGGCTGCGCGTCAGCATGCGGCTGCTGGCGGCGGGCGCGGTGCTCGGGGGCGTGCTGGGCGTCCTGCTGGGGGTGTACGCGGCGTCCCGCAACGGCCGGATGCCCGACCGGCTCATCACGTTCGGGTCGTTCCTGCTGCTGGCCGTGCCGGTGTTCGTGCTGGCGGTGCTGCTGCAGCTCGCCGCGCGGGAGGTCAACGACCTCACCGGCCTGCGGCTGTTCGAGTGGGTGGGCGAGTCGTCCCCGGGGGCGGGGGAGGGGCCGTTCGGCCCGCTCGGCGGACTGGGCGACCGCGTCCGGCACCTGCTGCTGCCCACGGCCACCATCGCCCTGGCCCAGTTCGCCCTCTACTGCCGCTACCAGCGCGCCATGATGCTGGACGTGCTGGACGCCGAGTTCGTCCGCACCGCCCGCGCCAAGGGCCTGCGCCGCCGGGACGCGCTGCTGCGGCACGGCCTGCGCACGGCGCTGATCCCCATGACCACCTACTTCGCCTACACGTTCGGGCTGCTGCTGCTCGGCGCGATGTTCACCGAGAAGATCTTCGGCTGGCACGGTCTGGGGGAGTGGCTGGTCGACTCCATAACGCGCGGTGACGTCAACGTGGTGGCGGCCGTCAACTGCTGCGCCGCCGCGGCCGTGCTGCTGGCCGGGCTGCTGTCGGACGTCGCGTACGTCGTCCTCGACCCTCGCGTGCGGAGGAGAACGGCGTGAGCGGCATCGGTGCGAGGGGCAGCGGTGCGAGGGGCAGCGGTGCGAGCGGCGACGGGGTGAGCGCCGCGGGCCCGCTCGACCTGCCCTCGCCGCGCGCGCTCGCGGTACGGCGCATGCTGGGCAACGGGCGGGCCGTGACGGGGCTCGTGCTGTTGGGCCTGCTGTTCCTGCTCGCGTTCGCCGGGCCGCTGGTGTCCCCATGGGGCTACGACGAGATCGACTTCACCGCGTTCCGCCGGCCCCCTTCGCCAGAGCACTGGTTCGGCACCACCGGAAGCGGACGGGACGTGTTCGCGCTGACCGTGCGCGGCATGCAGAAGTCCCTTCTCATCGGGCTGTGCGTGGCCGTGCTGTCGACGGGCCTGGCCGCGGTGGTGGGCGCCGTGGCCGGATACCTGGGCGGCTGGGTCGACAGGGTCCTGATGTGGGGCGTGGACCTGTTGCTGGTCCTGCCGTGGTTCCTGGTCGTCGCCGTGCTGTCCCCGGCGCTGGGGGGACGCTGGCCCCTGCTCATTCCGCTGCTGGCCGCGTTCATGTGGATGGTGACGGCCCGCATGGTGCGCGGCATGACGCTGTCGCTCCGCCACCGCGAATACGTCCTGGCGGCCCGTTTCCTGGGGGTGGGCACCCCCCGCATCATCGCCCGCCACATCCTGCCCAACCTGGCCTCGCTGCTGATCGTGGACGCGAGCCTGGGCGTCAGCGTGGCCATCATCGCCGAGAGCGCCCTGTCGTACTTCGGCTACGGTGTGCGGCCCCCCGACACCTCGCTCGGCACCCTCATCGCCGACGGCAGCGGCACCGCGCTCGCCTACCCGTGGCTGTTCGGGTTCGCCGGGGGGCTGCTGGTCCTCATCGTCGTCGCGGTCAACCTCACCGGGGACGGGTTGCGCGACGTCCTCGACCCGGCGGCCCCCCAGCATCCCCGGCCTCGCCTCAGACTGCGCGTTCCGCGGCGGTACGGGGGGCGCGCATGAGCGTTCTGACGGTACGGGACCTCCACGTCACCTACCCGCCGGGCGTGCGAGCCGTCCGCGGCATCAGCCTGGAGGTGGGGGCCGGTGAGGTTCTCGGCGTCGTCGGCGAGTCCGGCTCGGGCAAGACCGCCCTCGCCCTGGCCGTGCTCGGCCTGCCCCCGTCCGGCGCACACGTGCGCGGTTCGGTACGGCTGCGCGGACGCGAACTGCTGGGCCGCTCCGACGCGGAGATGTCGCGCCTGCGCGGACGCGACATCGCCATGGTGTTCCAGGACCCGCTCTCCGCGCTGACTCCCGTCCATACCGTGGGCGACCAGATCGCCGAGACGATCCGGGTGCACGCGGGCGCCACCCGCCGCGCCGCCCAGACGCGCGCCGTCGAACTGCTGGACCTGGTGGGCATCCCGGACGCGCCCCGGCGCGCCCGGGCCTACCCGCACGAGTTCTCCGGCGGCATGCGGCGCCGCGTCATGATCGCCATGGCGATCGCCAACGATCCGGTGGCGCTGGTCGCCGACGAGCCCACCGGCGGCCTGGACGTCACCGTCCAGGCGCAGATCCTCGACGTGCTGCGGGTCGCCCGGGAGGCCACCGGTGCGGCCGTCCTGCTGATCACCCATGACCTGGGCGTGGTCGCCGGTGCCGCCGATCGCGTCATGGTGATGTACGCGGGCCGCGCCGTGGAGACCGCGCCGGTCGACCAGCTCTACCACCGGCCGCGCATGCCGTACACCATCGGGCTGCTCAAGTCGCTGCCGCGCGCCGACGGGGCCGTCCGCCCCGTGCCGATCGACGGCGCGCCCCCGTCGGCGTCCGCGCCGCCCCCGGGATGCCCGTTCACGCCGCGCTGCCCCGTGGCGCTCGCGCGGTGCGGCGAGGCCGTGCCCGAACCGGCGCCGGTCGGGCCGGGCGGCCACCGCGCCGCGTGCGTCAACATCGAGGCGACCGCGGACCTGGACGCGGTGTTCCCCCATCGGACGGCGGTGCGCGTTCCCGAGGCCTCTGCGCGTCACCAACGGCCAGTCGTGCTGAAGGTGGAGGATCTGGTCCGGCACTACCGCCAGCGGCGCGACGGGCCGGTTCACGCCGTGGACGGGGTGACGTTCGACGTGCGCGCGGGGGAGACCCTGGGGCTGGCCGGGGAGTCGGGCTGCGGCAAGACCACCGTGCTGATGGAGATCCTCCGGCTCGCCCGGCCCCAGCGCGGCCGCATCACCGTCTTCGGCGAGGACACCGCCGCGCTCACCGCCGCCGACCGCAAACGGCTGCGCCGCGACCTGCAGGTGGTCTTCCAGGACCCGTTCTCGTCCCTGGACCCGCGCATGCGCGTCGCCGACATCCTCGCCGAGCCCCTGACCGCGCACGGCACGCCCGGCCCGAAGATCCCGCTGCGGGTGCAGGAACTGCTGGGCGTGGTCGGCCTGGAGAAGGAGCACGCCTCCCGCTACCCGCGCGGCCTGTCCGGCGGGCAGGCCCAGCGCGTCGGCATCGCCCGGGCCCTGGCCCTGGAGCCCCGCCTGCTGCTGCTGGACGAACCCGTCGCCGCCCTGGACGTGTCCGTGCAGGCCGGCGTCCTGGAGCTGCTGGACGAGCTGCGCGCCCGTCTCGACCTGTCGTACCTGTTCGTCGCCCACGACCTGGCGGTGCTGCGCCATGTCGCCGACCGCGTCGCCATCATGTACCACGGCCGGCTGATGGAGATCGGCGCCGCGTCGGTGGTGTACCAGAGGCCCGCTCACCCCTATACGCGCGCGCTGCTGGACGCCGTCCCGCTGCCCGACCCCCTGCGTGAACGGCAGCGTCGCCGTATCCCGCTCCAGGGCGACCCGCCCGATCCCTCCGCGCCGCCCGCGGGGTGCCGTTTCCGCCCGCGCTGCCCCAGATACGCCGCCCTCCGCAACGACGCCCTGCGTCGCAGGTGCGAAACCAGCGATCCGGCCCTTCGCGTCCTCGATCCGTCCGTGGACCGCCAGGCCGCCTGCCACCACGCGGAAGTGGCCAAGTGAGCCTTCGCGCCTTCGCCGCCAAGCCGCTGCCGCGCGCCGTGTGCGGGGCCGGCCTGGTCGTGGCGTTGCTCGCCGGGGCGGCCGGGTGTCGCGGTACTGACGACAGGCCCCGGGTGGACGCGCGCAAGCTGCCCGCCTCCGACGTCAACTGGACGCCGCGTGAGCAGGTCCGGGACGGGGGCACGTTGCGGTGGCCGCTGCCCGAGTTCCCCACGCAATGGAACTTCCACCACGTCAACGGCACCAAGAGCGTGGTCACCAACGTCCTGCACGGGCTGCTGCCCCACGTGATGCGCGTCGACGCCAAGGCGGTGCCGCGTCCGGTCCCCGAGTACGTGGAGTCGGCCCAGGTGACGCGGGAACGTCCTGAACAGGTCGTCACCTACCGGCTCAACCCCCGGGCGAGGTGGTCGGACGGCAAGCCGATCACCTACCGCGACTTCGCGGCGCAGGCGCAGGCCCTGTCCGGGCACGACCCCCGGTACCAGGTGGCCATCAGCACCGGGTACCGGCACATCCGCCGTGTCGAGCGGGGGGCCGACGACCGCGAGGTGGTGGTGAGGTTCGCCCGGCCCTACACGGACTGGAAGGCGTTGTTCAGCCCCCTGTATCCGGCGTCCACCACGTCGGATCCCGTGAGGTTCAACACCGGATGGCAGGGGCGGATGGGGCCCACCGCCGGGCCGTTCCGGCTGCAGAAGATCGACCGTACGGCCAAGACCGTCACCATTGTGCGCGACCCCCTGTGGTGGGGGCGCGCACCCAAGCTCGACCGCATCGTCTACAGGGCGATGGACGTGGCGGCGATGCCGGCGGCCTTCGCCAACGGCGAGATAGACCTGATGGACGTCAACGTGGACGCGGGCGCGCTGCGCCGGGCCGCCGGCGTCCGTAACGCCGACATCCGCCGGGCGGGAGGCCCCGACTGGCGGCAGTTCACGCTCAACGCCGCGTCCCCGCTGCTGGCGGACGTGCGCGTACGGCGCGCGGTCATCCTGGGCATCGACCGCGACGCCCTCGCCCGGGCCGCGCTGGGGGACCTGGGCTGGCCCGCCCAGACCCTCGGCAACCACTTCTTCATGAACACCCAGGAGGGCTACCAGGACAACTCCGGCGATCTCGGCCGCTACGACCCGGCGGCGGCGGAGCGGCTCCTGGACGAGGCGGGCTGGGCGCGACGGGGGAAGTACCGCGTCAAGGACGGCCGGACGCTCGCGCTGCGTTTCGTCGTGCCCTCGGGGATGCCCGGCAGCAGGCAGGAGGGGGACCTCACACGCGCCATGCTGGCCCGGATAGGGATTCGCGTGGACGTGCGGCCGGTGCCGGTGGACGACCTGTTCGACCAGTACGTCACGCCCGGGAGCTTCGACATCGTGCCGTTCTCCTGGCTCGGCACCGCGTTCCCCATGTCGGCGCTGCGTTCGGTGTTCTCCCGGCCGAGCGGCGACCGCATCCAGCAGAACTATGCCCGGGTGGGCACACCCGCCATCGACGCCCTGCTGGAGAAGGCCGTCCACGAGGTCGACCCGGAGAAGGCGCGCCGCCTGATCAACGAGGCCGACCGGCTCATCTGGCAGCTGGCCATCGTGCTGCCCGTCTACCAGCGGCCGCAGATCGTCGCCGCCCGCGGCGACCTGGCCAACCTCGGCGCGGTCGGCTTCTTCGAACCCCCGTACGAGGACATCGGCTTCACCGGCGCCACGACCGGCCCCTGAGGCACCGTGACCGGCTCCTAAGGCACCACGACCGGCTCCTGGCCCGCTCGCGGTCAGGGGAAGGCGAGTTCGACGCCCTTGCGGTCACTGGTGTAGCGGGCGTTCCACACGTACAGCTTCAGGTCGGACGGATCGATGTCGTCCTTGACCGGCAGGTCGGACGCGACGCGCACCACGTAGGACGCGCCCGCCGGAATGAGCGTGTCGGCGCCGTCCCTGACCGGCGGCTTGGAGCCGTCCAGCCGGGCCGTGACCTGGCTGCTGTTCGGCAGCGTGCACATGGAGTCGGGGATGCCGGGCTGGGGCATGCACCGGTCGCGTGCGGACGCGGGCACACCGGAACGCGGCATGAACAGGTCGGCGGGGTAGTCCAGGAGCACCGGGCGCCGGCCGGTGTTGGTGATGACGTAGTCGGCGTAGGCGTAGGTGGACCCGGAGGGCGGGGACTCGCCGTCCCCGAAGGGGCGTGGATCGAGCCCCGTCCTGACGGCCGCCAGCCTGTATCCGTACCCCTCCGGTGTGGTGAACGTCAGCGAGCGCCCGGTTCGGGGGGACGGCGTGGAGGCGGGCCCGCCCTCGCTGGTGAGCGAAGTGGAGCCGCCGCCGTTCCCGTCGGGCTGCAGGACAGCGATGCCGACGGCCACGACCGCGATGCCGGCCGCGCCCGTGAGCGCCCCGGCCAGGCCCAGCCAGCCCGCGCTCCTCTTCTTGCGGTGGCTGCGTGGACGGTGGTTGTTGGCCATGGTCGTTCCCCGGGTCGACTCCGCCTCTGGCGTCTCTGCGGTCACAGCAGTACGCGCCGGTCTCAGGCCGACGCACTATACCGGACATTTCGCTCGGTAAGACGTACGTGACAAATGGTGGAAACGGCTCAGGTCAGACGGCCGAGCAGGGCGGAACGGTCCAGCCCGCGCAGCGACGCGTCCAGGATTTCGGCCGTGTGCGCGACGGAGATCCGGTCACCCCGCCGGGCGAGCGCGTCGGAGATCTGCATCGCGCACCCGGGGTTGGCGGCGACGAGCAGCTCGGCCCCGGTGGCGCGCACGTCGGCCGCCTTGCGGTCGCCGAGCTCCGCGGCGGCCTCGGGCTGGAACAGGTTGTAGGTGCCCGCCGAGCCGCAGCAGACGTCCGGGTCGGCGATCTCCCGGACGGTCAGCCCGGGGATGCCTGCCAGCAGCGCGCGCGGCTGGGAGCGCACCCCCTGCGCGTGCGCCAGGTGGCACGCGTCGTGGTAGGCGACCGTGACGGGCAGCGGGTGCCGCTGCGCGCGCGGCCCAAGCTCCACCAGGTACTCGGCCAGGTCGCGCGTCTTGGCCGACAGGGCCTTGGCGCGTTCGGCCCACGCCGGGTCGTCGGAGAGCAGGTGGACGTACTCCTTCATGGCCGACCCGCAGCCCGCCGCGTTGACGACGATGACGTCCACGTCCTCGAACGTCTCGATGGTGCGGCGGGCGAACGCGCGCGCCTCCTCCTGCCTGCCCGCGTGCAATGACAACGCGCCGCAGCAGCCCTGCCCCTTGGGGATGACCACGTCGCAGCCCTCCAGCGCCAGCACGCGCGCCGTGGCCGCGTTGACGTCCGGGAAGAACTCGCGTTGCACGCACCCGGTGAGCATGCCGACCGTCGCCCTGCGCTCCCCGCGCGCGGCGACGCGTTCGGGGAGCCTGGGTTGGGCCTTGCCGAGAGGCGGGGCGAGGCGTTCCATGGCCGCGAGCGAGGGCGAGACCCGCTCCAGCAGCCCGAGAAGTCCGCTGCGCTGGACCAGGCGGCGCAACCCCGTGCGCTGGTAGGCGCGCAACGGACCGCGGAGCGCGTGCAGACGACGCGGGTACGGGAACAGCCGGAACACCGCCTCACGGGTCAGCCGTTCGGCGACGGGGCGCGGGTGCTCCTGCTCCACCTCCGCCCGGGTCATCTCTATGAGCCGGTCGTACTGCACCCCCGACGGGCAGGCCGTCACGCACGCCATGCACCCCAGGCAACGGTCGAAGTGCTCGACCATGGGCGCCGACAGCGGCGCCCCCTCCACGTGCTGCTGCATGAGGTGGATGCGGCCGCGCGGGGAGTCCATCTCCTCGCCCCACAGTACGTAGGTGGGGCAGGTGGGCAGGCAGAACCCGCAGTGCACGCAGTCGCTGAGGAGCTGTGGCAGTTCCCGGTCCTGCGGGGCGGCCACGTCCTTGTCGGTACCCGGGTCTGCGCCGGCGCCCGCGTCGTTCGCGGCCGCGGGGTCGTTCGGGGCGGTCATCAGATGCCTCCAGCGAAACGGCCGGGGGAGAGGCGATGGTCGGGGTCGAACTGGTCCTTGACGCGCCGCATCAGCGACAGGGCGGGGACGGGGCCCCACAGGTCGATCGCTTCCCGTACCCCCTCGGGGGCGTAGCACACGACCGCGCCGCCGTGGTGGGGGGCGAGCGCGCCCCGGAGCTTCTCAAGCGCGCGCGCAACGTCCCCGGCGCTCATCTGCGCCGGCAGGCCGACGTGTCCGTGCCCTGCGGCCGACCACACCGCCGTCGCCTCCGGCGGCAGGGCGCCCAGCAGGTCCGTCAGCGACGCCGGGGGTGCGCTCACCTCGATGAGGGTCGTGCCGTCGGGGTAGGCGCCCCAGCCCTCGGGAGCCTGCTCCTTGATGCTCGCCCGCGAGCCCAGCAGATCGGCGACACGGGCGGCACGGGCGGCCACGCCGTCCGGTACGCCCTCGAGCAGCACGCCCAGCGCGAGGCTCTGCCCGGAGGAGGTCCAGCACTGCAGGGCGCTGGGAACCACAGGAGAATGCAGGATCGCCTGGACTGCCTCGCAGGCGGCCCCCGCGTCCGCCACAGGAGACGTCACGTAGGCGCACGCGGACGGCAGCGGGTGCAGCCGGAACGTGGCCTCCACGATCAGCCCCAGCGTGCCGTACGAACCGCACAGCAGCCGTCCCAGGTCGTACCCGGCCACGTTCTTGACGACCTTGCCGCCCGACCGCGCCGTCCGCCCGTCGGCCCGCACGATCGTGATCCCGATGACCAGGTCGCGCGGCGCCCCGTACAGCAGCCGCAGCGGCCCGGCCGCCCCGGTCGCGATCGTCCCGCCGACCGTCGACCCCGGCAGCGGCACGTCCAGCGACAGCCGCTGTCCCCGTTCGGCGACCGTCTCGGCCAGCCGCCGCATCGGCAGCCCCGCCTGCGCGGTGACCACCAGGTCGCCCGCCGCGTGCTCCACCACCCGGTCCAGCCGCCGGGTGTCGACCAGCAGGTCGCAGCGCCGCGGCGGCAGCCCCCAGTCCAGCCGCGTCTCGCCGCCGCGCGGCACCACGGCCAGCCCGTGCTCGGCCGCCACGCGCATCACCTCGGCCGCCTCGGAGGCGTCCGCCGGCGCGGCCACCCAGCGCGGCGCGACGCCCAGCACGCCCTCCTCCGGCTCGCCGGGGCGCACGTCCGCGCAGACCTTCGCCAGGGCGTCCACCGCCTGCATCAGAACTGCTCCGCCTTTCCCTGCGCGACGAGCGGATGCACGCCCTTGCGGACGCCCGGGACCTCCCCGCACAGCCGCGGCGTGGGGAACACCTTGCCCGGGTTGCACAGGCCCGCCGGGTCGAAACCGCACCGCACCATCTGCATCGTGTCCAGGTCGGTCTCGCTGAACATCCGGGGCATGTACCGCGACTTGTCCACGCCCACCCCGTGCTCGCCGGTGATCGACCCGCCGTGCTCGATGCACAGGTCGAGGATCGCCCCCGACACCTCCTCGGCGCGCTCGGCCGCCCCCGGCACGGCGTCGTCGAAAAGCACCAGCGGGTGCAGGTTGCCGTCCCCGGCGTGGAACACGTTGGCGACCCGCACGCCCGACTCGGCCGACAGCTCGTCGATGCGCGCCAGCACCTCGGGCAGCGCGGTGCGCGGGATCACGCCGTCCTGCACGATGTAGGCGGGGCTGATCCGGCCGACCGCCGCGAACGCCGACTTGCGGCCCTTCCAGATCAGCGCCCGCTCGGCGTCGCCCGCGGCGACGCGGACCTCGAACGCCCCCGCCTCCCGGCACAGCCGCTCAACCTCGGCGAACTGGTGCTCCACCTCGGCCGCCGGGCCGTCCAGCTCGACGATCAGCACCGCCCCCGCGCCCGGCGGGTACCCGCAGCTCACCGCCGCCTCGGCCGCCTCGATCGACAGCGCGTCCATCATCTCGATCGCGGCCGGCACCATCCCCGCCGCGATGATCGCCGACACCGCCGCGCCGCCCGCCTCGATCGAGGCGAACGCCGCCAGCAGCGTCCGCACCGTCTCCGGCAGCCGGGTCAGCCGCACCGTGATCTTGGTGGTGATGCCCAGCGTGCCCTCGGCGCCGACGAACGCGCCCAGCAGGTCGTAGCCGGGATCGCCGGCCCGCAGCGTGACGATCTCGCCGTCCGGGGTGACGATCTCGCAGGCCAGCACGTGGTGCGCGGTGAAGCCGTACTTCAGGCAGTGCGCGCCGCCGGAGTTCTCCGCCACGTTGCCGCCGACCGAGCAGATCTGCTGGCTGGACGGGTCGGGCGCGAAGTAGTAGCCGTACGGGCGCACCGCCCTGGTCACGTCCAGGTTGATCACTCCGGGCTCCACCACGGCCCGCTGGTTCGGGATGTCGATCTCCAGGACGCGGCGCATCCGGGCCGTCACGATCAGCACCCCGTCCGTGCGCGGCAGCGCCCCGCCCGACAGGCCCGTGCCCGACCCGCGCGCCACGTACGGCACGCCCGCCGCCACGCACGCCCGGACGATCTCGGCGATCTGCTCGGCGGAGCCGGGCAGCACGACCAGCCCGGGCACGGCGCGGTGCGCGGTCAGCCCGTCGCACTCGTACGTGCGCAGCCGCACCGGGTCGGTGATGACGGCGTCCGCGCCGAGCAGTCCGGTGAACCGCTCCGCCAGCGCCCGAAGTGTCTGCTCCATCCTTTTCACCTTCCCTCCGGTGCCGCGTTCACCGCAAGATCGCCCGAGGTCGGCGTTCCGCGGACATACCCGGGCAGGGTCGGGTAGTTTCCCGGGCCATGCTCCCCGAGTTCCTGACCGCCGATCTCACCTTCCCCGAGGGCACCGTCCGCGAGCAGCTGGCCATCGCGGGGA
Source organism: Actinomadura miaoliensis (assembly GCF_039536785.1). Lineage (NCBI taxonomy): Bacteria > Bacillati > Actinomycetota > Actinomycetes > Streptosporangiales > Thermomonosporaceae > Actinomadura > Actinomadura miaoliensis. Next base: position 34,053 of record NZ_BAAAZG010000026.1, read on the forward strand.
CATTGGTGCCGGGGACGCTGCTGGCCGCCAGCGGGCTGGCCGACGAGCTGCGGGAGTGCGCCGAGGAGGGGCTGTACCACTTCTGGATGAACACCCTCCAGGACATCGGCGTCTGGGCCGAGGAGAACGGCCGCGACGCCGAACTCCCGCCGGGGTTCTGGGTCCGCGTCGCGCAGGCCGCGCACGGCATGGAGTTCCCCGAGTTCGTGCCGTACTGCCTGGGCAAGGCGCAGGGCTGGCCGCGCCGGGACCCCGCCGACGTCATGGCCGCGTTCGCGACGCTGCCGGAGGTGGACGGCATGACCAGCGAGCTGCGCGCCGCGAGCGACCGGGTGGCCGGGCTGCTGGCCGACGACGACCCGGCGGTGGAGCCGCTGCTCGCCGCCGGCGATCTGGAGGGGTTGGCGGATCATCTGCGGTCCGGCGCCTACGACCGGCTCGGCGAGGAGCTGAGCGAGGTGTTCTCCGCCGCGTTCGACGAGGTGTTCGCGCTGGTCACGAGCAAGGGCTTCCCCTTCGAGCACCGCGCCCACGCGTGGGCGATCATCGGGGCGAATCCTTTCCGGGTGGTCCTGGACGAGGGGCTGGTGTCGCTGACCCACGCCGAGGTGTGGTGGCGTGCGGGCTGACGGGCGCGGCGCGCCGGACCCGAAGCCGAAGCCGGGCCGGGTCCGGCGCGCCGCGCCGCCCGGTCACGGGAAGCGGGCGTACGCCGGGGTGGTCAGGAACTCGGCGTACTCGTCGGCCAGGGTGACCTGCTTGAACAGCGCCACCGCCTGGTCGTAGCGCGGCTCGTCGTACGCCCCGCCCAGCTCCTTGCGGATCTTGGCGAGCTCCTCGTCCATGATCCGCTCCACCAGCTCGCGGGTGACCTTCTGCCCGTCGGCCAGCTCGACGCCGTTGCGCATCCACTGCCACACCTGCGACCGGGAGATCTCCGCGGTCGCCGCGTCCTCCATCAGGTTGTGGATCGCCACCGCGCCCGAACCGGCCAGCCAGGTCGCCAGGTAGCGCAGCGCCACGTCGATGTTGTTGCGCAGCCCCGCCTCGGTGATCTCGCCGGGCGTGGCGCTGAAGTTCAGCAGGTCGGCGGCCGACACGCGGACGTCCTCGCGCAGCCGGTCCAGCTGGTTGGGCCGGTCGCCGAGCACGCCGTCGAACACCTCGCGGCAGACCGGCACCAGGTCCGGGTGCGCCACCCAGGACCCGTCGAAACCGTCGCCGGACTCGCGCGTCTTGTCGGCCCGCACCTTCTCCAGCGCGACCTTGTTGACCTCGGGGTCCCGGCGGGACGGGATGAACGCCGCCATGCCGCCGATGGCGTGCGCGCCGCGCTTGTGGCACGTGCGCACCAGCAGCTCGGTGTAGGCGCGCATGAACGGCGCGGTCATGGTGATCGCGTTGCGCTCGGGCAGGACGAACTCGGCGCCCCGGTCCCGGAACTTCTTGATGATCGAGAACAGGTAGTCCCAGCGGCCCGCGTTCAGCCCGGCCGAGTGGTCGCGCAGCTCGTAGAGGATCTCCTCCATCTCGAACGCCGCCGGGATCGTCTCGATCAGCACGGTGGCGCGGATGGTGCCGCGCGGGATCTCCAGGATGTCCTGGGCCAGGTTGAAGGCGTCGTTCCAGAGCCGCGCCTCCAGGTGGCTCTCCATCTTCGGCAGGTAGAAGTACGGGCCCCTGCCCTTGTCGAGCTGGCGCCGTCCGCAGTGGAACAGGTACAGCCCGAAGTCGAACAGCGAGCCCGACATCGGCGCGCCGTCCACCAGGACGTGCTTCTCCTCCATGTGCCAGCCGCGCGGGCGGACCACGATCGTGGCCAGCTCCTCGTCGGCCTTGAGCGCGTAGCTCTTGCCGCTGGACGGGTCGGTGAAGTCGATCGTGCGGTCGAGGGCGTCGCGCAGGTTGAGCTGACCCTCGATCATGTTCGTCCACAGCGGGGTGTTGGCGTCCTCGAAGTCGGCCAGCCACACCTTGGCGCCGGAGTTCAGCGCGTTGATCGTCATCTTCCGGTCGGTGGGCCCGGTGATCTCGACCCGGCGGTCCTCCAGGCCGGGCGCGGGCGCGGCGACCCGCCACGTCTCGTCCGCCCGCACCGCCGCCGTCTCGGGCAGGAAGTCCAGCGTCCCGCCCGCCGACAGCCGCTCCTGCCGTTCGGCGCGCGCCCGCAGCAGCTCCTCGCGCCGGGGCCCGAACTCGCGCTGCAGCGCGGCCAGCAGGCTCAGCGCCCCGGGCGTGAGGATCTCGTCGTAACGGTCGTGCAGAGGGCCGGTGACCTCGATGCCCTCCGGGCCGTCGGGTGCAGCCATCGTCCCGCCCTTCTTTCGTATCGTGAAAACTCACTTCTGTTACGTGGAGAAAGTTACTCGTCCGTTCAGGCGGCGGTCAAAGGGGGCCGGCCGACGCGCCGCGGTCGACACGCCCCTACCCGCTCCGTGCCGTCACCACCATCGGTCATCTCCCCGTCGCGCGGCGTGAGAACGCCGGCCGCGAACGTCCGGCTACGTCCGGCCGCGGCCGGGTATGGCCTCGTCAGGTGGGGATACCTGTGACGTGGGGATAATCGAATGACCCGGCGACCGCACCGTGAGACGATCGCCGGGAAGACACAGCCGCTCAGCGGCGTTCTACAGAGGACTTATGACTCAACTCTTCTCTGAAGACCACGAGCCCCGGATTCCGGACGCGCTCCGCGACGAGCCGATGACCGGGGAACTCGATCTGGAGGACCGCCGCGCGCTGCGCCGCGTGGCGGGCCTGTCCACCGAACTCACCGACGTCACCGAGGTCGAGTACCGCGCCCTGCGGCTCGAACGCGTCGTGCTCATCGGCGTGTGGACCGACGGCACCGCCGAGGCGGCCGACAACTCGCTGCGCGAGCTGGCGCTGCTGGCCGAGACCGCCGGATCACAGGTGCTGGAGGGCATGATCCAGCGGCGCAGCCGACCCGACCCGGCGACCTACATCGGCGCGGGCAAGGCCGCCGAACTGCGCGACGTGGTGGCCGCCACCGGCGCCGACACCGTGATCTGCGACGGCGAGCTGTCGCCGAGCCAGCTGCGGCACCTGGAGGAGACCGTCCAGGTCAAGGTCATCGACCGGACCGCGCTGATCCTGGACATCTTCGCCCAGCACGCCCGCAGCCGCGAGGGCAAGGCGCAGGTCGAGCTGGCCCAGCTGGACTACCTGCTGCCGCGCCTGCGCGGCTGGGGCGGCAACCTGTCCCGGCAGGTCGGCGGCCGCGCCGCCGGCGGCGTGGGCATCGGCGGCCGCGGCCCCGGCGAGACCAAGATCGAGCTGGACCGGCGCCGCATCCGCGCCCGCATGGCCAAGCTGCGCCGCCAGATCGCCGACATGGCCAAGGCCCGCGACACCAAGCGCGGCGAGCGGCGCCGCAACGAGGTGCCCGCCGTGGCGATCGCCGGCTACACCAACGCGGGCAAGTCGTCGCTGCTCAACCGGCTCACCGGCGCCGGGGTGCTGGTGGAGAACGCGCTGTTCGCCACCCTGGACCCCACGGTCCGGCGCGCGCAGACGCCCGGCGGCCGCGCCTACACGCTGGCCGACACGGTCGGGTTCGTCCGGCACCTGCCGCACCAGCTGGTCGAGGCGTTCCGCTCCACCCTGGAGGAGGTCGCCGACGCCGACCTGATCCTGCACGTGGTGGACGGCTCCGACGCCGACCCCGAGGCCCAGATCGACGCGGTCCGCGAGGTCCTGCGCGAGATCGGCGCCGAGGGCATCCCGGAACTCGTCGTGATCAACAAGGCGGACGCCGCCGACGAGCTCACGCTGGCCCGGCTGCAACGCCGGGAACCGCACAGCGTGGTCGTCTCGGCCCGCACCGGCGCCGGGATCGCCGAGCTGCGCGCGGCCATCGAGGCCGACCTGCCCGGCCTGGAGCGCGAACTGCGGGTCCTGGTGCCGTACGACCGCGGCGACCTGGTCGCCCAGGTCCACAGCCGCGGCGAGGTGCTCAAGCTGGAGCACCTGGCCGAGGGCACCGCCCTGCACGCCCGCGTCCCGGACGACCTGGCCGGCGAACTGGAGCGCTTCGAGGACCTGGCTCCCACCCCCTGACCCGGCCGCCCTGAATCGGCCGCGCCGGGGGACGCGCGGAGTGACGTGGCGGACTGCCCGAACGCGCGGGACGGCGTCCCGCCCTCGGGGATGCGGGCGGCCTCGGGCCGCCCGCACCGTCGCGCAGCCCGTCAGTCGGTGCTCGGGGCGTCTCGGTGCCCGAGATTTCCCACAAAGGCGGTGGATTCCGGGGGAGATGCGGTACCGTTGCGGGGATGGTGGGCGTTTTGAGCGCCCTTCCGAAATCCGCCTTCGGGGCCGACCGAATGTGGTCTCTGTGGTCGCCGAACGGTGACAGCTTCTCCATTCCGCTTGACGGTTCCGCCGTAACCCGTACGGTCGTATGACTAGGGGCGGGTGAGGCGTCGATGCGGTGCGGACAGGTATTGCATGGTTTATCGGGTGGTATGCGAGTTTTGTCCGGTTATCGGACCTCGGTGAACCGTCCGCGCGCACGTCTCGCACCATCCCCAGCCCGCCGCCACCTTCGGGGAACCTCGGTCGAGACGCCCGCGTTGACGAGCCAGAGGTTGTCGGCCGGGCCGTCAGTGCACTACCGTGACGAAACCGATATCTACGGTCTCGTTGCTCATGGCGATCGCAGGATCGCCCAACCCTCCAGCGGTGAGTCGCCGGCACCCAGTCGGCGTTTCGGATCGAGAGCAGGTGGCCCTCTTCATGGCGTCCCGTTCAGCGCCGAACGGCGCGATGTCCCATCCGGGTCGGTGACCCGATGACGGTACGGCTGTTGACGAACATCGGCAGGCTCTGGACGGGCACCGACGTCTGCAGCAACGCCGCCGTTCTCATCCACGACGACCGGATCGTGTGGGCAGGCCCGGCGGCCGACCTGCCGCAGAGCGTGCCCGGCGTCATCGACGACATCGTCGACGTCGACCACGTGGAGAACCTCGGCGGCGGCCTGGTCACGCCCGGGCTGATCGACGCCCACTCGCACCCCGTCTACGCGGGCAACCGCTGGGCCGAGCTGGCCATGCGCACCAGCGGCTCGTCCCACTCGGCGATCGCCGCGGCGGGCGGCGGGGTCAACTCCACGGTCACCGTGACCCGCGGCACCGACCCCTGGACGCTGTGCAACGGCGTCCGCGAGCGGCTGCGCCAGTGGATCCTCGCGGGCACCACCACGGTCGAGGCCAAGACCGGCTACCACCTCACCCGCGACGGCGAGCTCGCCGACATCCGCATGCTGCGCTCGCTGGAGGGCGAGCCCGCCATGCCGCGCATCCACGCCACCTTCCTGGCCGCGCACATCCTGCCGCCGGAGTTCTTCGGCCGCCGCCGCGACTACATCGAGGCCATCCGCCTGTGGGCCGCCGACGCCGCCGCGGCGGGCGCCGACAGCATCGACGTGTACTGCGACGAAGGTCACTTCACCGCCGAGGAGGCCCGCGCCCTGCTGCTCACCGGCAAGCGCGCCGGGCTCAAGGCCCGCATGCACGCCTGCGCCAACGAGCGCGTCGGCGCCGCGCAGGTCGCCGCCGAGGTCGGCTGCGCCTCCGCCGACCTGCTCACCCACGCCAACGAGGACGACATCAAGGCCCTGGCGCACGCCGGGGTCACCGCCACCGTCTGCCCGGGCAGCGCGCTCAACAGCTCGCGTCCCCCGGCGCCGGTGCGCGCCATGCTCGACCGCGGCGTCACCGTCGCCCTCGGCACCGACCACCCCGGCCAGTGCGGCATCACCTCGATGCCGCTGGTCATCGGCCTGGCCGTGGCGATGTACGGGCTCAGCGTCACCGAGGCCCTGCGCGCCGCCACCCTCGGCGGCGCGGCCGCGCTGCGCGTCGGCGACCGCGGCTCCCTGGCCCCGGGCATGCTGGCCGACATCGTCCTGTGGGACGCCGACCACGAGGGCGCGTTCGCCTGGGCGTTCGGCCTGCGTGCCCTGCGCGTGTGGAGGGGCGGCGTCCCCGTCCAGTCCTGAGCGACGCCCCGCGTCCGGCCGCGTCGGCCGCATAGCCGCGCGGCCCGGGCGTTCACCGGCCTCGTCCACGGGTAGGGAGCGACGGACACGACACCGTTACAGGCGGACACCTTCGCGTTACACCCCGAGGAGTAGCCTCGCCCCATGGCCAGCGCGGTTGCGGTCGTCACGGACTCCACTGCCTACCTTCCCCCGGGCCTCGCCGAACGCCACGGGATCACCGTCGTGCCGCTGCAGATCGTCATCGGCGGCACGGTACGGGACGAGGGGCAGATCACCAGCGCCGAGGCGGCGCGGGCCCTCAAGGAGTGGCATCCCGTCACCACCTCCCGCCCGTCGCCCGAACGTTTCGCGCACGCGTTCAAGGCCGCCGCGGGCGGCGGTGCGCGCGCCGTCGTCTCGGTCCACCTGTCCGCGGCCATGTCCGGCACCGTGGAGGCCGCCAGGCTCGCCGCCGAGGACGCCCCCGTGCCCGTCCGCGTCGTCGACACCGGCGCCATCGGCCTCGGCCTGGGCTTCGCCGCCCTGTCGGCGGCCGCGGCCGCCCTGCGCGGCGCCGACGCCGACGAGGTCGCGGCAGCCGCCGAACACCGCGCCCGCCTGTCCCGTTCCCTGTTCTACGTCGACACCCTCGAACACCTGCGCCGCGGCGGCCGCATCGGCGCCGCCGCCACGCTGCTCGGCTCGGCCCTCATGATGAAACCGCTGCTGAGCATCGTCGACGGCCGCATCGCCCCGCTGGAGAAGGTCCGCACCTCGTCCCGGGCGATCGCCCGGATGGAGGAACTCGCCGCCGACCTCGCCGGCGACCGCCCCGTCGACCTCGGCATCCAGCACCTGGGCGCCGCCCCGCGAGCCGAGACCCTCGCCTCCCGCCTGCGCGACCGCATTCCCCAGGTCAAGGACGTCTACGTCGGCGAGGTCGGCCCCGTCATCGGCGCCCACGCCGGTCCCGGCATGCTCGGCGTCGTCGTGGCCCCGCACCTCTGAGCCGAGTTATCCACAATCTCCGCGAGGTCTGTGGCGCCCCGTCTCCGCCGCCTAACGTCGAGCCTCGTGAGAAACCTCCCGGCCCCACCATCGGCCTACCTGCGCTCCACTCCCACCCACCCCCACCCGCCACCGGCGGTTGCCCGAAGAGCCGTCCAGCGCCCGTACGCCGACGCCCGGCACTCCACCGCGCGGTCGGTGCGCGGCGGGCGGGGCGATGGTGGCGGTGTCCGGGCGGTGAAGCGTCGGGCGGGTGGTGGGGAGTCTGGGCGTGTGGTGGTGGGAGGGGATGCCGGGCCGGTGCGGGGGGACGAGCCTGTAGACGGACGGACCGAGGCGCGTGGCTTCAGGATGCTGGGGGCGGCGCGTCCAGAGCCCGGATCGGGACCACCTCGCCCACCGGATGACAAGACCGCGGGGAGGCGCGGCCGGGTCGCCGACGTGCTGGGCCGGCTGGATCCCGGGGCCGGAGGTGTACGGGCGCTCGTCCTCGTGGCCCTGGTCGCGGCGCTGGTGGCCGCCGGTTACCTCTGGATGGCGCGGCCGCGTCCCGTCGCGGAGGCCGGCGGACGGCCGGCACTGGTCGCGGGCTCGTCGGCGCCCGCCGCGCCCGCCCCCACAGCCGCCGGCGGACAGGGCGCGCCGGTCATGGTGCACGTGTACGGCAAGGTCAGGCGGCCCGGTGTGGTCACCCTGCCCGGCGGGTCGCGGGTGGCGGACGCCATCAAGGCGGCCGGGGGAGTGCGGCCGGGAGCCGGTACGGGAGCGCTCAACCTCGCCCGCAAGGTGGTGGACGGCGAGCAGATCGCGGTCGGTGTGCGGGCGCCGTCCGCCGCCCCCACACCGGCCGCGACGCCCGGCGGGGCGGCCGGGGCGTCCGCCGTCGGCGGCGCGCAACTCGACCTCAACACGGCCAGCGTCGACCAGCTCGACCAGCTCCCCGGGGTCGGGCCCGTGCTCGCCCAGCGCATCGTGGACTACCGCACCCAGCACGGCGCGTTCCGCTCCGTGGAGCAGCTCCAGGAGGTCTCGGGCATCGGCGAGCGGCGGTTCGCCGACCTCAAGAGGCTGGTGCGCGTGTGAAGGACCATGACCTGCGGCTGGTCGCCCCGGCCGTGGCCGCCTGGCTCGCCGCGGCGGTCGCGATCGGCACGGGACGGGCCGTCGCGTACGGCATCGCCGGCGCCGCCGTGGCCGCGGTCGTGCTCGTCGGCCGCCGCCGGGGCGATGCGCGCCGCTGGTGCACGCTGGCGTTGACGTGCGCCGCGGCGTCGGCCGCCGGGGTGGGGCTCCGTGCCACGGCCGTCGAGTCCGGCCCGGTGCGCGACCTCGCCGAGGCGGGCGGCCGCGCGGCGGTCGAGGCGGTGGTGACCGCGGATCCACAGCCGGTGGCCGGGCGGCGGTTCGCCCTGATACGGATGCGGGCCGAGACCGTTGACGCCCGCGGGCGCAAGACCAGGGTGCGCGTCCCGATCCTGGCGGTCGCCGCCGATCGACGCTGGATCGGTCTGCTGCCCAGCCAGCGGGTGCGCTTCACCGGCCGGTTCGCTCCGCCGAGGCGGGCCGAGCTGCTCGCCGCCGTGGTCGTGGTGCGCGGCCCGCCGACCGTGCTGAGTCCCGCCTCGACCGTCCAGCGGGCCGCCGAGCACGTGCGCGCGAGGTTGCGCCTGGCCGTGGCCCGGCTGCCGCCCGACCAACGCGGCGTCCTGCCCGGCATGGTCGTGGGTGACACCTCCCGGCTCGACCCTCGGCTCGCCGAGGACTTCCGGACCGCCGGGCTCACCCACCTGCTCGTGGTGTCCGGGGCGAACCTGGCGATCGTCATCGGCGCGGTCCTGGGCCTGTGCCGTCTGGCCGGGCTGGGACGGCGGCGAGCGCCATTCATCGCCGCACTGGCCGTACCGGTGTTCGTGGTGGTCGCCCGTCCGGAGCCCAGCGTGCTGCGGGCGACCGTCATGGGGCTGATCGGCCTGTTGGCGATGTTCACCGGACGGCGACGGCAAGGGCTGCCCGCACTGTGCGCCGCGGTCCTGCTGCTGGTGCTGATCGACCCGACGCTCGCCCGCTCGTACGGGTTCGCGCTGTCCGTGCTCGCCACCGCCGGCCTGCTCGTCCTCGCGCCGCCGTGGCGGGAACGGCTGCGGCGCCGGGTGCCGGGGCCGCTGGCAGACGCCTTGGCCGTCGCGGCGGCCGCGCAGATCGCCGTCGCCCCCGTCCTGGTGATGCTGTCCGGAGAGGTGGGCGTGGTCGCCGTCCTGGCGAACCTGCTCGCCGCCCCGGCCGTGCCGCCCGCCACGCTCCTCGGCGCCGCCGCCACTCTGATCGCGCTGGTCTGGCCCGAAGCGGCCCAGGTCGTGGTGTGGCCCGCCGGGCTGGCGGTCGGCTGGATCGTGTGGGTGGCCCGGACGGCGGCCGACCTCCCGTACGCCACCATCCCCTGGCGTGGCGGCGGACTCGGCGCGCTGGCGCTGCTCGCCGCCGGCGGCTGCGCCGTGCTGACCCTGCGGTACCGCCGTGTCCGGCTCGTCGTCGTGGCGGCCATGGCGGGCACGCTCGTCGCGGTCGCCGGCCTGCGGATCCTGTCTCCGGGCTGGCCGCCGCCGGGCTGGATGATGGTCGCCTGCGACGTCGGCCAGGGCGACGCCGTCGTGCTGTCGACCGCGCCCGGACGGGCCGTCGTGGTCGACACCGGCCCGGAACCCCGTCCGGTGGACGCCTGCCTCGACCGTCTCGGCATACGCGAGGTTCCCCTGCTCGTCCTCACCCACCCACACGCCGATCACGTCGACGGAATCGCCGGTGTCCGCGACGGACGCGGCCTGCACACGGTGCTGACCACACCCCTCGGCACCGCCAAGGAGGCCCTTCCAGCCCTCGTTCCAGCCGGCCCGCCCGCCCGCACACCGGTCGGTGGCCCGGCGGAGGGTGAAGGGGCCCAGTGCGCCACAACCGATGGCGCCCGGCCTTCCTCAGGGCAGTCGCGATGTGGGACGGTGGCGCGTCCGGCGGTGGCCGGGCAGCGTTGGCAGATCGACGAACTGACCTTGTCGATCTTGGGGCCCGCGGGAACCGGGCCTCGGCTGACCCCCGATGACGATGGGACGGCCATCAACAACGCGAGCGTTGTGCTCGTGGCCCAGCGGCCGGGATTCAGCGCCCTCCTCGCCGGCGACGTCGAACCCGAGGCGCAGCGCGTCCTGCAGGGTGTCGTGCCGCCGGTGCAGGTGCTGAAGGTGCCACATCATGGGTCCCGTAAGCAGGAGCCGGCGTTCTTCGCCGCGACACACGCGGCGATCTCCATCATCTCGGTCGGACGGGACAACGACTACGGCCACCCGTCCACCGCCACCATGGACATGCTGCGCCGTCTCGGCATGCGCATCCACCGCACTGACCAGGAAGGAGACATCGCCGTCGTCCGCACCGCCGCGGGCCTGGCCGTCGTCACCCGCCACTGACACCCCGGCAGCACTCAGGGCAAGTCCGCCCCGCCGCGCCCCACCGCGTCGCAGAAGACGGTCGTTCCTGCGCTGCCCGGCAGGCTGGACGCCTGCACATCCCCGGCATGCCACCGCCGCGCGTGTCTGTCGCATGGGCTTGGTGGCTGTCACCTGTTGCCGATGGGCCGGTTGCGAAGTGAGGAGTTCGCTTTTGTCCCGATCGTTCAGGCGGGATGGGGCGTAATGCGATGGGTTGGAGGCTGTTGTGCGTGGCGGGCGGTCGCTCTCGTGTCTGTTTCAGTAGGTGGTCGATCGCTTGCTGTTGCCGGTTGGTTGCGCTGTGGGTGTAGTCACCCCGCTTGCCCGTCGACCGTGCCGACGGGGACAGCTGTTGCTGCTTGTGCGGCGTGATTGGGGCGGAGCGCTGGCGTGTCTGTCGCGGGGGTTGGTTTTTGTGTGGGTTTGGGGGGCGGTGTTTGGCGGTGGGGTTGTGAGGGGTGGCTTGGGGACGGGGTGGGGCGTGGCATGCTGCTGGGGTGTCGGGTGAAGCCCTGAATCTGATCGTCGGAGACGAAGAGCTGCTCGTGGAGCGGGCGGTCGGTGAGATCGTGGCGGAGGCGCGCGCCGCCGATCCGGAGCTCGAGGTGATCGACCTGGTGCCGGGCGGCCTGGAGCCGGGGCGGCTGGCGGAGCTGACCTCGCCGTCGCTGTTCGGCGGCGGCAAGGTGCTGGTGCTGCGCGCCGCACAGGACCTGGGCAAGGACCTGACCGCCGAAGTCCTCGCCTACGCCAAGCGGCCCGCCGAGGACGTCGTCCTGGTGGTCGTCCACCATGGCGGGGCCAAGGGCAAGGCGCTGGTGGACGGGCTCACCAAGCTCAAGGCCCGCAAGATCGCCCGGCCGAAGCTCACCAAGATGGGGGACCGGGTCGCGTTCGTCCGCGAGGAGATCCGCCGGTCGGGCGGCAAGGTGTCGCAGGACGCGGCGCGGTCGCTCATCGACGCCGTCGGCAACGACCTGCGGGAACTGGCCGCGGCGTGCAGTCAGCTCGTCGCCGACACCGGCGGCAGGGTGGACGACGCGGCCGTCGCGCGCTACTACCGGGGCCGCGCCGAGGTCAGCGGGTTCACCGTCGCCGACAAGGCGATCGAGGGGCAGCTCGCCGACGCGCTGGAGCAGCTGCGGTGGGCGCTGGCCACCGGCGTCGCGCCGGTGCTGATCGTCAGCGCGCTGGCGCAGGGCGTGCGGGGGCTGGCCAAGGTCGGCGGAGCGCCCCGGGGCGCGCGGGGAGCGGCGCTGGCCAAGGAACTCGGCATGCCCCCGTGGAAGATCGAACGCGTGCAGCGGCAGCTGCGCGGCTGGTCCGGCAACGGTGTCGCGCGGGCGCTCAGCGTGGTCGCCGAGGCGGACGCGCAGGTCAAGGGCGGCGCCGCCGATCCCGCCTACGCGCTGGAGAAGGCGGTGGGGGCGATCGTCGCCGCACGCGCGATGCGCTGACCCGCCGCCCGCCCGGTGGCCGAGTCAGTCGCGGAAGTGCAGGTACCGGGGCGGGACGCTCTCGACCAGCCAGACGTCGTTGGGGGTCACGCGGAACTCGTGGCCGTCGGCGGCCATGCGGCCGGAGTCCACGGTGAGGACCACGGGGCGGCCGCGGCGGGAGCCGACGCGCTCGGCGGTCTCGCGGTCGGGGGACAGGTGGACGGCGTGGCGGTTCATGCGGCGCAGGCCGTCGCGGCGGATGGCGGCCACGAAACGGGACGTGGTGCCGTGGTACAGGTACGGTGGCGGGGGCGTGACGGGCAGGTCGAGATCGACGTCGACCGAGTGGCCCTGGTTGGCGCGGATACGGCGCCCGGTTGCGTCCAGTGCGTAGCGCCGCTTGTCGTTGGCGGCCACCACGTGGTCGAGCTCGTCGCGCGAGAAGGGGAAGCCGTGGCGGGCGGCGGCCGACAGCAGTTCGTCGACGTCCACCCAGCCGTGCGGGTCCAGGGTGATCCCGATGTCCTGGGGGCGGTGCCGCAGATGCCGGGCCAGGTACTTGGAGATCCTCACGGTGCGGCGTTCGTCCACGAGGGTCACAGTACGCCGGACGCCGCGGCCCCATCGGGCCGCGGCGTCACCGGACGAGCGCGGGTGTTACTCGGCGGCCTGCAGCGCGGCGGCCCGCTTGGCGATCGCCGACTTGCGGTTGGCGGCCTGGTTCTTGTGGATGACGCCCTTGCTGACGGCCTTGTCCAGCTTGCGGGCGGCGTGCCGCTGCAGCGCGACCGCCTGCTCGACGTCGCCCGCCTCGGCGGCCTCACGGAACTTGCGGATCGCCGTCTTCAGCTCCGACTTGACGGCCTTGTTGCGCAGACGGCGCTTCTCGTTCTGCTTGTTCCGCTTGATCTGGGACTTGATGTTAGCCACGTCGTAGTGCCTCAGCTTGGTTGCGATCCTTCGCCTGCCCACGTGAACGGACAGGCTCCGACGAAAGGGTTTGGACGGGGGCGACGGTGCCCCAGGGCACGACGCTACGCCACACGCAGTCGCACAGCCTATCAATCACCGCCGTCCCGCCAAAACCGAGCGGCGCCCCGTGCACCGAGCACGCCGCGCGGCATGGGACCATGGAATACGGCATGATCTGCCGCATCCATGTCCACCAGTGAGTTTGCGAACGGACGCCGGTGCCTGAGCCGAACAAGACCGATCCCGCGATCATCCGGAACTTCTGCATCATCGCGCACATCGACCACGGCAAGTCGACGCTCGCCGACCGCATGCTGCAGCTGACCGGCGTGGTCGAGGAGCGCCAGATGCGCGCCCAGTACCTGGACCGCATGGACATCGAGCGCGAGCGGGGCATCACGATCAAGAGCCAGGCGGTCCGGCTGCCGTGGACCGGGGCGGACGGCCGCGACTACGTGCTCAACCTCATCGACACGCCGGGGCACGTCGACTTCTCCTACGAGGTGTCCCGGTCGCTGGCGGCGTGCGAGGGCGCGGTGCTGCTGGTGGACGCGGCGCAGGGCATCGAGGCGCAGACGCTGGCCAACCTGTACCTGGCGCTGGAGGCCGACCTGCACCTGATCCCGGTGCTCAACAAGATCGACCTGCCCGCGGCGCAACCCGACAAGTACGCCGAGGAGCTGGCCGGGATCATCGGCTGCGACCCGTCCGAGGTGCTGCGGGTCAGCGGCAAGACCGGCGCGGGCGTGCCCGAGCTGCTCAACCGGATCGTCGAGACGGTCCCGGCGCCGGTCGGCGACGCCGACGGCCCGGCCCGGGCGCTGATCTTCGACTCGGTGTACGACACCTACCGCGGCGTGGTGACGTACGTGCGGATCATCGACGGGCACCTGTCGCGGCGCGAGAAGAGCCTGATGATGTCCACGGGCGCGGCGCACGAGACCCTCGAGGTCGGGGTGATCTCGCCCGAGCCCAAGCCGGTGGAGGGGCTGGGCGTCGGCGAGGTCGGCTACCTGATCACCGGCGTGAAGGACGTCCGGCAGGCGCGGGTCGGCGACACCGTCACCGGGGCGTCCAAGCCGGCGCCCGAGCCGCTGGGCGGCTACCAGGACCCCAAGCCCATGGTGTTCTCCGGCCTGTATCCGGTCGACGGCGACCAGTACCCCGAGCTGCGCGACGCCCTGGACAAGCTGCGGCTCAACGACGCCGCGCTGATCTACGAGCCGGAGACCTCGGCCGCACTGGGCTTCGGCTTCCGCTGCGGCTTCCTCGGCCTGCTGCACATGGAGATCGTCCGGGAGCGGCTGGAACGCGAGTTCGACCTGTCGCTGATCGCCACCGCGCCCAACGTGGTCTACCGGGTGCTGATGGAGGACGGCTCCGAGCACGTGGTCACCAACCCCAGCGAGTTCCCCGAGGGCAAGATCGGCGCCGTGTACGAGCCGGTGGTGCGGGCGACGATCCTGTCCCCGAGCGACCACATCGGCGCGATCATGGAGCTGTGCCAGGGCCGGCGCGGCCTCCTGCAGGGCATGGACTACCTGTCGGAGAACCGGGTCGAGATCCGCTACACGCTGCCCCTCGCCGAGATCATCTTCGACTTCTTCGACCAGCTGAAGTCGCGCACCCGCGGCTACGCCTCGCTGGACTACGAGCCCAGCGGCGAGCAGGAATCCGACCTGGTCAAGGTGGACATCCTGCTGCAGGGCGAGTCGGTGGACGCCTTCAGCCAGATCGTGCACCGCGACAAGGCCCGCGAATACGGTCTGATGATGACCGGCAAGCTCAAGGAGCTCATTCCGCGGCAGCAGTTCGAGGTGCCCATCCAGGCCGCGATCGGCGCCCGCATCATCGCCCGCGAGAACATCCGCGCCATCCGCAAGGACGTGCTCGCCAAGTGCTACGGCGGCGACATCTCCCGTAAGCGCAAGCTGCTGGAGAGGCAGAAGGAAGGCAAAAAGCGGATGAAGACGATCGGCCGTGTCGACGTCCCGCAGGAGGCCTTCGTCGCCGCCCTGTCCACGGGCGAGTCGTCGCAGGACAAGGGCAAGAAGTAACGCCCCACGCCTGAGGCGCCCCCCGGACGTGACGGGCCGTGATGCCCCCGCGTCCGAGAACGCCCAAGCCCCAGAGGCCGGCAAGCCCCTTGTGTCGGCATGCCCGCAAGCCGGCATGCCTGCGGCGGTGTCGTGCCCATAAGACCGCCGTCTCCGCAGTGGCGTCGCCCCCATGAAGCCGCTGTGGCCGCAGCCGGTGCGGTTCCCGCGAAGCCGTGGCAGGCGGCATGTGCGTGGAGCTGATGTTTCTGCGTTGGGGTCGTGCCGTGTGGCCGTGGTAGGGGTCATGCCGTTGAGGCTGTGGCAGGTGCCCTGCGGGTGAAGTGTGCCTGCGGTCGCCTGCCGGGCCTTGAGGCGCTGTGGTCGTGGGGGCCTGTTTGGGAGGCCGGCGGCAGGTGGCATGTGGGTGGGGTTGGTGTTTCTGTGTTGGGGTCGTGCCGTGTGGCTGTGGTAGGGGTCGTGCCGTTGAGGCTGTGGCAGGTGCCCTGCGGGTGAAGTGTGCCTGCGGTCGCCTGCCGGTGCTTGAGGTGCTGTGGTCGTGGGGCGTGTTTGGGAGGCCGCGGTAGGCGCATGTGGGTGGGGTTGGTGTTTTTGTGTTGGGCGCGTGCCGTGTGGCCGTGGTAGTGGGAGGCGCCCTGTGGGTGACGTGTGTCTGTGGTGGTCTGTTGGGCCCTGAGGCGCTGTGGTCGTGGGGGCGTGTCTGGGAGGACGGCGGCAGGCGCATGTGCGTGGATTGGGGTGTGCCTGCGGTGGGGGTGGGGTCGTGAATGCCGCTGTTCTCTCGGGCAAGGTCGACCGGAGGTAGGGCGTTGCTGTGGAAATGGCAAAGCGGTGGTGACGGAGTGTTCACGCGGGAACACTGATTGTCGTGACCCATACGTTGTTGCATCAGGTTCTGGTCTCCGACCTGGTGGTGCCGATCGGGCTCGCGGAGA
This sequence comes from Actinomadura miaoliensis, assembly GCF_039536785.1. Classification (NCBI taxonomy): domain Bacteria; kingdom Bacillati; phylum Actinomycetota; class Actinomycetes; order Streptosporangiales; family Thermomonosporaceae; genus Actinomadura; species Actinomadura miaoliensis. The sequence goes on from NZ_BAAAZG010000026.1 coordinate 49,950, forward strand.
CCGAGGACCAGGAGTCGCTCACGGGGTTCGGTGCCCGGCTGGCGGACGACACCTGGCTGCGGTCGGACCTGATGGTCTTCCGCAAGGAGCAGGCCAGGGACGATCTGTGGTACATCGACGGCGGGCCGCTGCTGGCCGTCGAGGTCACCTCGGACGCCTCGCGCGAGGCCGACCTCGGCCGGAAGAAGGAGATGTACGAGCGGTTCGGGGTGCCGTCGTACTGGGTGGTCGACCTCAAGGGCGACGAGCCCGAGGTCGAGGTGTTCGAACTCGGGTGTGACGGCCGCTACGTCGAGGCGGCCCGCGTGACCTGGGGCCGCTCCCGCACGCTGACCCGGCCGTTCCCGATCGAACTCGCCCCCGATGCCATCTTCGACCGGCCGCCGTGCCGGTCCGCTGCGAGGAGGACAGTCGCCGTGCCCGACCAGACGCACCGCACCGGCCCGGATCTGCCGCACTGTGAGGACCCCATCCTCATCGACGCCTTCGGGCACCGCTGGCCCACGGGCGCCGAGAAGGTGGAGCTGTGGGACGGCTGCCCGGTGTTCTACGGGGAGTGGGACGAACGCGACGTCGAGATCGCCGAACGCGCCTATCCGGGACGCGTCGTCCGCCTGGACCAGCCGCCCGGCGAGCCCGGCACCATGACCGTCCTGCCCGGCCCCGGCACCGCGACGTGACGAACGGGCGCCCGCGGCCGCACCAGGGCGCCGGCCGCGGGCGACGGGCTACTTGAGACGGGCTACTTGAACAGCGGCCAGGCGATGAAGGGCGGCACGCGGCGGAACTCGCCGCGGTTGGCGGCGCGCGCCGCGTACACCAGGAAGACGAAGGTGACGGCGGTGAACGCCAGCGGCAGCCAGATCATCACCTCGGCCAGCAGCGACAGCAGCCCCCCGACGAGCCACATGGCGACCGCCGCGACGGCCATGTTGAGCCCCTGCGCGGCGTGCCACCGGACGAACGGCGAGCGGCCCCTGCCGACGTAGACGACCAGCGGCGCGATCACGCTGACCACGAACTGGCCCACGTAGGCCATCAGCGCCCACGTCGTGTCGTCGTGGCCGGAGGGGCCCTGCGGAAGGCCGCGGTGGCCCGGCGTCGCGGCGGGCGGGATGGGCTGGTGGCCGTAGCCGGGGGACGGCGGAGGCCCGTAGGCCATGGCGGGAGTCCTCTCCGAATGGCTGTTGGCGAACGGTATGACTCCTTTGACGCTCCGAAACCCCGCTCGGTTCACCGCCCGCCGCGGCGGCTCGCGGTAGCCGGAGCAGACCGGCAGTTGGGTCCGCGTCACGGCTCCGCCGCTCGCCGGGCGCGCAGAGCCCGCAGCTTGTGGCGGTTGCCGCAGCGCTCCATCGAGCACCAGCGGCGCGCGCCGGGACGGGACGTGTCGACGAACAGCAGCGGACAGTTGTCACCGGCGCATTCGCGGATGCGTTCGGCCAGCGGCCCGGACAGCAGTTCGATCATCTCCCTGGCCAGGGTCGACAGCGCCTGCGTCGCCCGTACCGGCGCCGCCCACCCCGCCGTGGTGCCGTCGGCCGCGAGTTCGGGGGCCAGCGGCGCCTCCGCCGCGGCCCGGTTGATGGTCGCCACCGCTCGGGCGGGTATCGGCCGGCGCGCCGCCCGGGCATGGGCCGCGTCCCAGACCGCCTGGCGCAGGACCTTGGCCGCGGTCAGCTCGCCGGCCGTCACGGGAACCGTCATGACCGCGGACAGCGGCGGCTCGGCCAGCCATCGGGCCAGGTCGGCGGGCTGGTGGAGGGTCTCGAACACCGCGTAGCGGCCCTCGCCGCCGGTGTGGGCGAAGTCCAGGCAGACCGCGCCGGCGTCGAAGCGGAACGACCCTCCCTTGGGGTCGTGCAGGACCCGTCCGGTTGTGCTCGCACGCATGAAACCACTATAACTGGTGTCGCGCGACACCACTATTACCGGTGTCATCGTCAGAGGAGGGCGACACATGGGCGTACGTCACATCAACCCCGAGGGGCTGCATCGCAGCCGGGCCTTCAGCCAGGCCGTCGTGGTCGAGCAGCCGACGAAGACGATCTACATCGGCGGGCAGAACGGCGTCGACGCCGACGGCAGGGTCGTCGGCCCCACGGTCGCGGAACAGGCCCTGCAGGCGCTCCGCAACCTTCGCACCATCCTGGAGAGCGAGGGGGCGAGCCTGGCCGATATCGTGCACTGGACCATCGCCGTGGTGGACGGCCACAGCTTCGACGAGGGCGTGGCCGCCTTCCAGCAGATGTGGGACCCGGCCGACCCGCCGCCGGCCATCACCGTCCACGTCGTCGCCGGCCTGGCCCCCGGGCGCCTGGTCGAGATCGACGCCGTCGCCGTCGTGTGACACCCCGCCGCCCGGACCGGCGCGCTCGGCAGCCCCCGCCGCCGATTCCTACCGCCGTCACCGCCGGCCACCCTGGCCGCGACCGGCCGGCTCAGTGGTGGTCGCCGCCGGCGAGCGGGTCGCGAAGGGCGGCGGCGGTGAACCGTTCGGCCGTCCCCTCGGGCGGGTAGAGCGTCAGGCCCAGCGCAGGCAGGACGTGCAGGCCGCTCCTGGCCACCACCTCGTGGCCGAGGTCGCGGAACAGCGTCACGACGTCGCGTGCGGGTTCGTCCAGCAGGTCGATGCCGTCGAGACGGACGCGCAGCTCGGGGTTGCCGCCCCAGCCCGGGCGGCGCTCGCCGTGGATCTCGCCGATCCGCTCCACGCCGTCGTGGCCGCGCCTGGTCGACAGCGAGAGGCTTCCTCGGCCCACCCGCACGGTGCGCGTGCCGTCCCAGCCGCACACGAACGAGGCGACCGGCGAAGGGGTGCGGCAGCGTTCGGCCACGGCGGTCAGCGTGGTCCAGGCGTCCTGCGCGAGGGTGGTGAACAGCAGGCTGGCCCCCGGCAGCAGGGCGCCGCGTCCCGGCTCCAGCGTGACCACGAACGGCGGCACCCGGCCGGGGAACCGCGCGGGGTCGGGTTCGCGCAGCGTGACCAGGCCCTCCCAGGCGACCGGCTCGTCCACCGCGAACCAGGTGACCTCGGCCTCGACGCCCAGCTCGGCGAACGTGCGGTCGGTCAGCGTCTCGTCGACGCGGCGGCGCAACGCCGCCGCCGTCTCGGCCAGCCGGCGCGCCCACCACGCGGGTTCGGGGTCGTCGCGGCCGTTCTCGCTCCACAGGACACCCGGGCCGCCCAGGTCGGCGTGCTGTTCCGCCCCGTCCTTGTCGACGACCACCGAGCGCCATCCAGCGGGCTCCCCGTGCAGCAGCACCCGTACCGGCACCCGGCCGTACCCCGTCGCCCCCTGGTTCCGCACGTGGCCGACTCTATCCACGCTGATCACCACCCCGACCCCCACATGCGCAGAATCCCCCCAAGGTGTCCCGGACGGCGCCCGTGCCCATGCGGCCGATGGGCGACACGGTGGTGATTCCAGGGCGGGCAGTGGCGGGTCGGTAGGGTCGAGGGGATCGGCCGCTGGGCGGCGTGGGACGACAAGGGAGGTTGTGCCGTGACCCACTCCGAGCAGGTGAGGTTGTCTCCGGAGGAGCGGGAAACGGTGAACGGGGCGGTGCGGGCGTTGCGGTCGGCGGCCCCCGACGGGTGGGAGCACATGGAGTTCGTGTTCCGCGCCACCGTCAGCATCGACAGTTCGGCCCTGCAGGTCGTCGACGCGGACGGCAACATCCGGCCCACCACGGTGCCCGGGCAGGCCAGCGACAAGATGGACGACCTGCGGCAGCTGATGTACCGCGAGGACAAGGGCGCGTGGTTCACCGCGCGCCTGCGGGTGGAACGGTCCGGGCGGTTCAGCGCCGAGTTCGACTACGACGGCGAACCCGACTTCAACCCGCCGCTGACCGCCGACACCTACGCGGTGGACCTGGAACACTTCCCCCGCTCGGAGGAGCACATGCCCGACTGGCTGCGTGCCAGGCTCGCTGGGCGGTGACCCCAGGGATGGTCTCGGCATGAGGCGAGGAGCGGCAGACTGGAGGGGTGCCCGCTACCTTGCCCGATGGTGACCCCGTACCCGCCGACGGCGCGCTTCCCGCGCGCGCCCTGGAAGGGCTGGGGACGCGGCCGTTCGCCTTCTACGTGCACGTGCCGTTCTGCGTGACGCGGTGCGGCTACTGCGACTTCAACACCTACACCGCCGGTGAACTCGGCCCGGGGGCGAGCCGTGACTCCTACGCGGACACGGCGATCGCCGAAATCCGGATGGCGCGCCGCGTGCTCGGCGACGCGGAACTGCCCGTGGCGACCGTCTTCGTGGGCGGGGGCACGCCGACGCTGCTGGCCCCGGACGACCTGGGCCGCGTTCTCGGTGCCATCGACGCCGAGTTCGGGCTGGCCCCTGACGCCGAGGTCACCACCGAGGCCAATCCCGAGTCGGTGGACGAGGCGTACCTGGGCAAGCTCCGCGAGGCCGGATTCACCCGCGTCTCCTATGGCATGCAGAGCGCGCGCGAGCACGTGCTGGCCGTGCTGGACCGCGCCCATACGCCCGGGCGCGTGCCCCAGGTGGTGGACTGGGCCCGCAGGGCGGGCTTCGAACACGTCAACCTGGACCTCATCTACGGCACGCCGGGGGAGAGCCACGACGACTGGCGGGCGTCTCTGGAAGCGGCGCTGGCCGCGGAGCCCGACCACGTCTCGGCCTACGCGCTCATCGTCGAGGAGGGCACCCGCCTGGCCGCGCAGGTGCGGCGCGGGCGGCTGGAGCAGCCGGACGACGACGCCATGGCCGACCGCTACCTCATCGCGGAGGAGACGCTGAGCGCGAACGGCCTGCGCTGGTACGAGATCTCCAACTGGGCGGCGACCTCCGAAGCCCGCTGCCGCCACAACATGCTCTACTGGACGGGCGCCGACTGGTGGGGCGTGGGCCCCGGCGCGCACAGTCACGTGGGCGGCACCCGCTGGTGGAACGTCAAGCACCCCGCCGCCTACGCGGCGCGGCTGGCCGAGGGCGTCACCCCCGCGCACGCACGCGAAGTCCTGGACGACACCGACCGGCGTATCGAGCGCGTCATGCTCGAGCTGCGGCTGGCCGACGGCTGTCCCGCCGAGCTCCTGGACGACGGGGCCGTCCGCCGCATGATCGACGACGGGCTGATCGAGCCGGAGCCCTACCGGCGCGGCCGCGCGGTGCTGACCCTGCGCGGCCGCCTGCTCGCCGACGCCGTCGTCCGCGACCTGACCTGACACGTCGACCGGCCCGACACGTCGACCGGCCCGACACGTCGACCGGCCTGACGTCGGCCCGGCCCGGCTCGGCGCGGCGTGCGCGTCAGCGGATCATGGGCCAGGCCATGAACGAGGGGAAGCGGTACCACTCGCCGCGGTTCCCGGCGACGGCCGCCATGATCAGCAGCACGATCTGCGCGATGAACTGCGCGAGGAACGTGAAGAACCCGATGATCAGGAACATCAGCACGATGTTGATGATCACGTAGACGGTCTGGGTGATCGCGAAGTTCAGGCCCTGGGCGCCGTGGTGCCGCAGGAAGGGCGACTCGTCCTTCTTGATCAGGTAGACCAGCAGCGGCGCGATGAAACCGAGGACGAGCTGGCCCAGATGGCCCAGCAGCGCCCACGTCCGCTCGTCCGAGGTCGTCTGCCCAGGGCCGTATCCGGGGGCGCCGTACGGCTGCATCTGGCCGCCGTAGGAGCCGTACCCGGGCGCCTGCCCGTACGCGTCGTATCCCGGCTGCCCGTACCCAGGCTGCCCGTACCCCGGGGCCTGGCCGTAGCCGGGCTGCTGTCCGTAGCCGGGGTCGTATCCGGGCTGGGACTGGCCGTAGCCCGGCTGCTGTCCGTAGCCCGGCTGCTGCCCGTGGTTGGGCGGGTCGTATCCCGGCTGGCCGGGGTGCCCGTGCGTCATGGCCTGCTCCTCGTGGTCGCCTGCGGTGAGGGCTGCGGGGCTGGGACAAGGAAGTGGGGACGAGGGATCGGGGGCAAGGACGCCTGGCAAGGCCGCGGAACGGCCTTTGAGGCGCTAGGGGGCCGTTACGAAGTCGATGATTTCTTCGACGCGCCCGAGCAGCTCAGGTTCCAGGTCCGTATAGGAGTTCACGGAACCGAGGATGCGCCGCCATCCCTCGCCCACGTCGTCCCCCCAACCCAGAGCAGCGAGCACGCCTTCCTTCCAAGGTACGCCGCGCGGGACGTTCGGCCAGGCCCTGATTCCCACGGCGCGGGGCTTGACGGCCTGCCAGATGTCGACGAACGGGTGGCCGGTCACCAGAACGTGGGGGGAGCGCACTCGCGCGGCGATCCGGCTCTCCTTGGAACCCTCCACCAGGTGGTCGACGAGCACGCCCAGGCGGCGTTCCGGGCCGGGCGCGAACTCCTCCACGATGGCGGGCAGGTCGTCCACGCCCTCCAGGTACTCCACGACCACGCCCTCCACCCGCAGGTCGTGGCCCCAGATCTTCTCCACCAGCTCGGCGTCGTGCACGCCCTCCACGTAGATGCGGCTCTCCTTGGCCACACGCGCGCGCAGGCCGCTCACCGCGATGGACCCGGAGGCGGAGCGCGCCGGGGCTCGCGGTCCCTGCGGGGCCTGGGCCGGCCTGACGAGCGTGACGGGCTTGCCGTCCAGCAGGAACCCCGCCTTGGCCAACGGGAACACCCGGCGCTTGCCGAACCGGTCCTCCAGCGTCACGCCGAACTTGTCGCAGCCGACCACGGCGCCGCAGAAGCCGCTGTCCGGGTCCTCCACCACCAGGTCGCGTTCGGCCGGGATCTCGGGGATCTGACCCTTGCGGGGCCGCCGCCAGTCGCCTGCCAGGACGTCGTTTCCGTAGTCCTTACTCCGCACGGATCCGCACATTAACCGCACTGCTCGCCCCGGCACCGTTCGCGCACGTCCTTCGGCGTGGCGCGCCCCCCGGGAGGCCGGGACCGGCCACGGGCACGGCCCTGGGGACGCCCCGGGGCTGCTTTCGGCCGCGCCAGGCACTCCAGCCGGTGCCCGCCGGGCCGTACACTTGGCACTCGGAAGTATGGAGTGCCAGTACGGGGGCAGGGGAGGTGACCACGTGCTCGACGACCGGAAGCTGGCGGTCCTGCGCGCCATTGTCGAGGACTACGTCTCCACCAACGAGCCGGTCGGGTCCAAGTCGCTGGCCGACCGGCACAACCTCGGAGTGTCCCCGGCGACGATCCGCAACGACATGGCCGTGCTGGAGGAGCAGGGGTACATCACCCAGCCCCACACCAGCGCGGGCCGGGTGCCCACCGACAAGGGCTACCGGCTGTTCGTCGACCGGCTGTCGACGATCAAGCCGCTGTCGTCGGCCGAGCGGCGCGCCATCGAGACGTTCCTCAGCGGCGCCTACGACCTCGACGACGTGGTGGGCCGGACGGTACGGCTGCTGGCCCAGCTGACCCGCCAGGTCGCCGTGGTGCAGTACCCGTCGCTGACCCGCTCGACGGTGCGGCACGTGGAACTGGTCCCGGTGGCCTCGCACCGGCTGCTGCTGGTCCTGATCACCAACACGGGCCGGGTCGAGCAGCGGGTCATCGAGACGCCGCGCGACGTCTCCGAGGACACCGTCGGGCACCTGCGGGCGTTGCTCAACACCTGCCTGGACGGCTGCGGGCTCGGCGAGGTGCCGAACGCCGTGGCCGACCTCCCGGAGAAGGTGGCGGTGGACGACCGGCCGGTCGCCGCGGCGGTACTGTCGGTGCTGCTGGAGACGCTGGTCGAGAAGCACGACGAGAAGATCGTGTTCGCCGGCGCCGCCAACCTGGCGGCCGTGGACTTCTCGCAGAGCCTGCGCGAGGTCCTGGAGGCCCTGGAGGAACAGGTGGTGCTGATGCGCCTGCTCGGCGAGGTCGGCGAGTCCTCGTCTTCTGTTACCGTGCGGATCGGCACGGAGAACCCCGACGAGGGGCTGCGCTTCACCTCGGTGGTCGCGGCCGACTACGGCGTCGGGGACAGGACCCTGGCTCGGCTCGGAGTGCTCGGGCCGACACGCATGGACTACCCCAGCACGATGGGAGCGGTACGGGCAGTGGCACGCTACGTTGGACAGATCCTGGCGGGGTCGTAAGTGGCCAACGACTACTACGCGACCCTGGGGGTCCGCCGCGACGCGAGCCCGGACGAGATCAAGAAGGCGTACCGGCGGCTCGCGCGCGAGCTGCATCCGGACGTCAACCCCGATCCGGAGACCCAGGAGCGGTTCAAGGAGATCACCCAGGCGTACGAGGTGCTCTCCGACCCCAAGAAGCGCGAGATGTACGACCTGGGCGTGGACCCGTTCGCGGCCGCGGGTTCGGGCGCGGGCGGGGCCGGGCCGTTCGGCGGCGCCGGCTTCCCGTTCAGCGACATCATGGACGCCTTCTTCGGCACGGCGACCTCGCGTGGCCCGCGCACCCGCGCCCGGCGCGGCCGCAACGCCACGCTGCGCGTCGAGCTGGACCTGGCCGAGACCGCCTTCGGCACCACGCGCGAGCTGACGATCGACACCGCCGTGGTGTGCACCACCTGCGAGGGCTCGGGCTGCGCGCCCGGCACCCACCCGGAGACCTGCGACACCTGCATGGGCCGCGGTGAGGTGCAGCAGGTGCAGCGCTCGTTCCTCGGCCAGGTGATGACCTCGCGGCCGTGCCCGCGCTGCGGCGGCTTCGGCAGCGTGATCCGCACCCCGTGCCCGGAGTGCTCGGGCGACGGCCGGGTCCGCACCCGCCGCACCGTCAAGGTCAAGATCCCGGCGGGCGTGGAGAACGGCATCCACATCCAGCTGGCCGGGGAGGGCGAGGTCGGCCCGGGCGGCGGCCCGCCCGGCGACCTGTTCCTGGAGATCGTCGAGAAGCCGCACCCGATCTTCGAGCGGGAGGGCGACGACCTGCACTGCACCGTGCAGATCCCGATGACCGCGGCGGCCCTCGGCACCAGCGTCACCATCGACACGCTGGACGGCGCCGAAGAGGTCGACATCAAGCCCGGCACGCAGTCCGGGCAGGTCATCACCCTGTACGGGCGGGGCGTGCGGCACCTGAACGAGAGCGGCCGCGGCGACCTGCTCATCCACGTCAACGTCGAGACTCCGTCCAAGCTCGACGACGAGCAGGAGGAGCTGCTGCGCCGCCTGGCCGAGCTGCGCGGCGAGGAGCGTCCGCCCGGCAAGTTCGCCCCCGGGCAGCGCAGCGTCTTCTCACGCCTGCGCGACGTGTTCAACCAGTAGGACGGAACCCCGCCCAACGGGAACCAGTAGGAAACGGGAATCGTGTCTCCGCCGGTCTTCCTGGCCGAGTCCTCCGCGCTGGAGGGCGACCGCGTCCTGCTCGGCGGGCCGGAGGGCCGGCACGCGGCCACCGTGCGCCGGCTGCGGCCCGGCGAGCGCGTCGACCTCACCGACGGCGCCGGGCTGCTGGCCGAGTGCGTGGTGGCCGCCGCCGACCGGGCGTCGCTGACCCTGGACGTGCTCACGCGGCACCGCCACGAGCGCCCTGAGCCGCGTCTGGTGGTCGTCCAGGCCCTGCCCAAGGGCGAGCGGGGCGAGCTGGCCGTGGAGACGATGACCGAGGCGGGCGTGGACGAGATCGTCCCGTGGGCCGCGGCCCGCTGCGTCACGCAGTGGCGCCCGGAGAAACGCGACAAGGCCCTGGGACGCTGGCGCACCGCCGCCCGGGAGGCCGCCAAGCAGGCCCGCCGCAGCTGGCTGCCGGAGGTGCCGCCGCTGGCCGCCACCGCCGACGTCGAGGCCCGGGTCGCCGCCGCTGCCTGCGCCGTCGTCCTGCACGAGGAGGCCGGCGAGCCGCTCAGCGCGCTGCGGCCGCCCGGCAGCGGCGACATCGTGGTGATCGTCGGGCCGGAGGGCGGCATCGCCCCCGAGGAACTCGACCGGTTCGCCGCCGCCGGGGCGCGTCCGGTCCGCCTGGGCCCGACCGTCCTGCGCACCTCCACCGCGGGCGTGGCGGCCGCGGCCGTCCTGCTGGCCGCCACCGGCCGCTGGTAGGCCGCCCGTCAGGGCATGCGCATGGCGCAGGCATGGCGGGTGTTTCCGGGCATGCGGAAGCCGATCCCGGGCTGGAGGGATCGCGGAGTGTGGGATTGTGAGCGCTCGGCTCGGTGACCGTCAGATCACTCTGGGGCCACGGCGGGCGCGTCGGTAGAGGCGGGAGCGGGCTCGCTCGACGTCGGTGCCTCCGGCTGCTCGGTGGGCTCGCTGGGAGGCGTCGTCGTCGGCGTGGTGGGCGGCGGTTGCGTGGGCGGGGTCGGCGACGTCGGCGGGGTCGAGCACGTGCCGCTCTGCTGCGGGGCGGGGGAGCCGCTGGCGGACGGCCGGTCCGTCGTGGTGTCGCCGGGACCGCACGCGGGTGAGCCGCTGGCGGTCGGCGGGGTGGAGGAGACGGACGCCGAAGGGTCGTCGCCGGGAGCGCTGCCGTAGGAGTCCGGGACGCGGGTGCCGGGCGGCACGCCGGGGACGCCGGGCGTCGACCCGTTCCGCGCGGTCTGCTCGTGACCGTCGGACGAGCCGTTGCCGCCGGCGGTCGACGACAGGAACCCCAGCGTCTGCGGCGCCGAGACGCCGAGCCCGGCGATCGCCACGGCGGTCGCGACCGCCAGCAGCGGACGCGCCCAGTTGGCGGTGAACCAGTCCCAGGAGAACCGGCGCCGGCGTCGGTCGTCGATGCGGCGGCGGATCCGCTCCAGGCCGTCGGCCGCGGGGGTGACCTTCTCCGCCTCCGCGTTGAGCGCACGGCGGAGGATGTCGCCGTACTCGTCGTGGGGGTCGGTCATGTCACTTCCGGGGCGAAGGGGGCGGCCCGCAGGCCGGTGGAGGCCCCGTCCTCCTTTCGATTGCTCGGTCGCGAGGGCGGCCCGCAGGCACGCGACGGCGGGTGCGGTTCCGCCGTCCCGTGCGCGGGGTCGCCCCTCAGGCGCGCGCCCCGGACGGCCCGCGGCGCGGCGGGGCCGCCCCTCGGCCGGCCGGAGGACCCGGACGGCCTCAGGTGCTGGGTGGAAGTCACGAGAACTGCTCCAGGACGTTGCGCAGCGCGGCCATCCCGCGGGCCGTGTGGCTCTTGACGGCGCCCCGGCTGATGCCCATCGCGCTGGCGATCTCCGCTTCGGACAGGTCGGCGTAGTAGCGCAGCACCAGTGCCTCCCGCTGGCGGGCGGGCAGCCGGTGCAGCGCCTCGATCACCGCGCTGCGTTCCAGTTCGCCGATCGCGCCCGCCTCCGCACTGGGCGCGTCCGGGAGCCCCTTGGGGGCGTACTTCTCCACCACAGCGCGGTGCCGCAGCACCGACCGCGACCGGTTGACCACCGACTGACGCAGGTAGGACAGGGCCTTGTCGGGGTCGCGCAGGCGCCGCCAGCCGCCGTGCATGGCGACGAAGGCGTCCTGGACGACCTCCTCGGCCGTCCCGGCGTCGCGGACGAGCATCGCCGCGAGCCGCACCAGCGAACGGTAGTTGGCGCTGTAGAGGGCGGTCACCGCCTGATCGGCATCCCAGGCGACGGCCACCGCCCCCGCCGTGCCCCTGGCCACGAGGGTCTCGGTCACGTCTGTGGGACGCGCACCCTCGTCGTCCGGTTTACGAAAGGGCATGTTCCTGCCAACCTCGGTCACCTATCCGCCGCCTTTGCCGTCCCCCGGCCATCCGTTCGGATGAGGTGCCTTCGGGACGGCGTGCATGGCGAACCCGACCGGCCGACAAGGCGGGAGGCGCAGGGGTTTCGAACCGGGGGGTACGCCAGGGTTGCAACCTTAATCCAGCGGACCGGTGGAATGCGGCCGATCCGTCAATGGTTGATCGGCGAGACCCTATCCAGCGCGGGCGTCCGCGGCCACGCGCCGGACGCCGCTCGGTAGGATTCGGGCACGATCGCGGAGGGAGACCGATGACCGACTGCCTGTTCTGCAAGATCGTTTCGGGGGACGTGCCCGCCAAGGTCGTCCGCGAGTCGGCGCGCACCGTGGCGTTCCGCGACATCAACCCCCAGGCCCCCACGCACGTGCTGGTGATCCCCCGCGACCACCATCCGAGCGTGGCCGACCTGGCCGCCGCCGACGCCGGCCTGCTGGCCGAGGTGCTGAGCGAGGCGCACCAGGTGGCCGTGGACGAGGGCGTGGCCGAGACGGGCTACCGGGTGGTGTTCAACACCGGTCCCCAGGCGGGGCAGACGGTCTTCCACGTGCACGCGCACGTCCTCGGCGGGCGCGGGCTGAACTGGCCGCCCGGCTGACGGGCGGGCGGGCCGCCGCCGTTTCCCCGGCGGCGCCGCGGGTAGCCACCGAAAATACGGCGGCGTCATGTCGCGAGCGGCCAGTACCATGGATGGCGACATACGCGGAAACCCGGTAGCGACAGAAGGCAGGTCGAAGAAGGCCGTAAGGCCCGGCTGATGGTCGAATCAACTCACCTGGAGCGCGACGACCGCACGGCCACGCGCTCCCAGATCAAGATCGTGGTGCCGGACGACCACTCCATGGTGAGCCTGCTGGGCTCCCGGGACGAGTTGCTCCACGTCATCGAACGCGCGTTCCACAGCGACATCCACGTCCGGGGCAACGAGATCACCGTGACCGGGGCGGAGGCGGAGACCGAGCTGGTCTCCCGCCTGTTCGCCGAGCTCATCGAGCTGCTCAAGGGCGGCACGCCGCTCACCCCCGACGCCGTGGAGCGCAGCCTGGCGATGTTGCGGAACCAGACCGAGGAGCGCCCCGCCGAGGTGCTCACCCTGGACGTGCTGTCCAGCCGGGGCCGGACCATCCGCCCCAAGACCCTCAACCAGAAGCGGTACGTCGACTCGATCGACAAGCACACGATCGTGTTCGGCATCGGCCCGGCGGGCACCGGAAAGACCTACCTGGCGATGGCCAAGGCGGTCCGGGCCCTGCAGGACAAGAAGGTCAACCGGATCATCCTGACCCGTCCGGCGGTGGAGGCGGGCGAGCGCCTGGGCTTCCTGCCCGGCACGCTCTACGAGAAGATCGATCCGTACCTGCGCCCGCTGTACGACGCGCTGCACGACATGGTCGACCCCGACTCCATCCCCAAGCTGATGGCCGCGGGCACCATCGAGGTCGCGCCCCTGGGGTACATGCGCGGCAGGACCCTGAACGACTCGTTCATCATCCTCGACGAGGCGCAGAACACCACGCCCGAGCAGATGAAGATGTTCCTGACACGCCTGGGCTTCGGGTCCAAGGTGGTCGTCACCGGCGACGTCACCCAGGTCGACCTGCCCAGCGGGCAGCAGAGCGGGCTGCGCGTCGTCCAGGAGATCCTCGAAGGGATCGACGACATCCACTTCTGCCGGCTCACCAGCCACGACGTCGTCCGGCACAAGCTGGTCACCGACATCGTGGACGCCTACAACCGCTACGACGAGTCGCGGGTGCCGGGCATCAAGCAGGGTGCGGCGGGGCGCGGGTCGTCCCGCAAGCGGGGGCGGTAGATGAGCATCGAGGTGCTGAACGAGTCCGGCGTGCGGGTCGACGAGGGCGACCTGGTGGCGCTGGCCCGGCACGTGCTGGACGGCATGCGGGTGCACCCCTTGGCCGAGCTGTCGGTGCTGCTGGTGGACGAGGCCGCCATGAGCGAGCTGCACGAGAAGTGGATGGGCGAGCCGGGCCCCACCGACGTGCTGGCCTTCCCGATGGACGAGCTGCGTCCCGGGTCGATGTCGGGCGGCACCGAGGACGAGGACGAACCCGACCCCGGGCTGCTGGGCGACGTCGTCCTGTGCCCGGCGGTCGCCGAGCGGCAGGCCGCGCAGGCGGGCCACAGCACCGAGGACGAGCTGCGGCTGCTGTGCACGCACGGCATCCTGCACCTGCTCGGGTACGACCACGCCGAGCCCGAGGAGCACAAGGAGATGTTCGGGCTGCAGGCCGAGCTGCTGAAGTCCTGGCGGGACAAACGCGCGGAGCGATGAACACGGGTGGGCGCCCGGCGCTCCGGGCGGACGATCGGCGGAGGCCGGGGGCCTGCGCCCCCACCTCGCCGCGCCCGCCGCACCGTGCGGTGAGCGGAGCGGGGCGATGAACACTGCGCAGGGATGGCTGCTCGGGCTGGCGGCCGGGCTGGTGGTCCTGGCCGGGCTGCTGGCCGGCACCGAGGCGGCGCTGGCCCGGGTGTCGCGCGTCCGGGTCGAGGAGCTGCTGCGGGATGGGCGGCGCGGGGCCCGGCGGCTGGCCGAGGTGGTCGCCGACCCGGCGCGGTACGTCAACATGGTCCTGCTGCTGCGGATCAGCTGCGAGCTGGTGGCGACCGTGCTGGTCGCCGACCTGTGCATCGCGTGGCTGGACGAGACCTGGCGGGCCTACGTGGTGGCCGCCGCGATCATGATCGTGGTGAGCTACGTGGCGGTCGGGGTGGGCCCGCGCACGCTGGGCCTGCAGCACGCCGACCGGATCGCGCTGGCCGGGGCCGCGGTGATCCATCCCGTGACGCGGGTGTTCGGGCCGCTGCCGCGGCTGCTGATCTGGCTGGGCAACGCGCTGACGCCGGGCCGCGGGTTCCGCGAGGGCCCGTTCGCCTCCGAGGCCGAGCTGCGCGACCTGGTCGACCTGGCCGAGCAGCGCAGCCTGATCGAGCCGGGCGAGCGGCAGATGATCCACTCGGTGTTCGAGCTGGGCGACACGCTGGTGCGCGAGGTCATGGTGCCGCGCACCGACATCGTGTTCATCGAGCGCGGCAAGACGCTGCGGCAGGCGATGTCGCTGGCGCTGCGCAGCGGCTTCTCCCGCATCCCGGTGGTGGGGGAGAACGAGGACGACGTCGTCGGCATCGCCTACCTGAAGGACGTGGTGCGCCGCGTCCACGAGAGCCCCGGCGGGGAGACCTCCGAGAAGGTGTCCTCGGTGATGCGTCCGGCCACCTACGTGCCCGACAGCAAGCCCATCGACGAGCTGCTGCGCGAGATGCAGGCCCGGCAGATCCACCTGGCGATCGTGATCGACGAGTACGGCGGCACCGCCGGGCTGGTCACCATCGAGGACATCCTCGAGGAGATCGTCGGGGAGATCGCCGACGAGTACGACGTCGAGGCGCCCCGGGTGGAGTGGCTGGACGACGACACCGCCCGGGTCACCGCCCGGCTGCCCGTGGAGGACCTGGCCGAGCTGTTCGACGTGGAGATCGACGTCGAGGAGGTCGAGACCGTCGGCGGGCTGCTGGCCCACGCGCTGGGCCGCGTGCCCATCGAGGGCGCCACGGCCGGGGTGGCGGGCCTGACGCTGCGCGCCGAGAGCATCGCCGGGCGGCGCAACCGCATCGGGACGGTGCTGGTGCGGCGGGTCCGCACCGAGCCCCGGGAGGAGACCGCCGAACGCGCCGAGTCGACGACCTGAGGCCCTGACGACCTGAGGCCTTAGGCGGCGCGTGCGGCAGTCCGAGCGCAGGGTCAGCCGGGCTGGACGGTGCCGCGCAGGGTGCCGTCGGGCGCCGCGACCAGCAGGGGGGCCTTGGCGCCGAGGTCGCGGACGGCGGCGATGTCGGCGTCGCGGGCGGTGTCGTCGGCGGTGACCAGGGCGGCGGCCTCCAGGTCGTCGGCGCCGCTGGACACGGCCATGGCCACGGCCACCTGCAGGGCCGACAGCTTCAGCGACGGCAGGTCAACGGTGCAGGCCGCGTAGGTGCGGCCGGTGTCGTCGCGGACGGCCGCGCCCTCGGCGGCGCCGGTGCGGGCCCGGGTGGACCGGGCCAACGTGATGATCTTGCTGTCCTCGGCGCTCAGTTCGCTCACGGTGCCCAGCCTAGAGCGCCGTCCCCGGGCCCCGGGGCGCGGGTCAGGCGTCCAGGGGCGCGGGCCGCAAGTGGGCGGCAAGTGGACGGCAAGGGCGGGCGGCGACGCTCGGTGCGTCCATTCACGCACGGGGAGCCGGAATGTCACGTCTGCTCTACCGCCTGGGACGGGCCGCCGCGCTGCGTCCCTGGCGGATGATCGTCATCTGGGTGGTGCTGGTGGGGGCGGTCGGCGGCGTCGCGGGCGTCGCCGGGGGCGCGCTGCACGACGACTACACCCTCGCCGGCACGGGCTCGCAGCGGGCCACGGACCTGCTGAGGGATCGTTTCCCGGCGCTGTCGGGGGCCGACGCCCGGGTCGTGGTGCACGCCGAGCGGGGGCGCGTCGACCAGGCGCGGCTGGCCGACGCCGGGGCCCGGCTGGCGCGCCTGCCGCACGTCAGCGTGGTGGAGCCGCCGCAGCCGAGCCGCGACGGCGCCACCGCGTACTTCACGGTCCGCTACGACGTGCCCGTCACCGACCTGAAGCCCGGGCCGACGCTGGACCGGCTGCGCGAGGCCGCCGGGCCCCTGGAGGCGGCCGGGTACCAGGTCGAGTTCGGCGGGATGGTGCCCGAGAACGTCACCGCGCCGGGCGGTGCGGCCGAGGCGGTGGGCGTCGGCGCGGCGCTGGTCATCCTGCTGCTGGCGTTCGGGTCGGTGGTGGCGGCGGGCCTGCCGCTGGTGGTGGCGCTGGCCGGGCTGGGCGCCGGGGTGTCGGGCATCACCATCGTGGCGGCGTTCACCAACGTGGCGACGACCGCGCCGACCATGGCGATCATGGTGGGGCTGGGCGTCGGCATCGACTACGCGCTGTTCATCCTCACCCGGCATCGCGAGGGCCTGGCCGAGGGGCTGGACGTGCCCGAGTCGGTCGGCCGCGCCACCGCCACCGCGGGCCAGTCGGTGATCTTCGCGGGGGTGACGGTGCTGCTGGCGCTGTGCGGGCTGCTGCTGTCGCGCATTCCGGTGTTCATCACCATGGGGTTCACCACCGGGATCGTCGTCGCCGCGACCGTGGCGAGCGCGGTGACGCTGCTGCCGGCCGTGCTGGGCCTGGCGGGCCGGCGGGTGCTGCGCAGGCGCGACCGCGCCGCCGGGGCGAAGATCGCCGTGGAGTCGCCGCGCGTGCGGCGGTGGGCCGACGGGGTGGCGCGCCGTCCCTGGGCGTGGCTGCTCGCCGCGCTGGTGCTCATGCTGACGCTGGCCGCGCCCGCCCTGGACATGCGCACCTGGCCGAGCGACGCCAGCAGCGAACCGACGTCCAACACCGTGCGCCGCGCGTACGACCTGATGGCCGAGGCGTACGGGCCGGGCGCCAACGGCCCGCTGCTGGTGACGGTGGACCTGCGGCGCGCCGACCCCGCCGGGCTGCCCGCGCTGCGCGACCGGCTCGCCGCCACGGAGGGCGTGGTGGCCGTGCCGCCCGCGCGGCTGTCCCCCGATCGCAGCGCCGCCGTGGTGCCGGTCGTCCCCGCCTACGGGCCGCAGGACGAGCGGGTCACCGGGCTGGTCGAGCGGATCCGCGCCGACGCGCTGCCGGACGGTGCCGAGGTCACCGGGTTCACGGCGATCTACGTGGATCTGGCGCGGGTGCTGGACGAGCGGTTGTGGCCGGTGATCGGCGTGGTCGTCGCCACCTCGTTCCTCATGCTGATGGTGGTGTTCCGGTCGCTGGTGACGCCGCTGAAGGCCGCCGCGATGAACCTGCTGTCGATCGGCGCGGCCTACGGGGTGCTGACGGCGGTGTTCCAGTGGGGCTGGGGCGCCGAGCTGCTGGGCCTGCCGCACAGCGTGCCGGTGTCCAGCTTCATCGTGCTGCTGATGTTCGCGGTGCTGTTCGGCGTGTCCATGGACTACGAGGTGTTCCTGCTGTCGCGGGTGCGGGAGGAGTGGCTGCGCACCGGGGACGCGCGCGGCTCGGTCGGCGTCGGCCTGGCCGCCACCGGACGCGTCATCTCCAGCGCCGCGATCATCATGGTGGCGGTGTTCCTCGGGTTCGCCCTGGACCCCGGGCTGGTGATCAAGCAGATGGGCGTCGGGCTGGCCGTGGCGGTCGCGCTGGACGCCACCGTGGTGCGGCTGGTGCTGGTGCCCGCCGCGATGACGCTGCTGGGACGGGCCAACTGGTGGCTGCCGCGTCCGCTGGAGCGGGTGCTGCCGGCGATCGACGTGCACGGCGGCGCGGCCCCCGAGTCGGCGGACGCGGCCGTCGCCGAGCGCGAGCCCAGCCGCGCCTAACGCGCCGCCGTGCCGCGCCGGGCCGTACGGGGCGGCCCGGCGCGGCCTCCGCCGGGGGGCGGTTTACGCTGGCCGGGAAATGGCGATCATTCGCGTGCTCGGCAGCTTCGAGGTGCGGGTCGGCGGGGCGGCGGCCGACCTCGGCGGGCCCCGCCAGCGGTCCGTGCTGGCCAGGCTGGTCGCGGCGCACGGGCTGATGGTCCCGGCCGAGCGGCTCGTGGTGGATCTGTGGCCCGGCGGGGCGCCGCCGCGCGCCCTGGCCGGGCTGCAGTCGTTCGTCTCCCATCTGCGGCGCGCGCTGGAACCGGCGCGTCCACCGCGCAGCCCCGCCCGCGTGCTCGTGACGGCGCCGCCCGGATACGTGCTGCGGCTGCCGGTGGACGACGTCGACGCCTGGCGGTTCGACGCGCTGGTCGACCGGGCGGCCGAGGCGCTGGACGCCGGCGACGCGGCCGGGGCGCGCCGCCGGGCCGAGGACGCGCTGGGGCAGTGGCGCGGCCCCGCCTACGCCGAGTTCGCCGACCTGCCCTGGGCCGCGGCGGAGGCGAACCGGCTGGACGAGCGGCGCCGCCTCGCCGTCGAACGGCGCGCCGAGGCCATGCTGCGCCTGGGCGCGGCGGCCGAGGCCGTCCCCGACCTGGAGGCCCACGCCGCCGACCATCCGCTGCGCGAGGAGGCGTGGCGGCTGCTGGCGCTGGCCCTCTACCGGACGGGCCGTCAGGGCGATGCCCTGGGGGCGCTGCGCCGGGCCCGCGCCGCCCTGACCGAGGAGCTGGGCGTCGACCCGGGACCGGCGCTGCGGCGCCTGGAGGCCGACATCCTCGCTCAGGACCCGCACCTCGACGACGGCGTCCTCCCGGCCCCGGACCGGCCAAAGTTGCGGCTCGCCCCCGCCGTCCCTGCCGAGCCGCCGCTGCCGGGCGGGACGCCGTTCTTCGGACGCGAGACCGAACTGGCCCGTCTCGCCGACGCCGCCCGCGCCGCCGCCGCCGGACGCTGCGTCGTCGCGCTCGTCAGCGGGGACGCGGGCATGGGCAAGACCTCCCTGGTCGAACGGCTCGCGCAGGCCCTTGCGGGCGACGGGTGGACGTGCGGCTGGGGCCGGGCGCCCGAGACCGGCGGCGCCCCGGCGGCCTGGCCGTGGGCCGAGCTGCTGCAAGATCTGGCCGCAGCGCGGCCGCCCGGCGATGACCTGGCCCGCCGCCTCGGCCCGCTCCTCGCCGACGGTCACGGCGGCGCCGCCACCGTGCGGGACGGCGACGTCACCAGCGGACGGTTCCGGCTGCACCTGGCCGTCGGCGACTACCTCGCCCGGCTCGCCGGGGAGGCGCCGCTCCTGCTCGTCCAGGACGACCTGCACTGGGCCGACCAGGAGACCCTCGACCTGCTCGCCCAGCTGGCGCCGCGGCTGCGCGACCGGCCCGTCATGATCGTCGGCACGTACCGGCAGACCGAGACGCCCGAGCGGCTCGCCGCCGCCCTGGCCGTCCTGGCCCGCCGGGAGCCGGTGCGGGTCGAGCTGTCCGGCCTGGCCGCCGCCGACGTGGCCGCGCTGGTGCGCGCCACCTGCGCCGCCGAGGTGGACGAGGGGGCGCTGGCCGCCATCGCCGAACGCACCGGCGGCAACCCGTTCTTCGCCCGCGAGACCGCCCGCCTGGTGGACGCCGAGGGGGTCGCCGCGGCCGTGCGGGGCGTCCCGGCGGGCGTCGGGGACGTGCTGCGCCGCCGCGTCGCCCGGCTGCCCGAGCCCGCCCGGCAGGCGCTGCGGTACGCGGCGGTGCTGGGCCGCGACGCCGACCTGCCCGTGCTGGCCGACGCGTCCGGCGCCGGCGAGGACGCGGTGATCGACGCGGTGGACGCCGCGCTCGCCGCGGGCCTGGTGGTCGAGCCCGCCGCCGGGCGCATCCGCTTCGCGCACGCGCTGGTCCGCGACGCCCTCGCCGGGGAGCTGTCGCACGCCCGCCGCACCCGGATGCACGGCCGCCTGGCCGCCGCGCTGGAACGGCACCGTCCCGGCGAGGTGGCCGCCATCGCCCACCACTACCTGGCCGCCGGGACCGAGCCGGGCAAGGCCGTCCACTACGCCCGGCTCGCCGCCGCCGCGGCCGAGACGCGTTTCGCCCACCAGGCCGCGGCCGAGCTGTGGCGGCAGGTCGCCGACACGCTGCGCGACCGGCCCGAGGCCGGGACCGTCCGCGAACGCCTGACGGCCGAGGCCGCCGCGATCCGCGCGTGCGCGCTGGCCGGTCAGGTCGTGCGGGCGCGGGAACGGCGGCGCGGCGCCATCGCGGCCGCCCGCGCGTCCGGCGACCCCGAGCTGCTCGCCCGGGTCATCGTCGCCTTCGACGTGCCGACCCTGTGGACCAGCCGCGAGTACGGCATGCTGGACCGGGACGTCATCGACGCCGCCGAGGAGGCCCTGGCCCGGCTGCCCGCCGCGGCCGAGGAGCTGCGCGTGCGGCTGCTCACCACACTGGCGATCGAGCTGGACGGGGAGCCGAGCGACCGCAACGTCCGCGCCGCCGAGGAGGCGCTGGCGGCCGCCCGCCGCCTCGGCCGTCCCGAACTGCTGGCCGTGGCGCTCAACGGCCGCTTCCTCAACGCCTACCGGGGCCCGGACGACCACGAGCTGCGCCGCGCCCTCGGCATGGAACTGCTGCGGCTGGCCACCGACCACGACCTGGCCGTCTACGCCGTCCTGGCCCATCTGCAGATCCACCAGGCCGCCGTCGCCGCCCTGGACCTGGACGCCGCGCAGGAGCACCTGGAGGCGGGCCGGCGCCTGGCCGAGCGGTACGACATGCCGCTGCTGGCGCAGATCGCCGGCTGGTTCCGCGCGCTCGGCCACGCGTTCGCCGCCCGCTACGAGGATGCCGAACGCGTCTACGCCGAGGTGGGCAGGGCCATCGGACGCACCGGCATCTGGAGCAGCGAACGCGGCATGCAGTTCCTCGGCGTGTTCGCGCTGCGGCTGATGCAGGGACGGGCCGGGGAACTGGTCGACGAGGCGCGCTGGGTGTGGCGGCAGTGGCCGCACGTCGGCGCCACCGCCGACGTCTACGCGCTGGCGCTGGCCGGCGCGGGCCGCGTGGCCGAGGCCCGCCGGGTCGCCGCCGAAGCGGGCCCGGGTCGCGTCGACTACTTCTTCGACCTGGTCACGGCCGTGCGCGGCCACCGCGCCATCGCCCTGGACCAGCGGGACCTGGCCGCGGAGATGTACGAGGCGCTGCTGCCGTACGAGGGCCACGTCACCGGCGCCGCCACCGCCGTCGCCACGATCGGGCCAGTCGCGCACACCCTCGGCGACCTGGCCGCCTACCTGGAGCTTCCCGACCGTGCCGCCGCCCACTACCGCCGTGCCGCCGAGGTCGCGGAATCGGTCGGCTCGGCGCACTGGGCGGCGGTGGCCCGCGACGCCCTGCGGGCCCTCGGCGCCCCCGCCGCCTGACACCGCGTCCTGGACGTCCGCCCGGGTGAGGGACAATTGACGGCGTGAGAGCTGACAGGGTGACATCGCCGGGCGACCCCGAGGGGACGGCGCCCGAGGAGGGGGCGACGTTCAGATCCGGGTTCGCCTGCTTCGTGGGGCGGCCGAACGTGGGGAAGTCGACGCTGATGAACGCCCTGGTCGGCACCAAGGTCGCGATCACCAGCGACCGCCCGCAGACCACCCGACGGGCGATCCGCGGCATCGTGCACCGGCCCGACGCGCAGCTGGTGGTCGTGGACACCCCCGGCCTGCACAAGCCGCGCACGCTGCTGGGGGAGCGGCTGGACAGCCTGGTGCGCTCCACGCTGACCGAGGTCGACGTCATCGGGTTCTGCGTGCCCGCCGACCAGCCGGTCGGGCCCGGCGACCGGTTCATCGCCCGCGAGCTGGCCAACGTCAGGCGCACGCCCGTCGTCGCGATCGTCACCAAGACCGACCTGGCCGACCCCGAGACGGTCGCCGCGCAGCTGCTGGCCGTCCAGGAGCTCGGCGAGTTCGCCGACATCGTCCCGTGCTCGGCCGAGAGCGGCTACCAGGTGGACGTGGTCGCCGACCTGCTGATCTCCCGTCTGCCCGAGGGCATGGCGCTGTACCCCGAGGGCGACCTGACCGACGAACCCGAGCAGGTGCTGGTCGCCGAGCTCATCCGCGAGGCCGCGCTGGAGGGCGTGCGCGACGAGCTGCCGCACTCCATCGCCGTGGTGGTGGAGGAGATGGCGCCGCGCGAGGGCCGCGACGACCTGGTCGACGTGTACGCGCACCTGTTCGTCGAGCGGCCGAGCCAGAAGGGCATCATCATCGGCCACAAGGGTGCGCGGCTGAAGGTGGTCGGCGCCCAGGCCCGCCGCCAGATCGAGGCCCTGCTGGGCACCAAGGTCTACCTCGATCTGCGGGTCAAGGTCGCCAAGGACTGGCAACGCGACCCCAAGCAGCTGCGCCGCCTGGGCTTCTACGACTGATCCCGACACGCCCCCCGAGGTGACCCGGCCGGCCCTCGGTCACGGCGGCGACCATGTCGCGGACTTGCCGGGCTCGCCTTTCTTGCCGGGCTGGTCTGTTTTGTTGGGCTCGTCTGCCGTGCCGGGCTTCGGCTCGGGGCCGGGCTCCTCCGGCTCGGCGGCCTGCTTCTGCTGGGTCTCCTGAGGCTCGGCGGCCTGCTTCTGTTCGGCGCCGGGCGCGTCCGGACGCGCCACGGGCTGCTCGGCGGCCGGCTCGGGGGCGGGCGGCCGGGCGTCGTACCACTGGGGCTGCGGGGGCTGCGGGGGCCGGGGAGGAGCGGGCCGGGCGGCGGGTTGCGACGAGCTCACCCGGGCGACGACGGGGCGGGCGAGGCCGAAGCCCAGCACCAGCAGGGACGCCGCCACCGCCAGGTACCAGCCGTACGCCGGGACGATCTCGTAGCCGAAGGGCGTGTCAGGGCCGACGAGCTGGTGCCGCGTCTCGTCCAGGCGCATCAGGAAGATGCCGGACGTGACCAGCGCCATCCCGCCGGGGACGGCGGTGAGCGACGAGACGCGCGGGTCGCCGGTGATCAGGCCCCAGAACGCCATGCCCAGCGCGGCCAGGGCCAGGACGGGGATCGCCGCGATCATCCCGTCGGCGTCCAGGCCCGTCGCCGAGCCCAGGTCGCGCGTCATCGTCTGGCCGAAGGCGCTCAGCACCACCCGCGCAGCCACCCACGGCAGGAACGCCGACACCAGCAGCACGGCCGCCGCGACCAGCACCCCGACGTTCCACAGCGTCCCCGCCCAGAACGGGGTACGGGGCGCGGGCGGCTCGACGGACGGGACCAGAGGCTGGGCCGGGGGCACGAGCGCCTGCCCGAGCCGCGGGTGACCGCCGGACGGCGGCAGGAAGTCCGGACGCCCCGTCTCCGGAACGGACCGTTCCACGGCGGGCCGGCCGTCCGGCCGCCGCGCGTCGTCCCCTTCGCGTTCAAGGTCACCGCTCACAAACCCAGCGTAAGGCGCGGCCACCGCGTCGTCCCGGACGGGCACGGCGGTCGGCGGACATCGGTACGTTGGAGTGGAGCCCGATACGGGAGGAGAGGCCCGGTGTTGCTAATTTTCGGCCTGTCGGTGTTCTTCCGCACGGTCAGCGAGGGCACGTTCCACTGCCCGCGCTGCGGCGGCGACCGGGCCTACCGGCGGCGGACGGGACGGCGCTGGTTCACGCTGTTCTTCCTGCCGGTGATCCCGCTCGGCCAGGTGGGGGAGGTCGTCGAGTGCCGGACCTGCCGGACGCGGTTCGCCCCGTCGGTGCTGCGCGCGCCGACCGCGCAGCAGATGGCCGCCGCGCTCCCGGCGGGCATGCGCGCCGCGGCCGGCCTGGTGCTGCGGGCGGGCGACCCGTCCGACGGCGCGGCCCGCGCGCGGGCGATCGAGGCCGTCACCGGGTACGGGGACGGCTACTACGACGACGAGGCGGTCGACGCCGACCTGCGGCTGCGGCCGGAGTTCCTGGAGGAGGAGATCTCCCGCGCCGGAGGGCAGCTCGCGGTCGAGGCCAAGGAGTGGTTCCTGGCGCAGGCCGTCCGCATCGGGCTCGCCGACGGCCCGCTCACCGAGCGGGAGCGGCAGACCCTGCACCACGTCGCCCACCTGCTGGGCATGTCCCGGGCGCACGCGCTCGGCGTGATCGTCACCACCGAGGGCGCGTCCAAGTGACCCCGGCGCAGCCGGGCACGGCCCTGGTGCGCGCGCCGGGGCCGCGGCTGGCCGAGGGGATCGTCACGCATCTCCAGCGCCGCCCCGTGGACGTCGGGCTCGCGATGCGCCAGCACGCCGAGTACGTGGCGGCGCTGGCGGACGCGGGCTGGCGGGTGCGCGCCGTCGAACCGTCCGACGCCCACCCCGACGCGGTGTTCGTCGAGGACACCGTCGTGGTGTGCGGCGACCTGGCCGTGCTGTGCCGGTCCGGGGCGCCGCGGCGGCGCGGCGAGACGGTCGCGACCGAGAAGCTCGTGCGCGAACTCGGCCTGCGGGTGGCCCGCGTCGAGGCGCCGGCCACCCTGGACGGCGGCGACGTGCTGCAGGCGGGCGGCACCGTCTACGTGGGACGCAGCGGACGCACCAACGAGGAGGGCATCTGCGAGCTGGCCCGGCTGCTCGGGGCGCGCCGGGTGGTGCCCGTCGCCGTCGACGGCCGCCTGCACCTGAAGTCGGCGATGACGGCGCTGCCCGACGGGTCGCTCATCGGCCTGCCCCAGCACGTCGACACCTCGGTGCTGCCGGGCCTGCGGGTGGCGCCCGAACCCGCCGGCGCGCACGTGGTGGTGCTCGGCCCCGACCACGTGCTGCTGGCCGCCTCCGCGCCGCGCACCGCCGAACGCCTCGCCGCCGACGGCTGGCGCGTCACCCGCGTCGACATCAGCGAGTTCGAGGCGCTGGAGGGCTGCGTCACCTGCCTGTCGGTGCTGATCCCCGGGGCCGTCCCGGGCGACCGTCCGGCCGGCCCGTGACGGCGCGTCGCGGCGCGGCGCCGCGGGTCTCAGATGGCGGACGCGGTTTCCGTTACATGGATGAGATCTGTTAGCTTTGCACCCGTGCTCCGCGAGCTGCTTCTCCTTAGCGGCCGCAGCGGGGGCCTGTAGACAGGTCGGCTCCCTCGCTGCGGGGCTTTGACCTGAGCGTCGGCCGCCAGGACTTTTTTCGAGCACAGAGGGCTCCTCCACACCATGAATTCTCAGAAGCCGTCCGGCATGCCCGTGCACCGCTACCGGCCGTTCACCCCGGTCGACCTGCCGGACCGCACCTGGCCGGGCAAGACGATCACCCAGGCGCCGCGGTGGCTGTCCACCGACCTGCGCGACGGCAACCAGGCCCTGATCGACCCGATGGACGGGCACCGCAAGCTGAAGATGTTCGAGCTGCTGGTGCGGATGGGCTACAAGGAGATCGAGGTCGGGTTCCCCTCCGCCAGCCAGACCGACTTCGACTTCGTCCGCCGCCTGATCGAGGAGGACCGGATCCCCGACGACGTGCGGATCTCGGTGCTGACCCAGGCGCGCGAGGAACTGATCGAGCGCACCGTGCAGTCCCTGGTGGGGGCCGAGCGCGCCACCGTCCACCTGTACAACGCCACCGCGCCGCTGTTCCGCCGCGTGGTGTTCGGCATCGGCCGCGACGAGTGCAAGGACCTCGCGGTCGAGGGCACGCGGCAGGTCATGAAGTACGCCGGGCAGTACCTGGGCGACTGCGACTTCGGCTACGAGTACTCGCCGGAGATCTTCATCGACACCGAGCTGGACTTCGCCCTGGAGGTCTGCGAGGCCGTCATGGACGTCTGGGAGCCCGGCCCGGACCGCGAGATCATCCTGAACCTGCCGTCCACCATCGAGCGGTCCACGCCCAACGTGTACGCCGACCAGATCGAGTGGATGAGCCGCAACCTGTCGCGGCGCGAGCACGTGTGCCTGTCGGTGCATCCGCACAACGACCGCGGCACCGGCGTGGCGGCGGCCGAGCTGGCGGTCATGGCCGGGGCCGACCGGGTGGAGGGCTGCCTGTTCGGCAACGGCGAGCGCACCGGCAACGTGTGCCTGGTCACGCTGGGCATGAACCTGTTCTCCCAGGGCGTCGACCCGCAGATCGACTTCTCCGACATCGACGAGATCCGCCGCACCGTCGAGTACTGCAACCAGCTGCCGGTGCACGAGCGGCACCCCTACGCGGGCGACCTGGTCTACACCTCCTTCTCCGGCTCCCACCAGGACGCCATCAAGAAGGGGTTCGCGGCGCTGGAGGCCGACGCCGCCGAGGCCGGGGTGCCGGTGGACGAGTTCCGCTGGGAGCTGCCGTACCTGCCGATCGACCCCAGGGACGTGGGCCGCACCTACGAGGCCGTCATCCGCGTCAACAGCCAGTCCGGCAAGGGCGGCGTGGCGTACGTGATGAAGCACGAGCACTCGCTGGACCTGCCGCGGCGCCTGCAGATCGAGTTCTCCCGGGTGGTGCAGCGGCACACCGACGCCACGGGCGGCGAGGTCACCGCCGAGCGGATGTGGGAGATCTTCGAGGCCGAGTTCCTGGCCAACGGGCCGCGGGTCGGGCTGCTGGCCCACCGCGCGGTCTCCCGGGTGGACGAGAAGGACGTGCTGAGCTGCGACGTCCGTGTCGACGGGGAGATCCGCGAGATCGAGGGCGTCGGCAACGGCCCGGTGTCGGCGTTCGAGGCGGCGCTGGCCACCGTCGGCGTGCGGGTACGGGTCCTGGACTACGCCGAGCACGCGATGAGCGCCGGCGGCGACGCCCGCGCCGCCGCCTACGTCGAGTGCGACGTGGAGGGCACGGCGGTGTGGGGCGTCGGCATCGACGGCAACATCGTCACCGCCTCGCTCAAGGCCATCCTGTCCGCGGTCAACCGCGTGGCCCGCGCCGCCGCCGAGACGGACGCCGCCGGCCCGCGCTGAGACGGCCCCGGTGGCCTGGCGGGGCGGCGCGGCACCCGCCAGGCCATCGGGTGCGCCATACCGGCGGACCCGTCTCTCACCGCGTCACCGCGCCGGCGGATCAGCGCGCGCGCCCCAGGACGTGGTGGACCAGTTCGCGCAGCGGCCCCTGAAGCTGGGCCTCCCCGACGGTGGCGGTGTCGCCGTCGATGTCGATGTCGTAGAGGAACTGGTCGGGTATGCGTCCGGGTGGAGGCACGGCGCTGAGGTCCACCCGGTCGACCAGCCGTGCCAGCATCGGGTCGCTGACGCTGTCGGACTCGGCCCGCTGCTCGATCCCGGCGAACCCGCCGCTGCGGACCACTGTGACCTTCACTCTGCCTCCGGTTGCCTCATCGGTGCCGCCGGTCACCTCCGTGACGCCCCGGGCGGGCGCGGAGGGGGCCGCGCCACGTCGCCTGTCCTTCGTCCGATGTCATGCCCGCACGCCTACCCCGGACCACGCCTCCTTCACCGCGGCGGTCTCGGCGGCGTCCGCGCCGTACAGCCGGGTGGCGGTCTTGACGGTCTCGGCGGCGAACCCCGCGAAGTCCACCTCGGTGGACAGGCCGCCGCCGGTGAGCGTGTCGTACCAGATCCGGCCCGCCTTCTCCCAGGCGTGCCCGCCGATCGCCGTGGCCGCCAGGTAGAACGCCCGGTTGGGGATGCCGGAGTTGATGTGGACGCCGCCGTTGTCGCGGTAGGTCTCCACGTAGTCGTCCATGTGGCCGGGCTGCGGGTCCTTGCCCAGACGCGGGTCGTCGTAGGCGGTGCCCGGCTCCTTCATCGACCGCAGCGCCACGCCGTTCACGCTGTCGCCCAGCAGGCCCTGCCCGATCAGCCAGTCGGCCTGGTCGGCGGTCTGCCCGAGGTGCGACTGCTTGATCAGCGAGCCGAACACGTCGGAGACCGACTCGTTGAGCGCGCCGGACTGCCCGTAGTAGTCCAGATTGGCCGTGTACTGGGTGACGCCGTGCGTGAGCTCGTGCCCGGTGACGTCCAGCGGCTCCGTGAAGCCCAGGAACACCGTGCCGTCGCCGTCCCCGTACACCATCTGCTGGCCGTCCCAGAAGGCGTTGGCGTAGTCGCGACCGTAGTGGACGGTGGACAGCAGCGGCAGCCCGGCGCCGTCGATGGAGTCACGACGGTAGGCGGACTCGAAGAAGTCGAACGTCACGCCGAGCCAGTCGTAGGACTGGTCGGTGGCGGTGTCGCCGGTGGCCTCCTGCCCTTCGGCGCGCACCTCGCGGCCGGGCAGGTCCTCGCGCTGCCCGGCGTCGTAGATGGTGCGCTTGGGGACGAAGTCCTCCGCCGGGGACGGCGTGCTCACGGCCAGCGTCCGGCGCTGCGTCCGGGCGGCGGAGCTGAAGGTGAGGGTGCGGCGGGCCATCTCGCGCAGCGCCGGGTCATCGCCGCCGGCGAGCCGTTCGAGCATGTGCGGTGGCACGATTGTGCATCTCATGGAACAACGCTGCCAGTTCCACGTGGGCGGGGCCACAGGTTCCGGGCTACGGATGCGGCCTATTCCGGTCACGGACGGTAATGAGAGGGTCTCCCGGACGCCGGGGGCACGTATACCCGCGGGCCCGACACCGCCGGGGGTCGTCTCCCGGGCGGGCGAAGTGCGGGAGAATGGGCGGGTGACCCTCTACCGCGACGAAGGCATCGTCCTGCGCACCCAGAAGCTGGGCGAGGCCGACCGCATCGTGACGGTGCTGACCCGGCGCATGGGGCGCATCCGCGCGGCCGCCAAGGGGGTCCGCAAGACCAAGTCCCGCTTCGGGGCGCGGCTGGAGCCGTTCACGCACGTGGACCTGCAGCTGTACGAGCGGCGTTCGCTCGACCTGATCACCCAGGCCGAGACGCTGCGGCCGTACGGGCAGCAGCTGGTCGCCGACTACCCGCGCTACACCGCCGGGACGGCGATGCTGGAGACCGCCGAGAAGCTCACCGCCGAGGAGCGCGAGCCCGCGCTGCGCCAGTTCCTGCTGCTGGTGGGCGGGCTGCGCACCCTGGCGGAGGGCGCCCACGACCCGCGGCTGGTGCTTGACGCGTTCCTGCTGCGTTCGCTGTCGGTCGCCGGGTGGGCCCCGGCCATCGACGAGTGCTGCCGGTGCGGCACGCGCGGGCAGCTGCGCGGGTTCGCCATCCCGGCGGGCGGCGCGGTGTGCGCGCGCTGCCGCCAGCCGGGCGCGGCCACCCCGGCGCCGCCGACGTTCGCGCTGATGCTGGCGCTGCTGCGCGGCGACTGGGAGCTGGCCGACGGCAGCGAGCCACGGCACCGGGTAGAGTGCAGCGGCCTCGTGGCGGCGTACCTGCAGTGGCATCTGGAGCACGGCATCCGGTCGCTGCGGCACGTGGCGCGCGAGTCGTATCCGGACGGACGGGGCGGGGACGCCGGCGGCGCCGAGGCGGACGACACGACCGACCACAGGGAGCGAGTTTGACAAGGGCCGTACAGCCCCCGGTACCGCACCGCAGCGGCGCGAGGCCGCCCGCCATCCCGGCGGACCTGGTGCCCCGGCACGTGGCCATCGTGATGGACGGCAACGGGCGCTGGGCCAAGCAGCGGGGCCTGCCGCGCACCGAGGGGCACAAGATGGGGGAGGAGTCCCTCTTCGACGTGATCATGGGGGCGATCGAGCTGGGCGTCCCCTACCTGTCGGCGTACGCCTTCTCCACCGAGAACTGGAAGCGCTCGCCCGACGAGGTGCGCTTCCTCATGGGCTTCAACCGCGACGTCATCCGGCGCCGCCGCGACCAGCTGCACGCGATGGGCGTGCGGGTGCGCTGGGCGGGACGGCGGCCGCGGCTGTGGGGCAGCGTCATCAAGGAGCTGGAGACGGCCGAGGAGATGACGCGGAACAACAAGGTGCTGACCCTGCAGTTCTGCGTCAACTACGGCGGCCGGGCCGAGATCGCCGACGCGGCCGCCGCCATCGCCCGGGACGTGCGCGACGGCCGGCTGTCGCCGGACAAGGTCGACGAGAAGCTGTTCGCCCGCTACCTGGACGAGCCGGACATCCCCGATGTGGACCTGTTCCTGCGCTCGTCCGGCGAGCAGCGCATCTCCAACTTCCTGCTGTGGCAGTCGGCGTACGCCGAGATGGTCTTCCTCGACACGCTGTGGCCCGACTTCGACCGGCGGCACCTGTGGCACGCGTGCGAGCTGTACGCCTCGCGTGACCGGCGCTACGGCGGCGCGGTGCCCAACCCCGTGGCGCCCGCCCCGGCCACCTGACGGTCCGGCCCGCGCGGCCCGCGTTTCTCGGCAGGGTGTTCCCCGCACCCTCGCCGTTGGCGCTAATTCACAATTCCTATCTGTTAAGTTGACTAGATGTGCCGTGCCGCGTACGGTCGTGCCCATGTCGCATCGGGTCCTGGACTCAGCCCGCGCCACGGCGGCCGGGCCGCCGCGCGTCACGCCGGTGGCCGGCCGCATCGGCGCCGTCGTCTCCGGCGTGCGCCTGAGCGGCGACCTGCCGGACGGCGTGGTGGCGCGGATCTGGGACGCGGTGCTGCGCCACAGGGTGCTGTTCTTCCGTGACCAGCATCATCTGGACCCCGCCGGGCAGGTCGAGTTCGCCCGCAGGCTCGGTGAGCCCACCGCCGCGCATCCGACTCTGCCCCCGCTCGACGGCCACGAGCACGTCCTGGACGTCGGCGACGCCCCCGGCCGGCGCGCCGACGAGTGGCACACCGACGCCAGCTTCACCGACCGTCCGCCCAAGGCGTCGGTGCTGCGCGCGGTGCGGGTGCCGCCGCACGGCGGCGACACCGTCTGGGCCAACACCGCGGCCGCCTACGACGGCCTGCCGGTCGAGCTGCGGGAGGTCGCCGACCGGCTGTGGGCGCTGCACACCAACAGGTACGACTACGTCCGTCCGCACGCCACCGGGGCAGGGCGGCGGCGCCGCGAGCCGTTGACCACGGTCACCTTCGAGACCGAGCATCCGGTCGTCCGGGTGCATCCGGAGACGGGGGAGCGCGCACTCCTTCTCGGCGGCTTCGCCCGTTCCGTCGTCGGCCTCAGTGACCGGGCCGACTCCCAGGCGCTGATCCGCCTGTTCCAGGAGCACGTGACCCGGCTGGAGAACACGGTGCGCTGGCACTGGGCGCCCGGCGACGTGGCGATCTGGGACAACCGCGCCACCCAGCATCGTGTCGTGCACGACTTCGGCGACCGCCCGCGCAGCCTGCACCGCGTCGGCCTCGCCGGGGAGGCCCCCGTCTCGGTCGACGGCCGCCGCAGCGTCCCGCGCACCGGCCCCGCCGCCCGGCCCGGCCTGGCGCCGTGACGCCGCGATGAGGGCGGCCCCGGGACGCTGACGCCGGGGCCGCCGTTTCGCGCGGGTCAGACCAGGGCGGCGTCCAGGGTGATCTTGGTGCCGGCCAGGGCCTTGCTGACCGGGCAGCCCGCCTTGGCGTCCTGCGCGGCCTTCTCGAAGTCGGCCGCCGACAGGCCCGGCACGCTCGCGCGCACCGTCAGGTGGATGCCGGTGATGCCCTCGCCCGGCTGGAAGGTGACCTCGGCGCGGGTGTCGACCTTTTCCGGCGGCGTGCCCGCGCCGGCCAGGCCGTGCGAGAGGGCCATCGAGTAGCAGGTGGAGTGCGCGGCGGCGATCAGCTCCTCCGGGCTGGTGCGGCCGTCGGGCTCCTCGGCCCGCGACGGCCAGGTCACCTCGAAGGTGCCGACCTTGGAGGAGTCCAGCGAGACCTTGCCCTGGCCGCCCATCAGCGGCCCTTCCCAGTGCGCGTTCGCGGTACGTGTCGTAGCCATGATTCGATTCTTCACCATGGCCCCCGTCCGCCGGTTACGGCGGGCTGCCCAAGAGCGCGTCAGGATCTGCCCGCGGCCGCCCTGCCCGGCGCGTTCCCGGACGCGCCGTCGGACGCGGCGCAGTCGGCGCAGGTGCCGAACACCTCGACGGTGTGGGTGATGTCCACGAACCCGTGCTCGGCCCCCACGGCGTCGGCCCACTTCTCCACGGCCGGGCCCGCGACCTCCACGGTGCGGCCGCAGCCGCGGCAGACCAGGTGGTGGTGGTGCTCCTCGCTGCGGCAGGCGCGGTAGACGGCCTCGCCGTCGTCGGTGCGCAGCACGTCCACCTCGCCGGAGTCGCTGAGCGCCTGCAGGGCCCGGTAGACCGTGGTCAGCCCGATCTTGGAACCGCCCGCCCGCAGGTCGGCGTAGATGTCCTGGGCACTGCGGAAGCCCTCGCACTTGGCCAGGGCCTGCCGTACCGCGTTGCGGCGGGTCGTCGTCATCCCCCTCTTACCTCCGCCTCGGCTGTCGCGTCCGCCCGAGCCTCGCCGGGGAGCGGGGCCTGGACCGCGCGGCGCCGGCGCACCACCGAACCCCCGACCACCGCGGCCAGGAAGATCGCCAAGGCCAGCAGCACGATCGAGGGACCCGGCGGCAGATCGTACTGGAACGACCCCGCCAGCCCCGTCACCGCCGACAGTACACCGACTCCCATCGCCACCAGCATGGTGGCGCGAAAGCCCCGCGTCACCTGCTGGGCGGCCGCCACGGGGACGATCATCAGCGCGCTGACGAGCAGCAGCCCGATGGCGCGCATGGCGATGACCACGGTGACCGCGGCGGTCGCCGCGATCAGCACGCTGAGGAACCGGACGGGCAGCCCCGACGCGCGCGCCACGTCCTCGTCCTGGCACAGCAGGAACAGCTCCCGGCCGAACAGCAGCACGATGCTGAGGACGACCACGGCCAGGCCCGCCACCACGTACAGGTCGCGGGCGGTCACGCTGCTGATCGACCCGAACAGGTAGGCCTGCAGGCTCGTGCCGCCGCCCTCCAGGTTGGTCAGCAGCACGCCCCCGGCCAGCCCGCCGTAGAACAGGATCGCCAGCGCCACGTCGCCGCCGCTGCGGCTGCGCGCGCGCAGCACCTCGATCGCGACCGCGCCGAGCACCGACACCGCCAGCGCGCCCAGCAGCGGGGACGTGCCGGTGAGCAGCGCCAGGCCGATCCCGGTCAGCGCGATGTGCCCGACGCCGTCGCCCAGCAGCGACAGCCTGCGCTGGACGATGAAGGTGCCGACCGCCGGGGCGGTCAGGCCGATGAGGACCGCGCTGACCAGCGCGATCCTCATGAAGTCGTACTGCAGCATGTCCAGCATCGTCAGCCGGCTCTCATCTCGATCTCACCGTGGGGGGCGTGCGCGTGCGCCGTCCAGGTCGGCGTCAGCGGCGCGCCCTCGTGCACGACGCGGCCGTGCTCGAGGACGACGGCGCGGTCGACCAGCGGCTCCAGCGGCCCGAGCTCGTGGGCCACCAGCACCACCGCGCGGCCCTGGCGGGCCAGGTCGCCGAGGACGGCGGCCAGCCTCTCCTGGCTGGCGGCGTCGACGCCCGCGGTCGGCTCGTCCAGCACCAGCGCGTCGGGTTCGCCCGCCAGCGCCCGCGCGATCAGCACCCGCTGCTGCTGGCCGCCCGACAGCAGGTGCGCCGAGTCGCGCGCCCGGTCGGCCAGGCCGACGGCGCGCAGCGCGGCGTCCACGGCGGCCCGGTCGGCGGACGAGGCGGGCCGCCAGCGCGACTGCCGGGCCACCCGGCCGGACGCCACGACCTCGCGGACGGTCGCGGGCACGCCGCCGCCCATCGGCAGCCGCTGCGGCACGTACCCGATCCGCTTCCAGTCGCGGAACCGGGCGGGCGGGGCGCCGTAGATCTCGGTGCGCCCGCCCGACAGCGGGACGAGCCCGAGCAGCGCCCGCACCAGGGTGGACTTGCCGGACCCGTTGGCGCCCAGCACCGCCACGAACTCCCCGTCGCCGACCCGCAGGTCGACGCCGCGCAGCGCCTCGCGGCCGTCGAACCGGACGCGGCCGCCGGTCATCTGGAAGGGCGGGGCGGGGGTCATGAGCACTCCAGCGCGGGTCGCAGCGTGTCCAGGTTCCGGCGCATGATCGATATGTAGTCGTCGCCGGAGCCCTCCTTGACGCCCTCCACCGGGTCCAGGACGGCGGTGCGCACGCCCGCCTCCCGGGCCAGGGTCTGCGCCACCTTGGGGCTGACCAGCGTCTCGGTGAACACGGTGGTGGCGCCCGCGGCCTTGATCTCGCGGCTCAGCTCGCCCAGCCGGGCCGGGGACGGCTCGTTGGACGGGTCCACCCCGGCGATGGAGACCTGCTTGAGGCCGTACCGGTCGGCCAGGTAGCCGAACGCGGCGTGCGCGGTGACGATCGTGTCGCGCCGGCAGGACTTCAGCCCGTCCCGGAACGCCTGGTCGAGGCGGTTCAGCTCGGTCGCCAGCGCCTGCGCGCGGGACTTGTACCCGGCCGCGTGCGCGGAGTCGGCGGCGGCGAGCCGGTCGCCCAGCGTGGTGGCGATGGCGGCCATGCGGCTGGGGTCCAGCCACACGTGCGGGTCGTAGGAGACCTCCGACTCGTGGCCGTGCTCGTCCTCGCCGTGGCCCTCGTCGTGGCCGTGCTCGTGGTCGTGCCCGTCCTCGCCGGCCGCGGCGGGCAGCGTCTTGACGGCGCTCGCGGCGTCCAGCGACTTGTCCTTGGCGTGCTGGTCCACGGCCTTGTCGACGGCGGGCTGCACGCCCTTGACGTAGACGGCGAAGTCGGCCTCGCCGATGTCGACCACCTGCCGCGGGGTCAGCTCCAGGTCGTGCGGCTCGGCGCCGGGCTTGGTGAGCGTGGCGACCGACACGTCCGGGCCGCCGACCTTCTGCGCCAGCCAGGCCATGGGGTAGAAGGACGCGACCACCTCGGTACCGCCGCCCCGGCCGCCCGTGGTGGCGGCGCCGTCGGAGCCTCCGCAGGCGGTCAGGCCGAGCAGCCCGGCCACGGTCACGGCGGTCAGGGGAACGGCGCGACGAAGCGCGCGAACGGGGGTACGAGAGGCGAACACCCCTCAAGTGTGGACGAAGATGAAAACGATTGTCAAAACCGGCCAAACAGGTGACCCGCGGCGAATGCCGCCAACAGCACCATCGCGGCGACGCGCAGGGCCCGCCCCGAGCCGTCCAGTACCGGCCAGTTGAGGTAGGCGAACCACGCCATCACCGCCAGCAGCACCAGCAGCCCGGCCGCGCCCACCCAGCCGGTGCCCGCCATGCCGACCACCAGCAGCCCGAACACCGCCGCCAGCAGCACCCAGCGGGGCAGCCGGTGCAGGAAGACCACCGGCGTGGCGCTCAACCGCTCGATCGTCGCCCGTATTCCCGAGGAGTCGCTCCCAGTCCGCACGCCCCCAACCTACGCCGAGCGCGGGCCGTGGCGCCCGGGCTGGGAGGATGACCGCATGATCGCCATCACCCGGTACCGCGTGCCCGAAGAGCAGTCCGACGGGTTCGCCGAGCAGATGGGCCAGGTCCTGGACGCCCTGGCCGCCAGCCCCGGCTACCGCTCGGGACGGCTGGCGCGGACCGTCGACGAGCCGACGCTGTGGGCCCTGGTCACCGAGTGGGACGGCGCGGGCCACTACCGGCGCGCCCTCGGCGCGTACGACGTGCGCGTGCGGTTCATCCCGCTGGCGGCGATGGCGGTCGACGAACCGGGCGCTTACGAGGTCATCACCTCCCGCTGAGCCCGCCGGCGGCCGGGGCCGGAAGTTTCCCGCAGTTGGGAAAGCCCTCGGAAAGGATCTTCCGGGCGCCGTTTGGCGTCCGGCGAGGCGGGCGATCACTGCCGCGTCACGATCATGCCGGCCGGCGGGGGAGCCGGGGCACGCACCGGCGTCCGGGCCGAGCCCGTCCCGGGCGGGGACGGGGCCCCGGCGCGCGGCCGGGTCACCGAGGGGAGCTGGGATGCGCCATGCCGCCGTGCTCACGGGACTGCTGGGAGCGACGATGGTCGCCTCCCTCGTCGCGGCCGTCGGGCCGTCCGTCCCGCGGGCCGAGGCCGGGCAGGCCGGGGCGGCCGGCCGCCTGCGCGTCGTCGAGTACCGGGGGGTGCGCGTCCCCGTCCCCGCGGGCTGGGAGGTGCACTGGCTGGACCGCGACCCGACCCGCTGCGTGCGGTTCGACCGGCACGCGATCTACCTGGGACGCCCCGGCCCGCAACCCGACTGCCCCGCCCGCGCCGTCGGCCGCACCGAGGCCCTGCACGTGGCGCCCGTCGACGCCGGTCCGGACGCGCGGCAGCGCAGGACCCGGGCCCTGCGTCCCGACCACCTGGCGCGCTACAGCGTGCCGCGCGACCCCGACCACGAGGCCCTGCTGCGGCTGCCCGAGGCGGGCGTGCGGATCCACGGCACCTACGGCGCGGACCCGGCGGAGCTGGAACGCGTCCTGCGCGGCACCCTGCTGACCCCGGCCTGGGCGCGCGCACACCGGGCGCGCGGTCCGGGCGCGGCAGCGGCCGACCCGCCGCCGGACGACTTCGTGCCGTCGCTGCTGGACGAGCTGCTGCCGTGGCTGCAGCCGTCCACGCCGGAGCCGACGGTGCCCCGGGCCGACCAGCCGCGCCCGCGCAAGCCCCGGGCGCACAAACCCCGGGCGCACAAGCCCCGGGGGCACAAGCCGCGCAAGCGGTGGGTGCGGGGCAAGGGCTTCGACACCTGCACCGCGCCGTCGCTGGCCGCCATGGCCGCCTGGCGCAGGTCGTACAAGGTCGCCAACATGTACATCGGCGGCGCCGCGCGCGCCTGCGCGCAGCCCAACCTGAACCGGGCGTGGGTGCGCAACGTCCGCCGGATGGGATACCGCCTCATCCCGACGTACGTGGGTCTGCAGGCGCCGTGCACGCGCTACCGTCAGCGCTTCGCCCCCGAGGACGCCGCCGAGGAGGGGCGCCTGGCCGCCCGCGACGCGGTCCGCCGCGCCCGCGCCCTCGGCATCCCGCGCCGCAACCCCGTGTACTTCGACATGGAGGTGTACGACCACCGCCGGGCCTGGTGCAGCGACGCCGTGCTGAACTTCCTGCACAACTGGACCAGGACGATGCGCAGGCTCGGCTACGTGCCGGGCTTCTACAGCAGCGCCGGGTCGGGCATCCGCGACGTGGGCAGTGCCCGGGGCATGAGCAAGCCCAAGGCGGTCTGGTTCGCGCACTGGGACGGCAGGACCGACCCCTACGACTGCCCGTACATGCCCCGCCACTGGTGGCCGCCGCACAACCGGATCAAGCAGTACCGGGGCGGCCACCGGGAGACGCACGGCGGCGTCACCATCAACATCGACAGCAACATGGTCGACGGCCGGGTCTACTGACCGGTGCCCGCGGCCATGCTGACGATCTTTGGTCTCAGGGCCCTGACCTGCGGGGTCTCCGGGGTGATGCTCGGGGGCCACCGCGGTTGCCCTAAGCTGGAGAACCTCGGAGCGCCCGGGCCGCCGCGTCCGCCGCCGCCCGCCGCGTTCCGCCACCACCAACGGGGATCGCACTCGCCCCGACCCGCCGCGACGGCCCGCCGCCCGGACGGGGCCGGGGCGTACGACAAAGACCCGCCGACCGCCAGCCGGATGGAGAAACGCATATGGCACGCCGTTCCGACGTGATGGACACCATCGTCAACCTCGCCAAGCGGCGGGGCCTGGTCTACCCGTCGAGCGAGATCTACGGCGGGCTGCGCGCCTCCTGGGACTACGGCCCGCTCGGCGTCGAGCTGAAGAACAATGTCAAGCGCCAGTGGTGGAAGGCCATGGTGCAGGGCCGCGAGGACGTCGTCGGCCTGGACTCCTGCGTGATCCTGGCCCGCGAGGTGTGGGAGGCCAGCGGCCACGTGCAGGCGTTCGTCGACCCGCTCACCGAGTGCCAGTCGTGCCACAAGCGCTTCCGGGCCGACCACCTGGAGGAGGCCTACGAGGACAAGCACGGCAGGGTCCCGGAGGGCGGCCTGTCCGACGTGACCTGCCCCAACTGCGGGGTCAAGGGCTCGTTCACCGCGCCGCGCATGTTCAACGGGCTGCTCAAGACCTACCTCGGCCCGGTCGAGGACGAGTCCGGCCTGGCCTACCTGCGGCCCGAGACCGCCCAGGGCATCTTCATCAACTACCTCAACGTCCAGCAGTCGGCGCGGCGCAAGGTGCCGTTCGGCATCGGCCAGATCGGCAAGTCGTTCCGCAACGAGATCACGCCGGGCAACTTCATCTTCCGGACCCGCGAGTTCGAGCAGATGGAGATGGAGTTCTTCGTCCGTCCCGGCACCGACGAGGACTGGCACCAGTACTGGATCGACGAGCGGATGCGCTGGTACACCGACCTCGGCATCCGCAAGGAGAACCTGCGGCTGTACGAGCACCCGCAGGAGAAGCTGTCGCACTACTCCAAGCGCACCGTCGACATCGAGTACCGGTTCGACTTCGTCGGCGGCGAGTGGGGCGAGCTGGAGGGCATCGCCAACCGCACCGACTACGACCTGAGCACCCACTCCAAGGCCTCCGGCGCCGACCTGTCGTTCTTCGACCAGGAGGCCGGGGAGCGGTTCATCCCGTACGTGATCGAGCCCGCGGCGGGCGTCGACCGCTGCACGCTGACGTTCATGATGGACGCCTACGCCGAGGACGAGGCGCCCAACGCCAAGGGCAAGCTGGAGAAGCGCACCGTGATGCGGCTGGACCGGCGGCTGGCCCCGGTCAAGGCCGCGGTGCTGCCGCTGTCGCGCAACGCCGACCTGTCCCCGAAGGCCCGCGACCTGGCCGCGCGGCTGCGCCGGCACTGGAACGTGGAGTTCGACGACGCCGGCGCGATCGGCCGCCGCTACCGCCGTCAGGACGAGATCGGCACGCCGTTCTGCATCACCGTCGACTTCGACACCCTCGACGACGACGCGGTGACGGTGCGCGAGCGCGACTCGATGAACCAGGAGCGCATCGCGATCTCGCAGGTCGAGTCGTTCCTGGCCGCGCAGCTGGTCGGCTGCTGACGGCCGGAGCCGCGACGCGGACGCACTGGACGCGCCGCACGCGCCGGACGTCCGGGAACGGCGGCGGGGCCGCGCCCTCGGTGGGGGAGGGCGCGGCCCCGCGTCGTGTCCGGGATCACCCGGTCCGGATCACTGGGTGACGTACAGCTTCTGGTCGTAGGTGCCCGACCCGGCGGTGGTCTCGCCGAGCAGCTTGTAGTTGGCGGTGACCGTCGCGGTGGACGGGCAGAGGAAGTTGCTGCCGCTGCTGATCTTGTTGACGGTGGCGTTCCGCACGCCGACCTGCGCCTCGGCCACGGTGGTGTCGCCACGGGCGGGGTTGTCGGGGTTGAAGCCGTTGGCGGTCAGGTTGCCGCCGTAGATGCAGGTGATCCCGCCGAAGATGTTCACCACCGCGCGGACGCGGAAGTTGGCGATGGTGACCGCGGCGTCGCGGCCGCCGGTGTGCGCGGTGTCGTAGACCACGCTGCCGCCGGACCACGGGAAGTTCTCCGGCGTGATGGTGGAGGAGATGGAGCCGCTGCAGGGGCCGCCGTCGGTGGCGAAGCTCGCCGAGTTGATGGCCAGGCCGGTGCCGTTGGACTGGATCGACCCGGTCATCGTCGACTGGTTGCAGCTGCCCGTGCCCAGCGACGTGGTGACCGAGGCGGTCCCGAGCAGGGACGCCCGGACGTTGCCGGAGTAGGGCGCGGCGGCGGCGGAGCCCTTGCGGATGGTGGTCGTCGCGGCGGACGCCGTGGGGACGGCGAGGGCGAGGGCGGCCAGGGACGCGACACCGAGGACCGCGGTCCGTCTGAGATGCACCACCGGACTTGCTCCTTCCGGTTGCGGGGGGTGGGTGAACGCGAGAGTAATTCGCCTTTTGCAACCGGGCAATGGCCTCTTTCAGGGGCAAAGTGGCCGAAACGGGACACCGGCCGGTTCACGTAAGGTAAGGGGGAACCCAGACAAACAGGCGGAAGGGGGAGCGTGCGCGGGCGACGTCGTGTGCCGGTGTCGCCGGCGGCGTTCCTGATCTTCCTGGCCGCCCTGTTCGGGCTGGTCTACGAGGCGGGCGGCACCGGCTCCGCCCCACCGGCCCCGCACCACGTCGCCGCCGCCGCGCAGCGTCCCGTCATCGTCGCCGCGGCGGCGGTCGCCGAGCACGCCCCGTCGAGCCGGGCCGAGACCGGCGCGGTCTTCCTCGTCAACCACACCCAGGCCGCGAGCGCGTCCGTGGACCGTCCGGCGCCGCCGAGCACGGCCCCCCTGGCGACCACGCCGCCCGCGGACGACCCGGCCCTCCCGACGCGCCGCGGACGACCCGTCCTCCCGCCCGACGCCGGGGCCCCTCCCGATCGGCTGCCCGCGCACGACCGTCCGGCGCGGGCACCACCCTCCGACACGGGGTTTTAGAGATTCTTTTCCGTCCGGTCGCCTTGGGCGCCGGATCGCCGCGGTATGCCCCCACATCCGGGGCGGCCGCGGCCGTGCAAAACCCCTGGAGGCTCTCATTTCTCTTGCCCAAG
Organism: Actinomadura miaoliensis; assembly: GCF_039536785.1. Taxonomy (NCBI): domain Bacteria; kingdom Bacillati; phylum Actinomycetota; class Actinomycetes; order Streptosporangiales; family Thermomonosporaceae; genus Actinomadura; species Actinomadura miaoliensis. The sequence goes on from NZ_BAAAZG010000026.1 coordinate 90,209, forward strand.
CTCTCATCGCACTGGGCGGGGCGTTCCTGGCGGCAGGCGTGCTGGCGCGCGTCGGAGTGCGGATCGGCCTGCCGACCATCCCGCTGTTCATGCTCGCCGGGATCCTGTTCGGCCCGCACACCCCGGGCCTGGCACTGTTCGAGAACCCCGCCGACCTGAAACTGGTCTCCGCCCTCGGCCTGGTGTTCCTGCTGTTCTACCTGGGCCTCGAGTTCCACCTGGACGACCTGGTCCAGGGCGGCGGGCGCCTGGTCGCCGCGGGCGCCCTGTACCTGCTGCTCAACGTCGGCGGCGGGCTGGCGTTCGGGTTCGTGCTCGGCTGGGGCGGCGCCGAGGCGTTCGTGCTGGCCGGCGTGATCGGCATCTCCTCGTCCGCCATCGTCACCAAGCTGCTGGTGGACCTGGGCCGGCTCGGCAACCCCGAGACCAAGCTCGTGTTCGGCCTCATCGTGGTCGACGACATGTTCCTGGCCCTGTACCTGGCGGCGATCCAGCCGATCCTGGCCGGCGCGCGCGACCTGGCGACGGCGGCCCTGGCCTTCGGCAAGGCGCTGGCGTTCCTGCTGGTGCTGTTCGCGGTGGCCCGCTGGGGCGCCCGCTGGGTCGGCCGCCTGGTCGACATCAAGGACGACGAACTGCTCGTCGTCACCTTCGTCGGCTGCGCGGTGCTGACCGCCGGGATCGCCGAGGAGTTCGGCGTCTCCGACGCGATCGGCGCGTTCATGATCGGCCTGGTGCTGGGCGCCACCCGCTCCGCCGAGCGCATCCGCGGCCTGCTGCACCCGCTGCGGGACGCCTTCGCCGCGATCTTCTTCTTCTCCTTCGGGCTGTCCATCGACCCCGGGGACGTGGCGTCGGTGGCGCTGCCGGTGGCGATCGCGGTGCTGCTCACCGTGCTGTTCAACTGCGTCGCCGGGCTGCTGGCCGGACGGCTGCACGGCTTCGACCGCGAACGCTCGACGAACGTGGCGCTGACCATCCTGTCCCGCGGCGAGTTCGCCCTGGTGCTGGCCGCACTGGCGGCTGGGGCCGGGCTGGACCCCCGCCTGGCGCCGTTCATCGCCGCCTACGTTCTGGTGCTGGCCATCACCGGTCCGCTGGTCGCCACCCGCTCCGAGCGGCTGGCCCGGCTGCTGCCCGAGCGGTGGTTCCCCGCCCGGCCCGAACCCGAACCGGCCGCCAAATGATCCGGGAGGACCCGTGCGGCGTCGTTCCCGCGACCGGCCCGATGGGTTAACGTGGCCGGACCGGGGACCGGCCCGAAGGCCGGTCCGAGAGCATGCCCAGGGGCCTCGCCCAGCCACCGCCGACGGGAGGAGACGCGCGTGCGCCGCTACGCTCCCCTGTCCGACGAGCGCGGACGGCTGTCGCGGTTCCTGGTCGTCGCCCTGGGCCTGCTCGGACTCGTCGTCACCCCGGCGGCCGCGGGCGCCGCTCCCGCTGCCGCCGGGGCGAGTCCCGTCATCCGCAGCGGGCCGTCCGGGCCGCCCGGGGCACCCGGTGGGGCCGGGTTCGGCGGTTCGGTCCGCGGCAGATCGTCGGCCGCTCCGGCCGCGGCCGCGCGGCACACCCGGCAGTGCGCCGTCCACGGCTGCCCGCGCGCCCGCGAAGCGGCGGCCGCCGCACGTGACCTCGGCGCACCGCATTCCGGGGCGCCCCTGGCGGCCGTCCTGCAGGACGCCCTCGAGCCCGGCCCGCGGCCGCGGGCCGGCGCACGTCCCTCCGAGCGGGCGCCGCGCGCGACGTCCGCCCGGGGATCGGCCGCACGCGGCCGCGCCCCTCCGCCCTCCACGACGACCCAGCTGACCTGACCTGACGCCCGGCGCACGCCGGTGCTCCGCGGCCCCACCACGGGCGGGCGCCGCACTCCTCGTGGAGGTATTCCCTTGTCTCGCGCCAACGCGGTGCGGGCACTGCTGTCTGTCGCCGTGCTCGCCGCGTCGTTGTTCTTCGCCCTCACCGAACCCGCCCGCCTCGGCCTGGACCTTCGCGGCGGCACCCAGATCGTGCTGGAGACCCAGGACTCGCCGCAGGCCAAGGCCAACGCCGAGTCCACCGACCGGGCCCGCCAGGTGCTCGAACGCCGCGTCAACGCCCTTGGTGTGGCCGAGTCGTCGCTCACCCGGTCGGGGGACCGGCGCATCATCGTCGAGCTGCCCGACGTGCAGGACCCCACCCAGGCGGCCGAGGTCATCGGCAAGACCGCGCAGCTCACCGCCCACCCCGTCCGCGTCAACGACGGCAGCCCCGGCAAGGACGAACGGCTGCTGCCCGACGAGCAGGGCGGGCAGATCCTCGTCGGCCCCGCCGCCCTGACCGGCGACGGCATCGGAACGGCCGAGGCCGGATTCGACACCCAGAACCTCGGCGGCTGGTACGTCACCGTCAAGTTCCGCGGCAGCGGCGGCGGCACCTGGGAGCGCATCACCGCACGGGCCGCCTGCGCCACCGGGGACGAACGCCGCATCGCCTTCGTCCTGGACGGCCGGGTCATCTCGTCCCCGCAGGTCACCACGAACGTGCCGTGCAACGTGGGGATCACCGGCGGCTCCACCCAGATCACCGGGGACTTCACCGCCGACGAGGCCCGCGACCTGGCCGCCCTCATCCAGGGCGGCTCGCTGCCCGTCCCCGTGAAGATCATCGAGCAGCGGGTGGTCGGCCCGACCCTGGGGGACGCGGCGATCGAGGCGAGCTGGAAGGCCGCCGTCATCGGCGTCGCGCTCACCGGCCTGTTCATCATCGCCGTCTACCGGCTGGTCGGCGCGCTGGCCGCCGTCGCGCTGGCCTGCTACGCCCTGATCTCCTACGCCGCGCTGGTCATGATGGGCGCGACACTCACCCTGCCCGGACTCGCCGGATTCGTGCTCGCGGTCGGCATGGCCATCGACGCCAACGTGCTGGCCTTCGAACGGGCCCGTGAGGAATACCGGGCGGCGCCCCGGCGCGGCGTCCGCGCCGCCCTGTCCACCGGCTTCGACAAGGCCTGGTCGGCGATCGCCGACTCCAACGTCACCACCCTGCTGGCCGCCGGGCTGCTGTTCTTCCTGGCGTCCGGCCCGGTGCGCGGCTTCGGCGTCACCCTCACCATCGGCGTGCTGGCCTCGATGGTGTCGGCGATGCTGCTCAGCCGTTTCCTCACCGAGTCGGCCGTCGCCCGCCGGATGATCGCCCGCCGCCCGGGGCTGACCGGCCTCGGCGCCGTCGGCCGCCTGCGCGCCTGGCTGGACCGCCGCGACCCGGACCTGATGCGGCACCGCCGCCTGTGGCTGGGCATCTCCGCGCTGTCGGTGGCGGTCGCGCTCACCGGGATCTTCGTGCGCGGGCTGAACTTCGGCGTGGAGTTCACCGGCGGCCGGCTGGTGGAGTACTCCACCAGCCGCACGGTCGACATCGACGACGCCCGCGCCGCCGTCTCCTCCGCCGGGTTCCCGCGCGCGGTCGTGCAGACGTCCGGGACCGACGACATCTCCGTGCGCACCGAGAACCTCAGCAACGCCGAGGAGAAGCGGATCCGGGACGCGCTGGCCGCCAAGGGCGGCTCCGTCACCAAGCAGCGCGACGAGCTGATCGGCCCGACCCTGGGCGACGAGCTGCGCCGCAAGGCGCTGATCGCGCTGGCCGTGGCGCTGGTGGTGCAGCTGGCCTACCTGGCGATCCGGTTCCGCTGGACGTTCGGGGCGGGCGCGGTGCTGGCGATGTTCCACGACATCATCGTGGTGACCGGGGTGTTCGCCTGGCTCGGCAAGCCGATCGACGGGGTGTTCCTGGCCGCCCTGCTGACGATCATCGGGTACTCGGTGAACGACTCGGTCGTGGTGTTCGACCGCGTCCGGGAGCTGTGGCGCAACGACCCCAAGGCGCCGTTCGCCCGCCTCGCCGCCCGGGGCGCCCTGCAGACCGTGCCCCGCACCGTCAACACCGGCATGGGCGCGATCTTCATCCTGGCCGCGCTGGCGCTGCTGGGCGGCGACTCGCTCACCGACTTCGCCATCGCCCTGCTGGTCGGCATCATCGTCGGCACGTTCTCCAGCGTGTTCACCGCCACGCCGCTGGCGATCGTGTTCGAGGGGCGGAGCAGCACCCCGGCGCCCCGGTCCAAGGCATCGCGCCGTCCCGCCCGCCAGCCCGGCGACTCGGGCGCCGTCGTCTAGGTTCGCCGTCGTCCAGGTTCGTCGTCGTCCACCCGGCGCCCCTCTGCGGGCCGCCGGGTGGACACCTGGACCTGCTGACGCTCTACGTCATTCAAGCCGAAGATCGCCGACGATCTGTTCGCCTCTGAAACGGACGGTGACTGCCGGCGTCGGCATCGTCCCTTGACCGTGGCCCGGATCGGGGGTTCGAGTCCCGGGCCACGGCGTCGGTGTCAGGCCAGCGGTGGCTGGCGCTCGTGGTCCTCGGCGCGGATCACCTGCATCACGGCGTTGATCAGCGCCAGGTGGGTGAACGCCTGGGGGAAGTTGCCCAGGTGGCGGCCGGTGTGCGGATCGATCTCCTCGGCGTACAGCTGCAGCGGGCTGGCGTAGGAGAGCAGCTTCTCGCACAGGGCCTTGGCGCGGTCCAGCTCCCCGATCATCACCAGCGCGCTGACCAGCCAGAACGAGCAGATGGTGAACGTGCCCTCGTCGGAGGAGAACCCGTCGTCGGTCTCCGCCGGACGGTAGCGCAGCACCAGGTCGTCCTCGGACAGCTCGTCGGCGATGGCCAGCACCGTCTCGCGCACGCGCTTGTCGTCGGCGGGCAGGAAGCCCAGCAGCGGGATCAGCAGCGCCGAGGCGTCCAGGGCGGTGGCGCCGTAGTGGGCGGTGAACACCCCGCGCTCGTCCAGGGCGTTGGCCAGCACGTCGGCGTGGATCTCGTCGGCCGCCCGCTGCCAGCGCTCGGCCATGGCGAAGTCACCGCGGATGCGCGCCAGCCGGGCGCCGCGGTCGGCCGCCACCCAGCAGAACACCTTGGAGGAGGTGAAGTGCTGCGGCTCGCCGCGCACCTCCCACATGCCGCAGTCCGGCAGCCGCCAGTTGGCCAGCGCGTCCTCGACCTGCTTGACGACGATCTTCCACAGCCGGTCGTCCAGCCGGTCCCGCTTGCGCACGAACAGGTAGATGGAGCCGATGATCGCGCCCCACACGTCGTGCTGGGCCTGCATGTACGCCTCGTTGCCGATGCGCACCGGACGGGCGTTGTCGTAGCCGGACAGATGGTCGAGCGTGGACTCGGGCAGCTCCTCCCGGCCGTCCAGCCCGTACATGATCTGCAGCTTGCCCTCGGCGGCCTCGGCCACGTCGGTGATGAAGTAGAAGAAGTCGTTGGCCTCCCAGTCGTACCCGAGGGTGTAGAAGGCCCACAGCGCCATCGTCGAGTCGCGGATCCACGTGTAGCGGTAGTCCCAGTTGCGGTCGCCGCCCGGGCTCTCCGGCAGGGACGTGGTCGCCGCGGCCGCCACCGCGCCCGAGGGCGCGAACGTCAGGCCCTTGAGGGTGAGGGCGCTGCGCTGCAGGTGGCTGCGCCAGGGGTGGTCGGGGAAGCGGCCGCGGTCCAGCCAGTGCTGCCAGTGGTGCACCGTCCAGACCAGGCGCTCCTGCGCCTCCTCGTAGCTGTGCGGGGGCTCGTGCTCGCTCCACGACAGCGCCACGAACCGCGCGTCGCCCTGCTTGAGCAGGGTGCGGGCGGTGGCCAGCGAACCTTCGAAGCCGATGTTCATGTCGCTGGTCAGTCGCAGCGACACGCCGTTGCCGCGCGCGACGGCCTCGTGGTAACCGAGGCCGTTGTGCGACCACTGGGCGGGGGCGCGCCCGTAGTCGAACACGGGCATGCAGTCCAGCCGCACCTGCACCTGCCCGTTGACGCAGCGCACCATGCGCAGCAGCACGTGGTCGGCGTCGTAGTCGGTGGGGGCGCGCCGGTGGGTGTGCGAGCGCTCGTTCTCGTGGTGCCAGGGGCCCATGAGCAGCGCGTCGGTGACCACCAGCCAGCCGCCGTGGACCCACCAGGTCGTCTCCAGCACCATGGTGCCGGGGATGTAGCGCTGCGCGGCGGGCACCTCCACGCCCGCGGGGCCGACCCGGAAGTATCCGGCGTCGCGGTCCAGTATCGAGCCGAACACGCTCGGCGAGTCCATCCGGGGCAGGCACATCCATTCGATGTTGCCGCTCGGCGCGACCAGGGCGGTCGTCTCGCAGTCGGACAGGAACCCGAAGTCGGCTATCGGGGCGAACGGGTCTCCCGCCCGGCCACCGGCGACCATCGGCCTCACAACCTCACCTCCTCTTTCCATGATTCCCTCTCGCTTGCGGTGCGTAGACCATGTGACGGCCGTGTTTCCTTGGTTGTGTGTCTGGAATGTCCTTATTGGAATAGACCATTGTGACCGGCTCCACCTGCGCAAACGCACGCAGCGTAACGGAGTGACGAGCGTGCGCGTCCATCGCGGGTACAGTCCCGGCAAACAGGGCGGCGTGCCTCATATCGGTGGTGCCCGGGTCCGTTCCCGGCCACGGTGAGCCCGCCGCCCGCCACCTGGCCGCGCGCCACGCGGCAGGACCGGACCGCGAAGGAGGGCCCCGTGCCGAAGCTGGTGTACGACTTCACCGAAGGCAACAAGGACCTGCGGGATCTGCTGGGAGGCAAGGGCGCCAACCTCGCCGAGATGACCAATCTCGGCCTGCCCGTGCCGCCGGGGTTCACCATCACCACCGAGGCGTGCCGGCACTACCTGGAGCACGGGACCCTGCCCGGCGGGCTGGCCGAGGAGATCGGCCGCCACCTGTCGGCGCTGGAGGACGCCATGGGCAAGCGGCTCGGCCAGCCCGACGACCCGCTGCTGGTCAGCGTACGGTCCGGGGCCAAGTACAGCATGCCGGGGATGATGGAGACCGTCCTGAACATCGGTCTCAACGACGAGTCCGTGGCGGGGCTCGCGGCCCAGGCGGGCGACGAGCGCTTCGCCTGGGACTCCTACCGGCGGCTCATCCAGATGTTCGGCAAGACCGTGCTGGGCGTCGACGGGGACCTGTTCGAGGACGCCGTCGAGGCCGCCAAGAAGGCCAAGGGCACCGACGAGGACGTCGACCTGGACGCGGGCGACCTGCGCGGCCTGGTCGGCACGTTCAAGGAGATCGTCCGCGAGCACGCCGGACGCGACTTCCCCGCCGACCCGCGCGAGCAGATGGACCTGGCGATCAAGGCGGTGTTCGAGTCGTGGAACGCGCCCCGCGCCATCCTGTACCGGCGCCAGGAGCGCATCCCCGCCGACCTCGGCACCGCCGTCAACGTGGTCGCCATGGTGTTCGGCAACATGGGCATGGACTCGGGCACCGGCGTCGCCTTCACCCGCGACCCCGCGTCCGGCCGCCAGGGCGTCTACGGCGACTACCTGCGGAACGCCCAGGGCGAGGACGTGGTCGCCGGGATCCGCAACACCGTGCCGCTGACCGAGCTGGAGCGCATCGACCCCGGCTCCTACGCCGAGCTCCTGCGGATCATGGAGACGCTGGAGAACCACTACCGCGACATGTGCGACATCGAGTTCACGATCGAGCGCGGCAAGCTGTGGATGCTCCAGACCCGGGTGGGCAAGCGCACCGCCGCCGCCGCGTTCCGCATCGCCTGCCAGCTGCTCGACCAGGGGCTCATCGACGACGACGAGGCCGCGGCGCGCGTCACCGGCGACCAGCTCGCCCAGCTGATGTTCCCCCGCTTCGACGAGGCGCAGGCCGACGGGAGCAAGCTGCTGACCACCGGCATGAACGCCTCGCCCGGCGCCGCCGTCGGCAAGGCCGTCTTCTCCTCCGAGCGGGCCGTGGAACTGGCCGAGCGGGGCGAGGACGTCATCCTGGTACGGCGCGAGACCAACCCCGACGACCTGGCCGGGATGGTCGCGGCCAGGGGCGTGCTCACCTCCCGCGGCGGCAAGACCTCGCACGCCGCCGTGGTGGCCCGCGGCATGGGCAAGACGTGCGTGTGCGGCGCCGAGGAGCTGGACGTCGACGTCCGGGCCGCCCGCTTCACCGCGCCCGGCGGCGTGACGGTCCAGGAGGGCGAGGTCATCTCCATCGACGGCACCAGCGGCAAGGTCTACCTGGGCGAGGTGCCCGTCGAGGACTCCCCGGTGGTGCGGTACTTCGAGGGCGCCCTCAGCCCCGGCGAGGCCGCCGCCGAGGACGGCGACGAGCTCGTCCAGGCCGTGCACCGGATCATGAAGCACGCCGACGCGCGGGCGCGCATGGGCGTGCGCGCCAACGCCGACACCCCCGAGGACGCCGCGCGGGCCCGCCGCTTCGGCGCGGCCGGCATCGGCCTGTGCCGCACCGAGCACATGTTCCTCGGCGACCGCCGCCGCCTGGTGGAACAGCTGATCCTGGCCGAGACCGACGACGAGCGGCGCGCCGCCCTGGAGGCGCTGGAACCGCTCCAGCGCGCCGACTTCGAGGGCATCCTCGAAGCCATGGACGGGCTGCCGGTCACGATCCGGCTCATCGACCCCCCGTTGCACGAGTTCCTCCCCGACCTCACCGAGCTGGCGGTCAAGGTCGCCCTGGCCGGCGGCGACGCCGACCCCCGGGACCGCAGGCTGCTGGAGGCCGTCCGCCGGCTGCACGAAGAGAACCCTATGTTGGGACTGCGGGGCGTGCGCCTGGGTTTGGTGATTCCCGGGCTGTTCGCGATGCAGGTCCGTGCGATCGCCCACGCGGCCGCGCGGCGGCGCGCCGCGGGCGGCGACCCGCGGCCGGAGATCATGATCCCGCTGGTGGGCGCCGTCCAGGAGCTGGAGGCGGTGCGCGACGAGGCCCGCCGGGTGCTGGCCGAGGTGCGCGAGGACACCGGCGTGGACGTGCCCGCGCTGGTCGGCACCATGATCGAGCTGCCCAGGGCGGCGCTGACCGCCGGGCAGATCGCCGAGGCCGCCGAGTTCTTCTCCTTCGGCACCAACGACCTCACCCAGACCACCTGGGGCTTCTCCCGCGACGACGTGGAGGCCGGGTTCTTCGGCCGCTACCTGGAGCTGGGCATCTTCGGCGTCTCCCCGTTCGAGACGCTGGACCGCGAGGGGGTCGGACGGCTGGTGCGCATCGCCGTCGAGGAGGGCCGCGCCACCCGGCCCGACCTGAAGCTGGGCATCTGCGGCGAGCACGGCGGCGACCCCGAGTCGGTGCACTTCTGCCACGAGGTCGGCCTGGACTACGTGTCCTGCTCGCCGTTCCGCGTCCCGGTGGCGAGGCTGGAGGCGGGACGCGCCGCGATCTCCTCCGCCGGCTCCGACAGCCGCTAGCCGGGCCCGGCCGCCGGGGGACCGGCGGCCGGCGGCCTCGCCCTACCCGGACGCCGGCCGGATCGCCCTGCGGAAACGGCACGGAACGGCGGCGCGCGCCCGGCCGTCTCAACTAACGTGTCGAGTGCGATGACGTTGGAGATGGAGCTGCCAGGCCCCGACGTCCCGGAGGGGCCGGACGACGAGAGCGAGGAGCGCGAGCCCCGCGCCCGCCGCCGCTCCCGCGGGTTCGTGATCACTGTGAGCGTGGTGCTCGGGCTGCTGGCCGTGGCCGTGCTGACGCCGCTGACCGTGGCCTGGCGCGTCTGGTACCAGGCCCGCCAGGACGAGCGGCCGCGCTCCGACGCGATCATCGTGCTCGGCGCGGCGCAGTACAACGGCGTGCCCTCGCCCACCCTGCAGTGGCGGCTGCAGCACGCCCTGGACCTGTACCGCGACGGGGTGGCGCCGGTGATCGTCACCGTGGGCGGCAAACAGCCCGGCGACAACTACACCGAGGCCGACTCGGGCAGGCGGTGGCTGGTGAACCGCGGCCGGGTGCCCGCCGACCGGGTGGTGTCCGTGCCGTTCGGCAGCGACACGCTGGAGAGCATGAAGGCGGTGGGCCGCGAGTACGAGCGGCGCGGCTGGCACACCGGAGTGATCGTCACCGACCCCTGGCACGGCCTGCGGTCCAAGCGGATGGCGAGCGACAACGGCATCGAGGCGGCCGCGTCCCCGACCCGCAGCGGTCCCAGCGTGCAGACCCGCGACACGCAGTTCCACTACATCGTCCGCGAGACCGGCGGCTACCTGTCGTACGTGCTGTTCGGCAAGAGCGTCGGAGTGCCCAGCGAGACGATCGTGACCACGCCCAGCGGGTGACGGCGCCGCGCGCGGCCTACCCTGGATGGGGCGATGAGGAACTATGCAGATCGCGACCGGGAGCGATGGGCTCCCGAGCCGCCCAAGCGCCGTGACCGCACCGCCTTCGAACGCGACCGGGCCCGGGTGCTGCACAGCGCCGCGCTGCGGCGGCTGGCGGCCAAGACCCAGGTGGCCTCGCCGGGCGCGCACGCCGAGGACCACGTGCAGAGCCTGCGCACCCGGCTGACCCACTCGCTGGAGTGCGCCCAGGTCGGGCGGGAGCTCGGCAAGTCCCTGGGCTGCGACCCCGACCTGGTGGAGACCGCCTGCCTGGCCCACGACATCGGGCACCCGCCCTTCGGGCACAACGGCGAGGCCGCCCTCGACGTGGTCGCCCGCGACTGCGGCGGCTTCGAGGGCAACGCGCAGAGCCTGCGCGTGCTGACCCGGCTGGAGCCCAAGTCGTTCGCGCCTCCGGGCCCGCCCCTGTACGGCCGCAGCGTCGGCCTCAACCTCACCCGCGCCGCCCTGGACGCGGCCATGAAGTACCCGTGGACGCAGGACGAGTCGGTCAACGGCAAGTTCGGCGTCTACCAGGACGACCTCCCCGTGGCGCGGTGGGTGCGCGACGGCGCCCCCGCCGGACGCGCCTGCTTCGAGGCGCAGGTGATGGACTGGAGCGACGATGTCGCGTACTCGGTGCACGACCTGGAGGACGCGCTGGTCGCCGGGCACGTCGACTTCGACCGGCTCGCCGACCCGGCCGAGCGCCGCCTGGTGTGCGCCACCACCCGCAAGCTGTACTGCGAGGACACGAGCCCGCCGGGTGGGGGGACGACCCCCCACACCCCCCGTGGCGAAGAGGCGGCTGCGCCGATTGCCGCCGACCTGAGCGAGCTGGAGGAGCGTTTCGCCGGGCTGCTGGCCGAGCCGTACTGGCCGGACCGTTACGACGGCACCCCCCGCACCCTGGCCGCGCTGAAGAACCTCACCAGCACGCTGATCGGCCGGTTCTGCGTGGCCGCCGAGGACGCCACCCGCGCCGCCCACGGCGACCGCCCGCTGACCCGGTACGGGGCCGACCTGATCGTGCCGCGCGCACAGCGGCTGGAGTGCGCGCTGCTCAAGGGCGTCACCGCGCACTACGTGTGGATCAGCCACGAGGCCGTCCGGGCCCGTCAGCGCGAGCTGATCACCGAGCTGGCCGAGCTGGTGCTGCGCGGCGCGCCCGGCACGCTCGACCCGGCGTTCCGTGCCGCCTACGTCGAGGCGGCCGACGACGCGGCCCGGCTGCGCGCCGTCGTCGACCAGATCGCCTCCCTGACCGACACCTCCGCGATCGCTCGGCACAGGTCGCTGTCCGGACGCGGCGAGTAGCGCAGGACGGTCGGCGTCTCGCGGCGCTCGGCGGCAAAAAGGGCGAAACGGTCGGTTCTTCGTCGCGTGGATTCTTCCTTGGGACACCGGCGGGTGGCCCTTGTCTCGTTCGGGGCACAGCAGTAAGGACGTAAGTAGACGCCCATGCGCAGGAGGTCGCCATGCCCGAGGAGACCATCGTCATCGTCGGCGCGAGCCTGGCCGGTGCCAAGGCCGCCGAGACGCTGCGGGGGGAGGGGTACCGGGGACGCGTGGTGCTCATCGGCGAGGAGATCGAGCGTCCCTACGAGCGGCCACCCCTGTCCAAGGGCTTCCTGCTCGGCCAGGAGCCGAGGGAGAAGACGCACGTCCACGAGCGCGAGTGGTACGAGCACAACCGGGTGGAGCTCAGGCTGGGCATGGCGGCCACCGCGGTCGACCCGTCCCGGCACCGGGTGACGCTGGCCAGCGGCGAGGAGATCGGCTACGACCGGCTGCTGCTGGCCACCGGGGCGTCCCCGCGCAGGCTGGAGGTGCCCGGATCCCGGTTGCAGGGCCTGTACTACCTGCGGTCGCTGGCCGACGCGGCGGCGCTGCGCGAGGCGATCGCGCCGGGCGGGCGCCGCGTGGTGGTGGCGGGCGCGGGGTGGATCGGCCTGGAGACGGCGGCCGCGGCCCGCGCCTACGGCAACGACGTCACCGTGATCGAGCCGGAGCCGACGCCGCTGCACGCCGCGGTCGGCCCCGAGGTGGGCGGGCTGTTCGCCGACCTGCACCGCAGGCACGGCGTCATCCTGCGGCTGGACGAGGGCGTGGCGGGGTTCTGGGGCGCCGGGCAGGTGTCGGCGGTGGTGACCTCGGGCGGCGCGGAGATCCCCGCGGACGTGGTGATCGTCGGCATCGGAGTGCGGCCCAACACGGCGCTGGCCGAGCGCGCCGGCCTGGAGGTGTCGGACGGCGTGCTGGTCGACCAGTCGCTGCGCACGTCCGACCCCGACATCTTCGCCGCCGGGGACGTGGCCGCGGCCTACCATCCGCTGCTCGGCCGCCGGCTGCGCGTGGAGCACTGGGCCAACGCGCTCAACGGCGGCCCGGCCGCTGCGCGGGCCATGCTCGGGCAGGAGGTGTCCTACGACCGCGTCCCCTACTTCTTTACCGACCAGTACGAGCTGGGCATGGAGCTGTCCGGCGTGGCCGCGCCCGGAGAGTACGACGAGGTGGTCTACCGGGGCGACGTGGCGGGGCTGGAGTTCATGGCGTTCTGGCTGGCCGGCGGCCGCGTCGTCGCCGGGATGAACGTCAACGTGTGGGACGTCACGCGGGACGTCCAGGCGCTGATCCGGTCCGGCGAGCCGGTCGACCGGGCCCGGCTGGCCGACCCCAAGGTGCCCCTGGCGGAGCTGCTGTAGCGCCGTTCCGGCGCGGTGGCGGGGCCGTTCCGGCGCGGTGGCGGGGCCGTTCCGGCGAGGTGAAGATCTCACCATCCGGCAAGATCGTAAATATCGGGTGAGTCACGTACAGTCGGCCTGTGGTGACACGGACGGCGGCCGGGACGCTCGGCCGGGCACGGCTGGCGGTGACGATCGCGTTCGTCGCGCACGGCCTGGTCGGCTCGGCGTGGGTGGCGCGGATCCCGCAGGTCAAGGAACACCTCGGGTTGAGCGAGGGTGCCCTCGGCGTGGCGCTGCTCGGCGCCCCCGCCGGGGTGGTCGTGGCGGTGCGCTTCGCCGGCGCGATCGTCGCCCGCTGGGGCAGCCGCGCCACGACCGTGGCGGCCGGGACGGCGGCCGCGCTCGCGCTGGTGCCGATGGGACTCGCCGGGAACCTGGGCGCACTGGTCGCCGCGCTGGTGCTGTTCGGCGGTTCGCTGGGCCTGATGGACGTGGCGATGAACGCCCAGGGCGTGGCGATCGAACGCCGCCTGGGCCGGCCGATCATGTCCGGGCTGCACGGCGCGTACAGCATCGGCACGCTCCTGGCGGCGCTGGTCGGCTCGGGGCTGGCGCATCTGGACGTGCCCGTGCCGGTGCACCTGTCGGTGGCGGCGGTCGTGCTGGCGGCGCTGGTGCTGGCGGGCTGCCAGGGACTGCTGGACCGTTCCGCCGACGAGCTGCCCGACTCCGCCGGCGCGGCCGGGGACGACGCTCTCTCCGGGACGTCCGCGCGGAAGGCCGGGGCGGACGCGGTGCGCGGTGCGCGGCGCATGCTGGCCCTGCTGGGGTTCATCGGGCTGTGCTCGTTCGTCGGCGAGGGCGCGATGGCCGACTGGAGCGCCGTCTACCTGCGCGAGACCCTCGACACCGGAGCGGGCATCGCGGGCCTGGGCTACGCCGGGTTCGCGGTCGCGATGACGGTGGGACGGCTGGCGGGCGACCGGATCGTGGCGCGCTACGGGCCGGTGCGGGTGCTGCGCGCCGGAGCCCTGATCTCGGCGCTCGGGCTGGGCCTGGGGCTGGCGGCCGGGCACCCGGTCGCCGCGATCATCGGGTTCACGCTGTTCGGGATCGGCATCGCGCCGGTGGCGCCCGTCACCTTCAGCGCCGCGGGCAACCTGCCGGGCGTGCCCGCCGCCCACGGCATCTCCCGCGTCACGGCCGTCGGCTACCTGGGACTGCTGGGCGGCCCGCCGGTCATCGGGTTCGTGGCGCAGGGGGTCGGGCTGACCGGCGCCCTGTGCGTCCCGGTCGCGCTCGTCGCGGCGATCCTGCTGTCCGCCCGCGCCACCGCCACGGCCGCACGCTGATCGTTTTCCCGGGGGCGGAGGTCGGACGGCGGTGCCTCCTCCGGTAAGGTCTGGGCGAGTGAACACCATGCAGCGGTCGCGGCCGGGCCAAGCGGCGCCGGCGGACCGCGGCCCGGACGGGAGGTCGAGGAACTCGCGCGGGTACCGCTTCGTGCGCGAACTGCTGACCTTCGGGTTCGTCGGGTTCATCGGCACGCTGATCATGATCGTGGGGGCCAACGTCCTGCGGCACCTGCACGGCGGCGGCCCGGTCACCAGCGTGGTGCTGCCCACCATGCTGTCGACGCTGGTGTCCTACCTGGCCAACCGGTTCTGGACGTTCCGTCACCGCGACAGCACCGGCTCCGGCCGCGAGGTGGCGATCTTCTTCGGGCTCAACGGCGTCGGCCTGCTGATCCAGGTGGCCTGCACCGGCTTCACCTACTACACCCTCGGCCTGCACGGCGGCGTCGCCTACAACGCCGGCCTGCTGGTGGGGCTGGCGCTGGCGTCGGCGTTCCGCTACTGGTCGTACCGCAAATGGGTGTTCACCCCGGCCGCCGCCTGACCCCGGCGCCGCGGCCGCCGGCGCGGGACGAGGCGCCGGACGCGGCGGCGCGGGCGCGGCTGGACGCCGAGTGGCCCGAGCACCGCCCGGCGGTGTTCGGCGCGGCGTACCGCATCACCGGCAGCGTGGCCGACGCCGAGGACGTCACCCAGGACGTGTGGCTGCGCGCGGCCGCCGCCGGGTCCCTGGACGAGGTCCGCGACCTGCGCGCCTGGCTGGTCACCGTGGCCGCCCGCCGCGCGTACGACCTGCTGACCTCGGCCCGCGCCCGGCGCGAGAGCTATGTCGGGCCGTGGCTGCCCGAGCCGTTGCTGACCGGCCCGGACGCGGCCGAGCCGGTGCTGGTCGACGACACCGTCGGCGTCGCCATGCTGATGGTGCTGGAACGCCTCTCGCCGCCCGAGCGGGTCGCGTTCGTGCTGCGCCGGGCGTTCGATGTGCCGTACGAGCAGATCGCCGAGGCGCTGGGCAGGACGCCCGCGGCGTGCCGTCAGCTCGCCTCGCGGGCCGGACGCAAGATCGCCAATGCAGAGCCGTCGGCCACGGCGAGGCGGCGGGCCTCCCGGGCCGAGCACGAGCGGGTGCTGGCCGCCTTCCGCGCCGCGTCGCAGAACGGCGACGGCGCCGAACTGCTGGCGCTGCTGGATCCGGACGCCACCTACGTCACCGACGGCGGCGGCAGGGCGTTCGCCGCCCGCAAGGTCATCGCCGGGGCCGGGCGGGTGGCGACCGTGCTGCTTCGGGTGGCCGCCAAGCTCGCGTTCCGCCTGGTGCCCGCCGAGATCAACGGCGAGCCGGGCCTGCTGGTGTACCGCGACGGGGAGCTCGTCGGCGCCGACATGATCGAGGTGGTGGACGGCCGCGTCACCGCGGTCCGCCGCGTGCTCAACCCCGACAAGCTCGCCGGTCTCCGCCGCGCTGCCTGAACCGCTCGTTCCCGGGCACCCGCGCGCGGAAAAGGGGAAGGCCCCCGGCGGTGCCGGGGGCCTTCGTGATGACTCCGTGCTTCGCCTGATCGGCCGATCAGTCGAAGTAGTCGGGCTGCGACTGGGCGTTCAGCACGTCGAGCTTGACGCGCTTGCCCTTGTCGGTGGCCTTGTCACGGATGTCGATGACGTCCAGGCCCTTCTGGATGTCGCTGGAGTAGATGTAGCCGTTGTAGTAGTACGCCGACCACGAGCCGCCCAGGATGAGCTGGTCGTTGCTCAGCGGACCGCGCTCGAACCAGCCGATCTCCTTGGGCTTGCGGGAGTCGGTGAAGTCCCACACCGAGATGCCGCCCTGGTACCAGGCCTGCACCATGATGTCGCGGCCCTTGACCGGGATCAGCGAGCCGTTGTGGGCCACGCAGTTCTCGGTGTCGGCGTTCGCCCGCGGGATCTTGAAGTAGCTGCGGAAGACCAGCTTGCGCTTGTCGCCCTTGCCGACGATGTCGTAGACGGCGTCGGCGCCCTTGTCCTGCCCGATCGCGGCGTTGCAGGTGGCGGTGCTGCCGCCGCCCAGCTCGTCGGTGAAGACGACCTTGTTGGCCTTGTTGTTGAACGTGGCCGAGTGCCAGAACGCGAAGTTCTCGTCGTCGCGCACGCTGTGGATGATGCGCGGCTTGAGCCGGTCGGAGATGTCGAACAGCACGCCGTCGCCCATGCACGCCCCGGCCATGATGTTCTTGGACGGGTAGGCGGTCAGGTCGTGGCAGCCGGAGGTCTCCGAGGTGCCCTCGGGGTAGTCCTTCTTGTCACCGGGGTTGCCGCCGTCGGGGAACAGCACCGGCTCGGCCGCCAGCTTGGCCGCCTGCGGGTTGTTCAGCGGCACCTCGACGATCGAGATGAGGTCGTGCGGCGGCTGGCAGTCGGGGAAGGTCGAGTCCGGGCGGTAGGACGAGACGTAGATGTACGCCGTGCCCTTCTTGCCCGGGACCAGCGTGTTGGTGTGCGAGCCGCACTTGGTCTCGACGGCCTTGACGTAGCGCGGGTTGCGCACGTCGCTGATGTCGAAGATCTTGATGCCCTCCCAGGCATCCTTCTCCGTCGCCGGCTTGGGCACCGACTGACACGAGTCGTCGCTGCGCGAGCTGTCGGTCGACAGGAACAGCAGGTTCCCGGAGATCGACACGTCGTTCTGCGAGCCGGGGCACTTGACCACGGTGACGATCTGCGGCTTGGCCGGCTTGGAGATGTCGTAGACCGTGAAGCCGTCGTAGTTGCCGGCGAAGGCGTAGTTGCCCTTGAAGGCCCAGTCGGTGCCGTAGGAGCCGGTGCCCGAGAACACCGGCGGCTTGGGGATGTTGGCCAGGTGGTGCATGTTGGCGGTCTTGACGACCTCGTCCTGACCGGGGATGGCGGCCGCGGCGGCCGGTGCCACGGCGGCCGACCCGGCCAGCACGAGCGCCGCGAGGGTACCCACCAGTGTTCGTCGCTTGGGTCTGCGTCCAGGGAACAGCGCCACCCTCACTCCTTCGCGTTCAGAGGCCCCCGACAGTAGTTTGATCATCCGGAGTATGGACTGAACCGCGCCGTTTGAATAGGTCTGTATGGATCTGTGAGCTTCCTGAGATCTAAGGCTCTTTATTCGACATGCCGACTACGGCTACCGTCCGGGGTGTTCGAGCGCAGGTCGGAGTGGGGAGACGGATGCACTACCGGACGCGGTACCGGATCGCGGTGCTGGCCTTGGCGGCGGCGGCCGCCGCGGGCGCCCTGGGCGGATGCAGCGGCGACGAGGACGGCGGGGCGACGCCCAAGGGCACCGTGCTGATGCCGGGACGGCCGGGGGAGGCCAACAAGACCGCGGTCGCCGGGCCGTCCACCCCGTCACCGCCCACGGCCGCGGAATTCCGCTTCATCGAGATGATGATCCCGCACCACCGGCAGGCCATCGAGATGGCCTCGCTGGCCCCCGGCCAGGCGTCCGACCCGCAGGTCAAGGCGATGGCCGAGCGCATCGACGCGGCGCAGAACGTCGAGATCGCGGCCATGCAGAACTGGCTGAAGCGGCACGGCCGGGCCACGTCCCAGGGACAGGGCGGCCACGCCGGCCACGGCGCGCACGGCGGCGCCGCCTCACCGTCGGCGTCCGCCCACGCCAACATGCCGGGCATGGCGACCCCGCAGCAGATGGAGCAGCTGCGCCAAGCGCGCGGCAAGGACTTCGACCGGCTGTTCATCAACCTGATGATCATCCATCACCAGGGCGCGCTGACCATGGCCAAGGACGCGCTGGACAAGGGCACCGACGTCACCGCCCAGGAGATCGCACGGGACGTCCAGTCCAGCCAGCAGGCCGAGATCAACCGGATGCGGGCCCTGCTCGACGGCTGAGCGGAATCCGCTGTCACAGCGGACCGGGCCGCGTCGTCTCCCTGGCGACCGCTTGACCGAGCGAAGGGAACGACGATGAAACAGCGCATGAACCTGCCCGATGTCGCCCCGGACGCCTACCGGGCGTTCCTGGCGGCCGAGAAGGTGCTGCGCGAGTCGGGGCTGGACCCGCTGGTGCGGCACCTGGTCAAGCTCCGCGTCTCCCAGATCAACGGCTGCCTGTACTGCGTCGACATGCACGCGCACGAGGCCCTGGACGACGGCGAGACCCCGGACCGGCTGTACCAGCTGCCGGCGTGGCGGGAGTCGGACCTGTACACCGAGGCCGAGCGGGCCGCCCTCGCCTACGCCGAGTCCGCCACCCGGCTCGGCGAGGACGGCGTGCCCGACGCGATCTGGGACCGGATGACCGCCCACTTCCCGGTGGCGGACCAGGGCACCCTGGTCGCCCTCGTCGCGATGATCAACCTGTGGAACCGGGTCTGCGTGCCGACGCGTGTGCGTCCCCCGGCCCGCCCCGTCCCCGAGGCCAGGGCATAGGACGGCCGGGCCGCCGGGAGCCGGGCCTCCCGGCGGACCGCCGCGTTCAGCGCCCGGCGGGGGTGATCTTCTCGGTCTGGGCCACAGCCTCGCCGAGCACACCGGCCAGGTCCTGCCCGGTGGCCTGCGAGAAGATGACGTGGTCGACGCCCGCCTCGGCGAGCCGGCCCACCGTGTCCACGACCTGGTCGGCCGAGGGCCGGCCGTGCGGCAACGTCAGCGAGGTCTTCTCGATGTCGGCGTAGTCGCGGCCCTCCCGCTCGCAGTGCTCGCGCAGCACGTCGAGCTTGTGCCGCAGGTCCTCGGCGTCGAAGATGTTGCAGGCGTCGGCGTACTTGGCGACGAACCGCAGCGTCTTCTTCTCCCCGGAGCCGCCGATGAGGATCGGCGGATGCGGGCGCCGCACCGGCTGCGGCGAGTTCAGCGGCCGCTCCAGCCGGTAGTGCTCGCCCTCGAAGGCGCTCTCGTCGCCCTTCCACATCTGGTGGGCGATCCGCAGCGTCTCCTCCAGCCGTTCGAACCGCTCGGCGGTCGGCGGGAACGGAACGCCGAGGCCGCGCGACTCCTCGTCGTTCCAGGCGGCGCCGATGCCCAGCCAGGCCCGGCCGCCCGACAGCACGTCCAGCGTCGTCACCGTCTTCACCAGAATCCCCGGGTGCCGGTAGGTGACACCGGTGACCATGGTGCCCAGTGTGATCTTCTCGGTGAGCGCCGCCGCGTACGCCAGCGCCGTGTAGCCCTCCAGCATGGGCTCCTCCGCGGGGCCGACCACCCTGATCTGGAAGAAGTGGTCCATCACCCAGAAGGAGTGCAGCCCCGCCTGGTCGGCCTCACGGGCCATACGCCCGTATTCGGCGGCGATCCGCTCGGGCCCGCCCGGGAAGGTGAAGCTGGGCACCTGCAGTCCTATGCGCATGAGGGAGTCCCCTCTCCTCGGTAGGCGGGATGGTGCTCCCACTCTGCGACCTGGAGCGCGCTCCAGGTCAAGCCGAAGCGGCCGTGTCCAGTCGTTCCCGCAGCTCGGCGTCCAACGCCAGGTCGGCGGCGCCGAGCGCCTCCTCCAGCTGCGCCATCGCGCTGACGCCCACGATGGGGATCATCGGCGGGTCGCCGCCCATCAGCCAGGCCAGCACCACCTGGTTGGGCGTGGCGCCCAGCTCGTCGGCCACCGACCTCAGCGCCGCCAGCCGCCGCTCGTTGGACGGGTGTTCGTACGCCCAGTGCAGCGGCTTGTCGGGGCGCGTGTAGGAGCCCGCGAGCAGCGCGTTGTACACCCACAGCCGCATGCCCTCCGCCCGCACGTAGTCGAGCAGCTCCTCGTCGACATGGTGGTGGCCGTTCTCGGGCAGCTTCACCCCCGGCTGGGGCAGCAGGTAGGAGTAGCGGTACTGCAGGTCGTCGTACCGAGGCTCGCCGAGCGCCCTGGCCCGCTCCACCCGCCACACCGCGTGGTTGCTCACCCCGACCCGGCCGACGGCGCCCTCCCGCACCAGGTCGCCGAAGGCGCCCATCGTCTCCTCCAGGGCCACCGACCGGTCCTCGAAGTGCGCCCAGTACAGGTCGATGTGGTCGGTGCCCAGCCGCCGCAGGCTGCCCTCGGCGGCCGTCCGGATCGCCTTCTCCGACAGGCCCTCGGCGTTCTCCAGCCCCGTCCCGGGCGTCTTCGGCTGCGCCCCGACCTTGGTCCCGATGAAGACCCGGTCGCGCAGCCCGCGGCTGGCCAGCCACCGCCCGATGACGGTCTCGCTCTCACCCCCGCGTCCGCCCTCGAGCCAGAACGCGTAGTTGTTGGCCGTATCGATCATCGTCCCGCCCGCCTCGACGAAGCGGTCGAGAATGGCGAACGAGGCCTCCTCGTCCACCCTGGTTCCGAACAGCATTGCGCCCAGTGCGATCTCCATGCCGCCCGATCCTGACCCCTGGAGCGCACTCCAGGTCAACCCCGCACCATTCCGGTCCCGCTCAGGCGAACACGTCCTCGATGGTGTCGGCGGTGGCGGCGCGTGTGAGCCAGGTGTGGAGTTGGTCGAGGTCGGTGCAGTTGGTGATGTGGTCCCGTGCGCCGTCGGGGACGTTGACGCCCCGTGTGGACAGGATCATGAGTGTCGCGTTGGCCGCCTCCTCCGCGCGGCCTTTGGCTTCGCCTTCCTCGCGGCCCTTGCCGAAGTGTGCGCGGGCGAAGGGGCTGTAGACGGGCCACTTGGTGGAATTCATGATCTCCTCCATGATCTTTCGCACCGCTGGGACGGACATGTTGTAAGCGTGTTCATAGTATTGCGGAACGTGTTCGTCCGGCTCTTCCGCCGCAGGCAACTCTTTCGCCGCGGCCATGAAGGCCTCGACGACCTTGCGGTGCTTCTGGCCGTGGGCCAGGACCGACAGGACGGCGACCCCGGGCTGGGCGGCGGCCTCGGTCGGGTCGGTGATGACCGGGATCTGGTCGGGGCCCACGACCACGGGGTGGAGGGTGTACCCCGGCAGCTCGGTGGGGATGGGCTCGGCGTAGAAGGCGGCGGTGTCGGCGTCGGGGCAGACGACGAGGACGTCGACACCGCCGCGCTGCTGCTGCAGCCACTGTCCGGCGGCATAGCGCGGCAGCTGCCTGCGCTTCGACCTGGACTTCGCCTGCTGGATCTCCAGGATGATGCCGTGGACCGGATCCTGTGGTGGTCCCACCGTGAACACGTTGTCGGCGACGTAGTCGGCGGACGGGCGGTCGTTGAAGGTGTTCTTCGCCTCCTGGACCGGGAGGTCGGAAGGGAGATCGAGAACGTCGAGGCGGCCGAGGAGGTCCGCGGCCAGCCTCGGGTTCTCGCGGAAGAGCTCGTTGAGGGCGTCATGGCGACGTGATGGCATGTCGCTGAACGTTACATTGCGATTTCTTGGAGTGACGAGAATGTGTCGGGGGTTGTGAAGTAGATCACCCCAGATAGTCGCGCAGGTGCTGTGCGGTGAGGGTGTCGGCGGTGGTGACGAGGTCCCTCGGGGTGCCGGTGAAGACGACGCGGCCGCCGTCGTGGCCGGCGCCCGGGCCGAGGTCGATGATCCAGTCGGCGTGGGCCATGACGGCCTGGTGGTGCTCGATGACGATCACGGTGTTGCCGTCGTCGACCAGGCGGTCCAGGAGGGCCAGGAGCTGGTCGACGTCGGCCAGGTGCAGGCCGGTGGTGGGTTCGTCCAGCACGTAGACGGTGCCCTTGTCGGCCATGCGGATGGCCAGCTTGAGGCGCTGGCGTTCGCCGCCCGACAGGGTGGTGAGGGGCTGGCCGAGACTCAGGTAGCCGAGGCCCACGTCGCACATGCGGTCGAGGATGGCGCGGGCCTGGCCGGTGGTGAAGAAGTCGCGGGCCTCGGCGACGGACATGGCCAGCACCTGGCTGATGTCCTTGCCGCGCAGCTTGTACTTCAGCACCTCGGCGGTGAAGCGCCGTCCCTCGCACTCCTCGCAGACGGTGGCGACCCCGGCCATCATCGCCAGGTCGGTGTAGACGAGGCCGATGCCCTTGCAGTTGGGGCAGGCGCCCTCGGAGTTGGCGCTGAACAGGGCGGCCTTGACGCCGTTGGCCTTGGCGAAGGCGGTGCGGACCGGGTCGAGCAGGCCGGTGTAGGTGGCGGGGTTGCTGCGCCGGGATCCGCGGATCGCCGACTGGTCCACCACGACGACGCCGTCCCGGCCGGGCAGCGACCCGTGGATCAGCGAGCTCTTGCCCGAGCCCGCGACGCCGGTGACGACGGTGAGCACGCCGAGCGGGATGTCCACGTCGACGTTCTTGAGGTTGTGCTGCGACGCGCCGCGGATCGGCAGGTGCCCGGCGGGCCGCCGGACCCGCTCGCGGAGGGCGGCGCGGTGGTCCAGGTGGCGGCCGGTGAGGGTGTCGGACGCGCGCAGGCCCGCCACGTCGCCGGTGTAGCAGATCCGGCCGCCGGCGGTGCCGGCGCCGGGGCCGAGGTCGACGACGTGGTCGGCGATCTCGATGGTCTCGGGCTTGTGCTCGACGACCAGCACCGTGTTGCCCTTGTCGCGCAGCCGCAGCAGCAGCCCGTTCATCCGCTGGATGTCGTGCGGGTGCAGCCCGACGGTGGGCTCGTCGAACACGTAGGTGACGTCGGTGAGGCTGGAGCCGAGGTGGCGCACCATCTTGACGCGCTGCGCCTCGCCGCCCGACAGCGTGCCGGACTCGCGGTCCAGGCTGAGGTAGCCCAGGCCGACCTCCACCATCGAGTCGAGGGTGGCGCTCAGCGTGGCGACCAGCGGCGCCACCGACGGGTCGTCCAGCTTGCGGACGAACTCGGCCAGGTCGCTGATCTGCATGGCGGCGCAGTCGGCGATGTTGCGGCCGTTGATCTTGGCCGAGAGGGCGGCGGCGTTGAGCCGGGTGCCGCCGCAGTCCGGGCAGGCGGCGAAGCGGACGGCGCGCTCGACGAACGCCCGGATGTGCGGCTGCAGCGACTCGACGTCCTTGGACAGGTAGAGCCGCCGGACCTTGACCACCAGGCCCTCGTAGTTGGTGTTCATCCCGCCGAGCTTGATCTTGGTGGCGGGCTTGTGCAGGAAGTCCTCCCACTGCTCGGGGGTGAGGTCGCGCAGCGGCACGTCGCGGGGCACGAACCCGGACTCGACGATGTTCTGCCAGTACCAGGAGCCGACGGTGAAGTTCGGCACGGTGATGGCGCCCTCGTCCAGCGACAGGTCGCGGTCGACGAGCTGGTCGACGTCGATGTCGGAGACGCGGCCGAGCCCCTCGCAGCGCTGGCACATGCCTTCGGCGCTGTTGAAGCTGAACGCGGTGGAGGTGCCCACGTGCGGCACGCCGATGCGGCTGAAGATGATGCGCAGCATGGTGTGCGCGTCGGTGGCGGTGCCGACCGTGGACCGGGAGTTGGCGCCCATCCGCTCCTGGTCGACGACGATCGCGGCGCTCAGGTTGCGCAGCGCGTCCACCTCGGGACGGCCCACCGGCGGCATGAAGCCCTGCACGAAGGCGCTGTAGGTCTCGTTGATCAGCCGCTGCGACTCGGCCGCGACGGTGCCGAACACCAGCGACGACTTGCCCGACCCGGACACGCCGGTGAAGACGGTCAGCCGCCGCTTGGGGATGTCGAGGTCGATGCCGGCCAGGTTGTTCTCCCGGGCGCCGCGCACCTCGATGACGTCGTGGGCGTCGGCCGGATGACGGGGGTTCATGGCGCTCCTGTATCTTTATGCCCTAAAGAGTTCGAAACAGTTTACGGGATAAGGAGTGGTCCGTTGGTCGTCTTCGCCGGACAGGGGGACGCGCGCCGTTCGATGGCCCTGCTCTGGCGCGCGCCCGAGGGCGAACGCGGGGCCCGTTCCGCCCCGGGGCCGCGTCCCGGGCTGAGCGTGGACGTGATCGTCGACGCGGCCATCGCCGTCGCCGACGCCGAGGGCATGGCGGCCCTGTCCATGCGCGCGGTGGGGGAGCGGCTCGGCCGCACCGCCATGGCCCTCTACACCTACGTGCCGGGCAAGGCCGAGCTGGTCGACCTCATGTACGACCGGGCCCTGGCCGAGCTGCCCACCCGCTACGACCTGAGCGTGGGCTGGCGGGCGGCCGTCACGGCGTGGGTGCGCGACCTGTGGGACTTCCACCTGCGCCATCCGTGGACGCTGCAGGTGTCGCACGCGCGTCCCGTCCTTGGGCCCGGCTGGTTCACCATGTCCGAGACGATGATGGCCGTCCTGCGCACCACCGGGCTGGATGCCCGCACCTTGCGCGGACTCGGCGGGACGCTGACGCACCTGGTGCGGGACGCGGCGCGGATCGTCGCCGAGACGCGCCTGGCGACGCAGGAGACCGGAAAGGGCGAGGACGAGTGGTGGTACGCCCACGCCCCGCAGCTCGACGAGCTCGTGCCCGACTTCGGCGCACGGTTCCCCACGCTGACCTGGATGGAGTCCCAGCACGCCTTCGACATGGACGACGCGGAGACCCCCTACCTGGTGCAGGAGGCCACCGAGGTGTTCGAGGCGGGCCTCGCCCTCGTGCTGGACGGCATCGAGGTCAGAATCCGCCGCGCGGGCGGGGACCCGGACCATTGACCTGGAGTGCGCTCCAGGTGGCAGTCTGGGGCCCGTGAGCTCCTACTCCCCGGCTGAGACCGCCACCCGGAGCGGCTTCAGCATCGACACGCTGCGTTACTACGAGAAGATCGGGTTGCTGTCGGGGATCGCGCGCGACACGGCGGGTCGCCGGGTCTTCACCGACGACGACCTGGCGTGGCTGGGCATGCTGCGCTGCCTGCGCGACACCGGCATGCCGATCGCCGAGCTGCTGCGCTACGCCGAGCTGGTGCGCGGCGGTGACGAGACCACCCGGGAACGGGTCGCGCTGCTCAGGGCGCACGACCGCCGTGTGGAGGAGCAGATCGCCCGGCTGCGCGAACAGCAGCGGAAGATCCAGGGGAAGATCCGCTTCTACGAGCACGATGCCGCGGC
>NZ_BAAAZG010000026.1:115312-117007 GCF_039536785.1 Actinomadura miaoliensis
CCGACCGCCGACGCCGCCACCTGAGCGATCGACTCGCCGCGAGCGAGGCGGCGGCGCAGCAGCGCGGCGTCCGGCGCGACGGCCGTGACCAGCACCGCGGACGGGTGCGCCAGCGGCAGGACGGCCAGCCCGTCCCCGGCATGCGGCTCGCGGGTCAGTCCGGGCCGGACCAGCAGCACGTTGCCGACGGCCCTGGCGTCCCCGAGCACCGCCGGGCCGCCGTGCCGGTCCGCGACGCGCAGCTCGTGACGCAGCAGGGGCGTCCGGCCGATCGTCACGTCGATCCGGCTGTGCAGCCGCCCGGGCCGTTCACCGTGACGTCCCAGCACCAGCTCCTCGTGCAGGCGCAGCGTCGCGTCCTCGGCCAGCGCGATCTCCGTCACGGACCGGTGGTCGCATCCGGCGGCGGCCACCGTGGGCTCCGGCGCGAGGTCCAGGTGGGCGCCCGCCCCGGCCCGCGCCCGCACCGTCAGCCGTGACACGCCGTCCCCGGGCAGCACAAGCGTGGCCGCCACCGAGCGCACCGCCAGCCGCGCCCCCGGGCCGACACCGAGGTCGATCTCCAGGACGTCGCCGCCCAGCGGGCCCGCCGCCGCGCCGACCAGATAGACGGCGTCGGCGGTCTCGCGCAGCGCGAGCGGCCCGTCCGAGCGCAGCCGCGTGCAACGGGTCCGTCCCTGCGCGTCGCGTTCGGCGGTGACGGCCGCGCGCGCCGTGTACCGCCGGGTCACGTCACCGCCGTGGCGGCCGCGCGCGCCTCGCGCAGCACCCCGCGCACCCACGCCACCACCTCCGGCGCGTCGGGACGCTCGCGCAGCGAGGTCAGCGCCACCGGCCTGCCGCCGCGCACCCGGGCGGCGTCGCGCTCCATCAGCGCCACGTCGCTGCCGACCAGCGGCGCCAGATCGGTCTTGTTGATGACCAGCAGGTCCGCGTTCGCCACGCCCGGACCGCCCTTGCGCGGCACGTCGTCGCCGCCCGCCACGTCCAGCACGAAGATCTGCCGGTCGGCCAGGCCCCGGCTGAACAGCGCCGTCAGGTTGTCGCCGCCGCTTTCCACGATGACCAGGTCCAGGTGCCCGTGCCGGGCCTCCAGGGCCTCCACCGCGTCCAGGTTGGCGGAGATGTCGTCGCGGATGGCGGTGTGCGGGCAGCAGCCGGTGCGCACCGCGGTGATCCGGTCGTCCGACAGCACGGCCTCGCGGCGCAGGAAGTCGGCGTCCTCGGTGGTGTAGATGTCGTTGGTCACCACCGCCAGGGCGAACTCCTCGCGCAGCGCGCGGCACAGCGCCGCCGTCAGCGCCGTCTTGCCGCTGCCCACCGGGCCGCCGATGCCCAGGCGCAGCGCCCGGCCCGCCGCCGGCGCGGCCTCGTGCGGGTCGTGATCGTGGTTGGCGCCCACGGTGCGTCCTCCCGTCTCCACGGTGTTCCCATGACTCGGTTCCCGTGACTCGAACAGACCTGTGACTCGAACAGACCTATGACTCGTACAGACCTATGACTCGAACAGGCGCAGCCCGGAATGGACGTGCGCCTCGGCGAGCAGGTCGAGCAGCGGCGCGGACGGCGCGGGCAGCGCCCGCCAACCGTCCCCGGCCGCGGCGGCGGCCTCCCGCGCGACGTCGTCCACCTCGGCCGCCAGGCCGGCCAGGACCCGGTGCACGCCCAGCGGGTCCAGGCCGAGCAGCCGGACGG
>NZ_BAAAZG010000027.1:0-47478 GCF_039536785.1 Actinomadura miaoliensis
GCCGTACCGGCCGCGCCGGCGCCGGGCAGCATGAGGGCGGCGAGCGGGAACAGCGCGGCCAGCGCGACGGCGGCCCCGGCGAGCCTGCGGATGCCCCGGGTCTCCCAGTCCCGCCCGTAGACGTGCTGCGCGACGCGTTCCAGCTCGTCGACGAACGCAGCCGCGCCGTACGGCCGGTGTTCCGGGTCCTTGGCCATGCCCCGGGCGACCAGCGGACGCAACGGCTCCGGCACCGTCTCCACCGGGACGGGCGCGGTCAGGTGCGCCGCGCGCAGCGCCTCCGGGTTCCCGCCGAACGGCCTGCGGCCGCTCACGCACTCCACGAACACGCACGTCGCCGCGTACACGTCCGCCGACGGCGAGGCGATCTGGCGGGCCCACTGCTCGGGCGCCATGTAGAGCGCCGTGCCCTCCCCCTCGGCGACCTGCCCGGCGGGGATCGCGATGCCGAAGTCGACGAGCTTGCTGCACCCGTCCTGCGGGACGACGACGTTGGCGGGCTTGTAGTCGCGGTGGACGACGCCCAGTTCGTGCGCCGCCGCCAGCCCCAGCAGCGACCCCTTGAGGACGGTCAGCGACGCCTCGGGGCCCAGCGCCCCGTGCCGCGCCAGGATCTCCTTCAGCGACGCGCCGTTCACGGCCTCCATGATGATCGCGGTGCCCTCGGGACGTTCGACGAGCTGGTAGAGCCGGGCGACGTGCGGGCTCTGCACGCGTCCCAGCATCTGGGCCTCGTGCCGCAGCCGCTCCCGGGCCTGCTCACCGGCGTCCGCCGCCAGGTACTTGATCGCCACCGGGGTGCCGGTCTCGTCGTGGACGGCCAGCACCACCCGGCCCTGCGCCCCCGCACCGAGCTGCCGCACCTCACGGAACCCGGAGACCTGCCACTGCGCCGTCACGCGCCCTCCTCTGCCAGCCGATCGACCGCACCGGGACTTAAAGACGACATGAAAGCCGTGTCGGTTCGATCTTGCAGGCGCGGTTTCGGCGGCCGGCCGTTCAGAGGACCTCGGCGGCGGCGCCCCGGAGGGCCTCCAGGGCGGCGCGCAGGGCGGGGCGGCGGGCGGCCTCCTCCCGCCACAGCCCGTAGACGCGGCGGGTCAGCGGCGTCTCCAGCTCGACGAGCCGCACGCCCTCGGGCACGTCGCAGCGGCCCAGGCGGGGCAGGATCGTGTTGCCCAGCCCGGCCGCGACGAGGGCGAGCTGGGTGGCGAACTCGTAGGCCATGTGGTCGATGCGCGGCTCGGCGTCGATGGACCGCAGGGTGGTGGTGAGCCAGTCGCAGCAGATGCTGCCGGGGGTGGAGGCGATCCACGGGTCGCCCGCCAGTTCCTTCAGCTCGACCCGTCCGCGTCCGGCCAGGGGATGGTCGGCGGGCACCGCGACGTCCGCCACGTCGTCGCAGATGGCGCCCTTGTGCAGCCCGTCGGGGATGGGCAGCGGCGCGTTGTTCCAGTCCTGGACGATCGCCATGTCGAGGTCGCCGCGCAGCACGAGCGGGATGCTCTGCATGGGGTCCTCCTCGCGCAGCCGCACCCGCAGCCCCGGGTGGTCGGCGCGCAGGCGGCGCAGCGCGGCGGGCAGCAGCCCGCGCGCGGCCGTGGGGAACGCGGCGACCGTCACCTGCCCGACCACGGCCCCGCGATGCGCCTCCAGGTCGGCCTGCGCCCGCTCCACCAGCGACAGGATCCGGTCGGCGTGGTCGACCAGCAGTTCGGCGGCGTCGGTGAGGCGCACGCCGCGCCCGTTGCGTTCCAGCAGCTTCTGCCCGGTCTCCCGTTCCAGCTTGGCCAGCTGCTGGGAGACGGCGGAGGTCGTCACGTGCAGGACGTCGGCGGCGGCGCTCACCGACCCGTACGTGGCGACGGCGTGCAGTGCCCGCAACCGTTCCAGGTCAAGCATGAAGCAATGCTAAACCGTCGAACCGTCGACCGCTAGACGAACCTAAACTCGCCGCGCCGCCGCCCGGCGGAACCGCCCGGCCACCGTGTGGAACGCCTCCTTCGGCTCCCAGTGCCACGCGGACTCGGGATCGAACGGCTCGTCCCGGATCGTCTTCACCAGGCTGTATCCGGCCATGTCCAGGTCGTAGCGCGGCTCGGCGCGGTGCGGCAGCTCGGGGCTGACGAACTGGTAGACCATCGCCGCGTACAGGCTCATCGAGTCGAAGACGTCGAGCACCTGGCCGAGGTATTCGGCCTGCGTCCGCTCGCTGCGCACCAGATTCCCCCGGATCTCCGGCTCCGGCTTGGTGTAGTCGATGGCGTACCAGCCCATGCCGCCGTCCTGCGGCGCCCCCTCGTACGTGCACGACCCGCACTCGGAGATCGCGACCGGCTTGCCCCAGCGCCGGTGGTTCCGCAGTTCCCGGACGTAGTCCTCGCGACGCTCGTGGTAGGCGTAGTAGTTGACGCTGACGACGTCGAACAGGCTCCAGTCGACCTCGTCGTCCGCGGCCGCCCCGTACGTCAGCGGCCCGTTGAACACCGACCTGCCGACCGCCGCCGCCCGCGCGATCACCTCGCGCAGCCGCCGCGCCATGTGCTCGGGATCGAAGTTCCCCTTCATCACGTTCTCGACGCGTTCGAGAACGTTGTCGCCCGGCACGATCCCCGGCACGAAGAGCAGGAACTCGGCGCCGACGCTCAGATGGACCCCGGCGCCCTGCCGCCGCATCCGCTCGGCGACCCGGCCGGCCTCCGCCAGGTGCTCCATGATCTCCGTCTCCGGACGGTCCCCGAGCCGCGGCTGCAGCCACACGTTCAGGCCCCGCTCCGCCGCCTCCGAGGCCGTCGCGGCGAGCCGTTCGACGCCGTTCCCCGCGATCACCACGGAATCGGCGTGCAGCCCGTGCCTGATCGCCCGCATGTCGCGGCGCATCCGCACGGCGTTCCACGCGGTCGCCGCGGACTCGCCGTCCCCCACCTCGTAGAACACGCCCCGGTAGGTCAGCCCGCGCCGCGCGCCGTCGGCCGCCGCCGTCCCGCCGCCGAAAGCCCCCGCCGCCGCCGCGCCTCCGACGACCGCCGCCGCCCCGGCCAGGAACCGCTTCCGGCTGATCCCCTCGTCCCGCACCCGTGCCTCCTCGGACGTCACGTCTCATGACGCGACCCAGCCTGTTGTCCGGGGGCGCCGCCGGGCGTCGGCCGAAGGTCTAGCACCGCGGAACCAATGGACGATCTCCCGCATCCCAACGGGCAGGCCCATGGTCGACGTTCGTCGGCCGAGTCCGGTGGCCGCGGCGGCCGGCGCCGCACGGTCACCATGGCGGCCTTGCCGAACAGGAAAGGGCGGTGAACGCGAGTGCCCCCCGTGCAGCACAGCTTCCACGTGGATCTGCGCGGAGTCGTCGATCTGCTCAGCCGCCATCTCTACAGCAGCCCTCGCGTCTACGTGCGGGAACTGCTGCAGAACTCCGTCGACGCGATCACCGCGCGCCGGCGTGCCGACGCGGCGGCGCCGGCGGTCGTCCGCATCGAGCCGCGTGAGACGACCGGCGACGGATCGCTGCGGATCCACGACACCGGCATCGGCCTCACCGAGCCGCAGGTCCACGAGCTGCTCGCCACGATCGGGAACTCCGCCAAGCGCGATCCGCTCGGATTCGCCCGGCACGACTTCCTGGGGCAGTTCGGCATCGGCCTGCTGTCCTGCTTCCTCGTGGCCGACGAGATCGAGGTGATCACGCGCAGCGGGGACGCGGAGACGGTCGTGTGGCGCGGGCACGCCGACGGCCACTACACGGTGGAGCGCGGGCCGGCGCGGGAGGAGCCGGGCACCACCGTCGTCCTGCGGGCGCGCCGCGACTTCGAGCACTGGCTCGGCGCCTCCACCGTCACCGAGCTGGTGCGGCACTACGGCGCGCTGCTGCCCTACGACGTGCGGGTCGGCGACGAACCGGTCACCGACGGCACGCCGCCGTGGCAGGCGGAGCATCCGACCCCGGACGCCCGCCGGGACGCCCTGCTGCGGTACGGCGAACGGCTCATCGGCACGGCGCCGTTCGACGTGATCGACCTGGCGGTCCCCGAGGCGGGCCTGACCGGCGCCGCGTTCGTGCTGCCGCACGCGACCGACCCCGGCGAGCGGGCCCGGCACCGCGTCTACCTCAAGCGGATGCTCCTCGGCGACCGGGTCGACGCGATCATGCCCGACTGGGCGTTCTTCGTCCGCTGCGTGCTCAACACCGACGAGCTGCGTCCCACCGCGAGCCGGGAGCAGCTGTTCGAGGACGACCTGCTGGCCGCCGCGCGGGAGGCGCTCGGCGCGCAGCTGCGCGCCTGGCTGGTGCGTCTCGCGGCGACCTCGCCCGAGCGGCTGTCGGCCTTCCTGGGCGCCCACTACCGCGGCGTGATGGCGCTGGCCCTCCACGACACCGAGATGCTGCGGATCGTGGACGAGTGGGTGGAGTTCGAGACCAGCGAGGGATCGGTGCCCCTCGGCGAGTTCCGCCGGCGTCACCGGACCATCCACTACACGCCGAGCATGGAGGAGTTCCGGCAGCTGGCGGGCATCGCGGCCGCTCAGGGCATGGGACTGGTCAACGGCGCCTATACCTACCACGCCGACATCCTGCGGCGGCTCCCCCGGCTCGACCCGGATCTCGTCGTGCGGCGGCTGGACCCGGACGACCTGGCCACCCGGTTCGCCGCCCTGGACGCCGCCGCCGAGTTCGCCACGCGGGACTTCCTCGCCGCCGCCCGCGCGGCCCTGGCGTCCCGGGACTGCGAACCGGTGCTGCGTTCCTTCTCTCCCGCTTCGCTGCCGGTGCTGTACCTGGAGGGCTCGGACGCCCGGCTCGCCGCCGACATGCGCGCCGCCCGCGAGGAGGCGGACGGCGTCTGGGCCGAACTCATCGAAGCGGACGCCCCCGAACAGGACGAGCAGGCCCGGCCCCTGCTCGTGTTCAACTACCGCAATCCGCTCGTCGCACGCCTGACCAGCACCGTGGACACCCGGGTCGTGGAGCTGTCGGTCGAGGCCCTGTACGGGTACGCGATGCTGGCGGGCAACCGGCCGCTGCGTCCCGACGACGTGGCGGGCGTCAACCGCGCGTTCCTCGGCCTGGTCGAGCACGCCATCCACCCGGGACGGTGACACGATGCTGCTCGACCGGAACGAGATCGAGGCCAGGCTGGAAGCCGCCGGAAAACTGGACTCCGAGGACGGCGGCCCCGGCGGCGAGGTCTACGTGGAGGCGATGCGCGACATCCTCCCCCACGCCGAGGCCCTCGGCGATCCCGACCTGCTCATGCACGCCAGGCTGGGTTTCACGTGGGCGACGCTGCGCTCGGACAGGGAGGCCCAGGAAGTCTTCCGCGTGATCCTGCCCGTGCTGCGACGCTGCCTGCTGGACTGGCACGCCGCACCGCACCGCTTCCGTCCGGGCCTGGTCGAGGCCATGTGGAACCAGTTCTTCAACATCTGCGACTGCTACGTCCGTCTCTTCCCCGAACCGGCACGGCGGATCCACCGCTTCCTGGACGAGCTGGAACGGTACTGCCCGCCGACCCGGCGATCGACGCGCTACGCCATCGACCAGTACCGGATGAAGGTCGAAGCGCGCCGCGGGGACCGCGACGCGGTGGAACGGCTGTGGCGGGAACTGCGCGCCCAAGGCGAGCCGGAAGAGCACTTCCACCTGGACGGCAAGATCGGCGGCGATGCCTTCATGTGGCAGCGACTCGGCCGTGACGACAGGGCCGTCGAGGTGATGGCCCCCGTGCTCGCCGGACAGATCGAGGTGCGGAACGGCCGGAACCGTTCCGACGCGCTGCTCCTGCCGTACCTGCGCGCCGGACGCCTCGACGAGGCGGTGGCGGCGCACCAGTCCACCTACACCCGGCACCGCATGAGACTGGAGGAGCTCGGCGCGCATCTCCAGTTCTGCGCGCTCACCGGCAACGAGGAACGCGGGCTCGACGTACTGGACCGCAACGTCGACCGCTTCTTCACGCGCACCGGCGGCGTCGAGTGGCTGTGGACGGCGGCGGCCGCCGTGCTCCTGTGCCGCCGCGTCATGGAGAAGGATCTCGACCGGCAGTGGTTCCGGTCCTGCGAATGCGACGAATCGCGATGCCACCACGGCGCGGTCATGTCCTACGCGGATCTGGGCGCGCGGCTGCGCTGGGCGGTGGTGGACTTCTCCCTCGAACTGGACGAGATGGACGAGTCGACCTTCATGAGCGAGCAGGTCTCCAAGATCATGCACGCCGAACCGATCATGGAGAGCCTGGCCCTGCCGCCCGGCACCGCGGTCCCCCGTCACCACGAGACACCACCCGCCGCGCACCTCCCCTCCGGCACGGATCCGGCCCGCGCCCTGGACGAGGCCGCCACGCTGGACACCTGGACCCGGTTCATCCGGCTCCAGCGGCTCCTGCGGGCCACCCCCGCCGGGGACGAAACGGACATCCGCCTCGCGCTTCTGGACGAGCTGATGTCGCCGGAACTCCACGCGGAGACCTCTCACTGGCGCCACCAACTGTTCGCCACCCTCGCCGAGCTCGCCCGGTCGCATGACGCGCACCCGTCGCTGCTCGGCGCCGACCGCCTGGACCGGATCTGGCGTGCGGTGCCCTTCACCCTGGACAGCGTCCTGACCCACCCGACCGTGCACGCGGCGCAGATCCGCGGGCTCCTGCGCACGCTGGAGCCGCACTGCCGCCCCGGCACCGACGACCTGCACCACCTGCGCTGGTTCGCCGTCGAACTGCAGGTGCGACGCGGCGACCTGGACGCGGCCAGGGCCGCGTGGGCCGCGTTCGCCGACCTGCCTGCCAGCGACGCCTACACCACCCGGCCGAACATCCTGCGCCGCACGCTCTGGTGGCTCGACCTCGGGTGCGACGACGAGGCGGTCGATTCCATGGCGCTCCTCCTGGACGCCCCACCCGGCGCGGAGGACAGGGAGGACTACCTCCTGCTGCCCTACCTGCGCGCCGGCCGGCTCGACCGGGCGCGTGAGGTCCACGAACGCACCTACCGGACGGCCCTAGGGGCACCCGAACTGGCGGCGCACCTGGAGTTCTGCGCCCGGACCGGCGAACTCGACCACGGGCGGGAGCTCATCCAGCGCCACCTCGGCTACTTCCACGCCTGGCGGGCCGACCACGACTGCCCCATCGACCGCGTACGGGCCTACGGGGCGGCGGCCCGGCTGAGCGACCGCCTCGTGGCGGACGGCCTCGACGAGACCTGGACGCGCCCCGCCGACGAGTGCTGTGAGGCCGAGGACGGCTGGAGCTACGCGAGGTTCGCCGCGTCCACCCGCTTTGAAGGCGATCTCTTCGTCACCCGATGGGACGAGCTGATGGGCACCACCGCCACCCGGACGCTGGTCGCGCGCTTCGACCACCCCTGAGCACGGCCGGCTCGCCGTCCCGCCCGAAAGCACGGTTATCCTGCGAGAACACAGCCCCCCGGCCGATGTCGCGCATGGGAGCGGGGGCGATGACCACCAAGCCCTTCGACTACGAGGCGCTCCTTTCCACCACACCGACCAGGTGGCGGGAGCTGGGCCTGCACTGGCACTGTTACACCTGGCGCGGCACCGGTGAGGAGTGGGACGACGAGGCACAGCGGCAGGACCTGTCCTCGTCCCTGCCGCCCACCGCGGTCAGGGGCTGGCTCGGCAAGCCCGCCAGGATGATGCGCGCCGTCGAGCACACCCCCGAAAGCGCCGTCGCCTGGCTGCGCGCGCAGTGGACCCCGCTGACGCCCGACGCCCTCCACGGCGACCCGGAAGGCTTCCTGACCAGCGAGACCCGCTGGCGCCTCGCCCTCTACGACCTGCGCTCCGGCGTGGACGTCTACTGGACCCTGTGGACCACGGGCCCCTCCCTCCACGCCTTCGCAGTCATCGGCACGTCCACCCCCTGCCACCCCACGTGGTCAAGAGCCCGTTGACCCTGTCTCGTCCGGCGAGGCCGCGGCGGGCGGTGAGCGCCTCCTGAAGAAGGCCGCTGTAGGAGCGCTAAACGGTGGGGTCGACGGATTCTCGATTGTCCTCAAGAGCGGCCGCGAGGACGATCGACGGCATGACGTTGTGTGGGCTGCATGTGCCCGTGGTGACGCCGTTCACGGCCGCCGGGCGGGTGGACGCCGGGTCGCTGGAGCGGCTGGCGCGGCGTTGCCTGGACGCGGGCGCCGAAGGGCTGGTCGCGCTCGCCACCACGGGCGAGGGCGGGCTGCTGGACGAGGGTGAGCGGCGCCAGGTGCTGGAGGTGTGCCGGGCGGTCACGATCGAGTACGGGGCGATCCTGACCGTGGGCGCGGGGACCATGGGCACCGAGGAGTCGATCGCGCAGGCGCGGGAGCGGGCGGCCATGGCCGACGCGCTGCTGGTGGTGGTCCCGTACTACCTGCGGCCGACCGACGAAGGGGTGATCGACCACTTCGCGGCGGTGGGCAAGGCCGTCGACGTGCCGTTGATCGCCTACGACATCCCGTACCGGACGGGTAAGCGGCTTGAGCTCGACTCGCTGCTCCGCCTGCTGGATCTGGAGTGCGTCGCGGGCGTCAAGCACTGCCCGGGGGCCATCGGGCACGACACGCTGCGGCTGCTCGCGGCGCGGACCGGGAAGGCCGTGCTGTGCGGGGACGACGCCTACGTCCACCCGATGATGCTGCTGGGCGCGGCGGGAGCCGTCACCGCGTCCGCGTGCCTGGTGCCCGACGCCTACGCCGCGCTGGCGGGAGACCTCACCCCGGGGTGCGGCAGGAACACCGAGTTGCACGACGCGCTGCTGCCGTTGGTGGACGCGTTGTTCAGCGAGCCGTCCCCGAGCGTGCTCAAGGCGGTGCTGGCGGAGACGGGCGTGATCGAGCACCCCCACGTGCGGGCGCCGCTGCACGCGCCCGCGCCCGGAACGGTGTCGCGGGCGCGGGCGTGCCTGGAGGCGGTGGAGGAGATCAGCGGGCGGCCGCGGCGGCCGCGGCCGCGGCGTGCGGCAGGGCGTCGATGATCCGCTCCAGGGCCTGGTCGTCGTGGGCGGCCGACAGGAACCACACCTCGTACGACGAGGGCGGCAGGTAGACGCCGCGTTCCAGGGCGGCGTGGAAGAACGCCGCGTACGCCTTGGCGTCCTGGCGCTGGGCGGCGGCGAAGTCGCCGACGGCCTCGTCCGCGAAGAAGATCGAGAACAGGTTGCCCGCCGTCTGCAGCCGGTGCGGGACGCCCTCCTTGGCCAGCGCCTCGGACGCGGCCGTCGACACGATGGAGGCGGCCCGGTCGATCGCCGCGTACACCTCGTCGGTGGCGCCGCGCAGCGTGGCCAGCCCGGCGGCGGTGGCGAGCGGGTTCCCCGACAGGGTGCCCGCCTGGTAGACGGGGCCGGCGGGCGCGAGCCGGTCCATGATCTCGGCGCGGCCGCCGAACGCGGCGGCGGGCAGGCCGCCGCCCATGACCTTGCCGAACGTCATCAGGTCGCCGGCCACGCCCTCGACGCCGTACCAGCCGGAGCGGGACGCGCGGAAGCCGGTCAGCACCTCGTCGATGATCAGCAGCGCCCCGCTGCGCTCGCACAGCGACTTCAGCAGCGCGTTGAAGCCCTCCAGGGGCGGCACCACGCCCATGTTGCACGGCACCGCCTCGGTGATCACGCAGGCGATCTCGTGGCCGTGCTCGCCGAACGCCTCCTCCACGGCGGCGATGTCGTTGTACGGCAGCACGATCGTGTCGGCCGTGGCGGCGCCGGTCACCCCGGGCGTGTCGGGCAGCCCGAACGTGGCGACGCCCGAGCCCGCCGCGGCCAGCAGCGCGTCCACGTGCCCGTGGTAACAGCCGGCGAACTTGACCACCTTGGAGCGTCCGGTGAAGCCCCGGGCCAGCCGGATCGCCGACATCGTCGCCTCGGTGCCAGAGTTGACCAGCCGCACCTTGTCGACGGGAGCGCGGTCGACGATCTCCTCGGCCAGCTCCACCTCGGCGGGCGTGGGCGCGCCGTAGGAGGTGCCGCGCGCGGCCGCCTCCCGCACCGCCTCCACCACGGCCGGATGCGCGTGGCCGAGGATCAGCGGCCCCCACGAGCAGACCAGGTCCACGTACTCGGTGCCGTCGGCGTCGGTGAGGTACGGGCCGCGTCCGGCGGTCATGAAACGGGGGGTCCCGCCCACCGCGCCGAAGGCCCGCACCGGGGAGTTCACTCCGCCCGGAATCACCCGGTTCGCACGGTCGAACAGCCCTTGGGAGTATTGGATGTCGGTCACCGGTACAGTCTCTCAGTTGCAGTTTGGCGACTCGGCTTGACCCGGCCCGTTTGCTGCCGATATTCCACCAAGTACGCGGTGCCGGAGCGGACGGACGGCGTCGCGGATGTCACCGGCACCGGCCGTAAGCGGACCTATTCGAAAGGGATGGCGCGCCAAGTGGTTGACGGCTGGACGGTCCCGGGCTTCACCCACGTGCGAGAGCTGGGCAGTGGCGCCTCGGGCCGGGTGGTGCTGGCGGTGGACGACGTGACCCAGACCAAGGTCGCCATCAAGTACCTCGACCGGAGGCTGGACGGGGACGAGGCGTTCCTGTCGCGGTTCCGGCTCGCGGCCCGCCGGCTCGCCCAGATCGAGGACCCCAACCTGGTGGACTTCTACGACTTCGTGGAGGCGCCGCATGGTGGGGCCGCGATCGTCATGGAGTGGGTGGACGGCGTCAGCCTGCGCCGGGTGGTGGACGCCCAGGGCCCCACCGGGCCGCTGGCCGCGCTGTCCATGCTGGGCGGCGTGCTGGTCGGCCTGGCCGCGGCGCACGCCAAGGACCTGGTGCACGGGTCGCTGCGCCCGGCCAACGTGCTGGTGGACGGCGACGGCAACGGACGCCTGGTCGACCTGGCGCTGGCCCCGCCCGGCACCGAGGCGCAGAGCGGCCCGGTCTACGCCGCGCCCGAGCTGTGGGACGGCGTGGCCGCCGGCCCGGCCAGCGACATCTACGCGGCCACCGCGATCTTCTACGAGTGCCTGACCGGGCACCCGCCGTTCTCCGGGCGCAGCCAGTCCGCGCTGGCCAAGGCGCACCGGGAGGCGCCGGTCCCGGCCGACGAGGTGCCCGGGCCGCTGCGCGACCTGATCCTGGCGGGCCTGGCCAAGAAGCCCTCGGAGCGGCCCGCGTCGGCCGCCGACTTCCTGGGCGCGGTGGAGGAGGCCGCCGTCGCCGCGTACGGGCCCGCCTGGGAGGCGCAGGGCCGCAGCCGCATCACCGAGCTGGTGAAGCAGACGCAGGCCCTGCCCGAGCCGGCCCCGGCCCGCGGCGGGGGCCGCGCCCCGGCGAAGGCGCCGGCCGCCAAGAGCGGCGGGCGCGGACGGCTGGTGGCCCTGCTGGTCGCGGGCGTGGTGGTCGTCGGCGGCGCGGGAGGCGCCGCGGCGCTCACGCTCGGCGGCGGCGGTGACGACGACAAGAAGACGGTCCAGCCGCCGCCCTCCCCCGCGACGTCCGGCACGCCGAGCCCCGCCCTGCCCGCCGGTCCGGGGCCGGTGAACCCCGCGGCCGCGGCGGCGCTGGCCACCCAGGTCGAGCAGGCCGTGGCACGCACCCCGAGCGGCGCGTTCAGCTACCGGCGCACGGGCGGCGCCGCCATCAAGGCGCAGGGGTCGTTCGCGCTGGCCGCCGCGGCCTCGCCCTCGTACCAGATGTCGGTGTCGGGGCAGGGCGCGGACGTGCGGCGCCCCGCCCAGGCACGGCTGGTCGCCGACACCACGTACCTGCGCTCGCGCAACACGTGGCGTCCCGCCGGCGCCAATCCGCGCACGCGCGGCTACGTCAACCTGGTGTCGCACGTGCGGTGGAGCAGTTCGGTGTCGAACGTGACGACCCTGCTGCGGACGAGCACGTCCCTGCGCAAGACGGGCGCGTCGACCTACCAGGGTGCGGTTCCGCTGGCGCGTCTGGCGCAGGCCCCCGGGCTGGGCCCCCTGTACGCGGAGGTGGCCAGGGCGACCGGCGCCCAGCAGGTGACGTTCGTGGTGCAGTTCGACAGCGCGATGCGTCCCCTGCAGATACGGGTGAGGGCGGCGGGCTCCGGCGCCAAGCCCCGCTCCCAGTTGCTGCACACCAGCTACTCGCGGTGGGGCCAGAAGGTCTCGATCCCCGCCCCTCGGGGCGCGGGCTGACCCTGCGGTCTCGCCCCTGGGGTCCCGGGCACGGGCCCCAGGGGTCGCGCAGGTCTCAGATGGCCTCACAGCTGTCGGAGAGGACCTCCAGCAGCCGCAGGGGGTCGGGCAGCGGGGAACCGTCCGGTGGGCGCACCCAGGTCACCTCACGCCCGTACGGGAGCACCGAGGGCGGCGCCACCACGTAGCTGTCGCGGCAGTGCCAGCGCATGCCGGGCGTCTCGGTCACCGTCTCGGGGAAGCAGTCCAGATGGCACGACCACCACTCGTCCTCGTCCACGGGCGCGCCACGGGTGGCCACGAAGAACAGGTACCGGTCGTCGCCCATCGCCGCCACGGGGCCGACCGGCAGGCCCTCCCGGGCGATGCGCGCCAGGGCCATCACCCCGGCGGCGGCGGGCACGTCGAACACGTCGAAGACGCGGCCGGTCGGCAGGATGATGTTGGCGTCGGGACGTTCGCTCCACCAGCGGTTCAGCACCTCGGGGTCGACGCTGGCCTGCATCGCCCACGTCGCCGCCACCGGGTGCGCCGCCGGGTCGGGACACCCGATGCGGTCGCACGAACAGGCCCGGTCACCTACGGCGCTCGGATGTGCGCCCGGGCTGCACGGCCAACCCAGCCCCGCGTAGTCGCGGGCCGCCGCCGCCATGTCGCGCTCGCGTCCGCGCTGGCGTTTGCCCCCCTGCCGTTTACCGGCCTTGCCGCCCTGCCGTTTCCCCCCGGAGACCGCCAGCATGATGCCCCCCTCACCCAACGCCGTACACGGGTCGTTGCTATCGATGATGCCGTTCACGCCGAAAGGCGGAGACAGCAACCCCCCGCAAACGACCCCAATTGACTAGGCAGGCCTAACCAGGCGGGCAGGCGGGCCCAAGGGCGCGGGCCCAAAGCGCCCGCGTCCCGGGGGCTCTGGGGCCCAGCGCACAGTGGGGGTCAGAGGCCGCGCAGGCGGCGGGCCACCTCGGTCGCCCAGTAGGTGAGGATGATGTCGGCGCCGGCCCGGCGGATCGAGGTCAGCGACTCGTCGATGGTGCGCTCGCGGTCCAGCCAGCCCTTCTCCGCGGCCGCCTCGATCATCGCGTACTCGCCGCTGACCTGGTAGGCGGCCACCGGCACGCGCACCTCGTCGCGGACGCGGCGCACGATGTCCAGGTACGGACCGGCGGGCTTGACCATCACCATGTCGGCGCCCTCGTCCAGGTCCAGCAGCACCTCGCGCAGCGCCTCGTCGGCGTTGGCCGGGTCCTGCTGGTGGGACGAGCGGTCGCCGAACTGGGGCGCGCACTCGGCGGCGTCGCGGAACGGGCCGTAGTACGCCGAGGAGTACTTGGCCGAGTACGCCAGGATCGCCACGTCCCGGTAGCCCGCGGCGTCCAGTGCCGAGCGGATCGCGCCGACCTGGCCGTCCATCATGCCGGACGGCGCCACCACCGCCGCCCCGGCGTCGGCCTGCGCCACCGCGATGGAGGCGTACCGCTCCAGGGTGGCGTCGTTGTCGATCTCACCGCGGGGGGTGAGCAGGCCGCAGTGCCCGTGGTCGGTGTACTCGTCCAGGCACAGGTCGGTCATGACGACCATGGCGTCGCCGAGGTCGGAGGCCAGGTCGCGCAGCGCCAGCTGGACGATCCCGGCGGGGTCGTCGGCGGCCGAGCCGGTCCCGTCCTTGACCGCGGGCACGCCGAACAGGATCAGCCCGCCGACCCCGGCCTCGGCCGCCTCGTGCGCGGCCTTGCGCAGGCTGTCGCGGGTGTGCTGGACGACGCCGGGCATGGACGGCACCGGCTGCGGCTCGGTCACGCCCTCCTTGACGAACATCGGCAGCACCAGGTCCGCCGGAGCGAGCCGGTGCTCGGCGACCATGCGGCGCAGCGCGGGCGTGCGGCGCAGCCGCCGGGGCCTGGCGACGGGGAACTGTGCGGACATCTTCTCCTCCAGGGCCGCGGGGACGGCGCCCGGCGGCCCGGGCTCGATCTGTGGACCGGGGCGGCTACCTGCGGCGGCGCGCACCCCGGCGCATCTGGCTCGGCTTGCGCAGCGGCGCGCCCGACTCGATCTGGGCCGCCCTGCGATTGGCACCGTACTCGGCCAGCGCCTCGGCCAGGGCCGAGACCGACGGTCTGGGCGCCATCACGTCCACGCGCAGCCCGTACTCCTCGGCGGTGCGGGCGGTCTGCGGGCCGATGCAGGCGATCACCGTGACGTTGTGCGGCTTGCCCGCGATGCCGATCAGGTTCTTCACCGTGGACGAGGAGGTGAACAGCACCGCGTCGAAACCACCGCCCTTGATCGCCTCGCGGATCGGGGCGGGCGGCGGCGCGGCCCGCACGGTGCGGTAGGCGGTGACGTCCTCGCACTCCCAGCCCAGCTCGGTCAGCCCGGCGATCAGCGTGTCGGTGGCGATGTCGGCGCGCGGCAGCAGCACCCGGTTGATCGGGTCCAGGTCCTCGTCGTACGGCGGCCACACCTTGACCAGGCCCTCGCTGGACTGCTGCCCGGACGGCACCAGGTCGGGCTGCACGCCGAACTCCACCAGGGCCCTGGCGGTCTGCTCGCCGACGGCGGCGACCTTGAGCCCGGCGAACGCGCGCGCGTCCAGCCCGTAGGCGGCGAACTTCTCGCGGATGGCCCGAACGGCGTTCGTGGAGGTGAACACCACCCACTCGTAGCGGCCGGTGACCAGGCCCTTGACGGCCCGTTCCATCTGCTGCGGGGTGCGCGGCGGCTCCACCGAGATCGTGGGGACCTCCTCGGGCACCGCGCCGTACTCGCGCAGCTGCTCCGACAGCGAGGCGGCCTGTTCCTTGGTGCGCGGCACCAGCACCCGCCAGCCGAACAGCGGCTTGGTCTCGAACCACGACAGGGTGTCGCGGCGGCGCACCACGTCCCCCACGATGATCATCGCGGGGGACTCCATGCCCTTGGTGTCGGCGGCCAGCCGCTGCAGGGTGGACACCACGGTCTCCTGCTCGGTGGTGGTGCCCAGGCTGGTCATCGCGGCGGGCGTGGCGTCGGGACGGCCGACCGCCATCAGCCCCTTGGCGACCTCGCCCACGGCGCCCTCGGCGCCGAGGATCACGAGCGTGACGTCCGGGGCGGCGAACCGCTCCCAGTCCACGCCGCCGGCGGAGGCGTCGACGATCCGCACCTCGCGGTGCTCGGGGTCGGTCAGCGGGATGCCCGCGTAGCCGGGCACGCCGGTCACGGCCGACACCCCGGGGACGATCTCGAACGCGACGCCGGCCCTGGCCAGCGCGTCGCCCTCGGCGGCCAGGCCGCAGCCCAGCCCGGGGTCGCCGTGGAACAGCCGGACCACGTACGCGCCCTCGCGGGCGCCGCGCACCGCGGCCTCGACGGGGTCGGCCTCGGCGGTGTCGGCGATCTCCACGTCCGGGCGGCAGTGCGAAAGGATCTCCGCCGGGCAGTACGCTCGGTTGACGACGACCAGGTCGGCGCGCTCCAGCGCGGCGACGGCACGCAGCGTCAGCAGGCCCGGGTCGCCCGGGCCCATGCCGACCAGGGCGACGCGGCCGGGGCCGGCCGTCCTGTCGTCGGCCCGCTCGTCGGCCCTGTCGTCGGCCCGGCCGGCCGCGTCGGTCTTCCCGGCCGGGTCGGCGCCGGCCGGGACGGTCGCGGTGACCGCGGTCTGCTCATCGGGGTTCAATGTCGCGTTCCCCCATCACCTGGTCGGCTCCCCGGTCGAGCAGCCGGGCGGCGAGCTCGCGCCCCAGCTCCTCGGCCCGCTCAGGGGAGCCGCTTGCGGACAGCCGGATCTGGCGGCTGCCGTCGTGCGCCACGACGGAGGCGGTCAGATGCAGCTTTTGTTCTACTTCGGCAGCGTATGCTCCCACAGGTGCCGAACATCCCGCTTCCAGCACGGCCAGCACCGTGCGTTCGGCGGTGACCGCCGTCCGCGTCGCCGGGTCGTCGACCGCCGCCAGCAGCTCGCGCAGATCCGCCCGGTCGGCCCGGCACTCCAGGGCCAGCGCGCCCTGCCCGGGCGCGGGCAGCATCTGGTCGGGCTCGAACACCTCGGCCACCTCGTCCAGGCGGCCGATCCGCCGCAGCCCGGCGTAGGCGAGCACCACCGCGTCCAGTTCCCCAGAGCCGACCTTCCGCAGCCGGGTGTCGGCGTTGCCACGGATCGGGACGATCTCCAGGTCGGGCCGCAGCGCCCGCAGCTGCGCCACCCGGCGCGGCGAGCCGGTGCCGATCCGCGCGCCGCGCGGCAGGTCGGCCAGCTTGGCGGGACCGCACAGCGCGTCGCGGGGGTCGTCGCGCCGCGGCGTGGCCGCCAGCGCGATCCCCTCCGGCGGCGTGGTCGGCAGGTCCTTCAGCGAGTGCACCGCGAAGTCCACCTCGCCGGACAGCAGCCGGTCGCGCAGGGCGTTGACGAACACCCCGGTACCGCCGATCTGCGCGAGCAGCGCCCTGGACACATCACCCTCGGTGGTTACCCCCACCAGCTCCACCGCATGCCCCGTACGCTGGGACAACGCGTCGGCGACGAGCCCGGACTGGCTCATGGCCATCAGGCTGCGGCGTGTTCCCAGGCGCAGCGGCGCTCGCTCGTTCACGGCTCGGTTCCTTCGGTGATGTC
This sequence comes from Actinomadura miaoliensis, assembly GCF_039536785.1. Classification (NCBI taxonomy): domain Bacteria; kingdom Bacillati; phylum Actinomycetota; class Actinomycetes; order Streptosporangiales; family Thermomonosporaceae; genus Actinomadura; species Actinomadura miaoliensis. The sequence continues at coordinate 16,703 of NZ_BAAAZG010000027.1, forward strand.
GGCGCGGGTGACCGCCTCCGGCGCCTTGGGGTCGAGGTCGAACAGACGGCTGAGCGCGTCGGCGTAGGCGTCCCCGCCCGGCGCCGAGGCCAGCTCCTTGACCCGCACGGTCGGGGCGTGCAGCAGCTTGTCCACGACCCGGCGCACGGTGTGGGCGATCTCGCGGCGGTCGCGTTCGTCCAGGTCCGGCAGGCGGCCGGTGAGCCGGGCCAGCTCGGCCTCGACTACCTCGGCGGCCTTGCTGCGCAGCGCCACCACGGTGGGCGCCACGGCGGCGGCGCGGGCGGCGCCGAGGAAGGCGGCCACCTCGTCGGCCACGATCCGGCGCACCGCCTCGACCGCCTCCGGCCCGATCGCGTCGGCGGCCTCCTGCGCGGTGCGCAGGTCGTCCAGCCCGGCCAGGGCCGCGCCGGGCAGCGCCCGCACGGCGGCCGGGTCGATGTCGTGCGGGAGCGCCAGGTCCAGGAAGAACCGGCGCCGTCCGTCGCCGGCGACGCCCTGCAGCTGGTCGGCGGTCAGCACCAGTCCGGTGGCGCCGGTGCAGGACACGACCAGGTCCGCCTCGGCCAGCGCCTCCTCCAGCCGGGACAGTTCCACCGCCCGCGCGGGCACCTGCGCCGACTCGGCCAGCCGCACGGCCCGCTCGTAGGTGCGGTTGGCCACGATGATCTCCCGGGCCCCGGCCCGGGCCAGCGTCGCCACGGCCAGGCCGCTCATCGAGCCGGCCCCGACGACCAGGGCGCGGACGGCGTCCAGCGGCCCCAGGTGCGCGGCCGCGACCTCCAGGCCCACGCTGACCAGCGACGCGCCCGCCTTGTCGATGCCCGTCTCGTGGTGCGCGCGCTTGCCCACGCGCAGCGCCCGCTGCAGCACGTCGTGCAGGGTGCGGCCGATGGTGCCCTCGTCCTGGGCGAGCCGGAACGCCTTGCGCAGCTGCCCGAGGATCTGCCCCTCGCCCACGACCATGGACTCCAGGCCGCACGCCACCGAGAACACGTGCTGGATCGCCCGGTCCTCGTAGTGGACGTACAGGTGCCGCGACAGATCGTCCAGCGGCACCCCCGAGTGCAGCGACAGCAGCTCGGAGATCCGCGAGACCCCGCCGTGGAACTTGTCGACCACGGCGTAGACCTCGACCCGGTTGCAGGTCGACACGATCACGGCCTCGGCCACGTGCGGCGAGTCGCCCGTCTCGTGCAGCAGCTTGACCAGGGAGTCGCCGGACACCGACACGCGCTCCAGCAGCGGAACCGGCGCGCTGCGGTGACTCAGCCCGACCACCAGCACGCTCATCGGCACCCCACCCTCTCGCGGACCCTCGCCACTGTCATAGCTCAACCGCCTCTACGTACTGGGCAGTCCCCGACGGTCGATCGCCGTCGCCCACCGGTTCATAGTCGCCCGGCCCACCGGCCTTGCGCTGCTCGTGGAATGCCAGGATCTGCAACTCGATCGAGAGGTCGACCTTGCGCACGTCGACCCTGTCGGGCACCGACAGCACCACCGGAGCGAAGTTGAGGACGCTGGTCACCCCGGCCGCGACCACCCGGTCGCAGACGCCCTGGGCGGCGGCCGCCGGCGTGGCGATCACGGCGATGGACACGCCGCGGTCGGCGATCACGTCCTCCAGCCGGTCGATGTGCTCCACGGTCATCCCGGCGATCTCCTGCCCGACGATGGCCTCGTCGGCGTCCAGCAGACCCGCCACGCGGAACCCGCGGGAGGCGAACCCGCCATAACCGGCCAGCGCACGCCCCAGGTTACCCACCCCTATGATGGCCACGACCCAGTCCTGGGTGAGGCCCAGCTCACGGGAGATCTGGTAGACGAGGTACTCCACCTCGTAGCCCACTCCGCGGGTGCCGTACGACCCCAGATGCGACAGGTCCTTGCGCAGCTTGGCGGAGTTCACCCCCGCCGCCGCCGCCAGCTCCTCGGACGAGACGGTGGCCACTCCGCGGTCCTGCAGGGCGTGCAGGGCCCGCAGGTAAACCGGCAGGCGTGCCACGGTGGCCTCTGGGATGCCGCGGTCGGCGCGGTCGCGGTTGCGAGTCTGTCGTGGTGTCACGGCCTGCTCTTCGGGGGCTCGACTCTGCGGGCGGGGCCCGCTGGCCCCTGCCCCCAGGTTAAGCCTTTGTGAATACATGCACGAAGTCACCCCCCGGCGGAGCGTTCTACGCCACCTCGCCCTGAAGTGCCGCAAACGCCTTTAACGTGGGGCGTTCCTCATGAGACCGGACGAAACGCTGTGACCGATCGGACATCCGGTTCGGTCACAGAACAACGCCGTCAGCGGCCGCGCAATTCCGCGATCGCCGCGCGCAGCCGGTTCTCGTCCACCCGCCAGAAATCGTGCTGCACCCCATTGATCAACGTCACCGGGATCTGCTCCCAGTAGAGGCGGGTGTCCTCCTCCGACCGGGTGATGTCGCGCTCCTCCCAGCGCACCCCGGTGTCGGCGGCGACCCGCTCGATCACCGCGCGGGCGTCGTCGCACAGATGGCAGCCCGGCTTGCCGAGCAGAGTGATCACGATGTCCATGGGCCTTGGTGCGGGGTCAGGGGAAGTCGGGCACGCCGTGCGCGGACGGCGGCCTGGGCTGGGGCAGCGGCGGCAGCTTGGCGCTGCCGAGCCGCATCTCGATCACGTTGGTCGCGATCACGTGGGTGCGCGACTCGGCCATGAAGCGCCGCAGGTGCGCCTGGCCGCGGTGCGCCGCGAACGCCGCCTCGTCGCGGAACAGCTGGTAGAAGATGCGCTGGGTGGGGGCGCCCACCACCTCGTGGCAGGCGAAGATCACGGTGTCCGGCTCGGCCGCGATGGCCGCCTGCACCAGCTCGTCGGCCAGCCGGTCGAACGCCTCCTCGCGCCCGTCCAGCAGCGTGTAGACGGTGATCTGGCCGCACGCCGCCGACGTCCTGCCGGCTCCGGCCCCCGCCGCCGCGGCGGCCACCGCGTCGTCCACGGTGGAAGACGGGGAGGGCGGCTCGGCGAAGCGGGGCTCCTCGACCTGCTGCTCGGGGAAGCGCAGGTCGCCGCGCTTGGCGGCGGGCGGTGCCGCGGCCGGGGCCTGCTCGGCCGCCGCCGCGCCGTACGCCTGGTCGGCGTAGCCGCGGTCGGAGGCGTCGGCGTAGCCGCGGTCGCCGCGGCCGCGCTCGTCGTACCCCTGGTCGTCGTAGCCCTCGTCGTCGTAGCCGGTGGCGGGCTCCTCACCGTCGTAGGCCTCGTCGGCGTAGACCGGGATGGTGCGCGTCGCGCCGTACCACACCAGCCCGGCGGCGGCGCCGAGGGCGAGGATGGCCAGCGGGGCGGGCAGGAATCCGCGGCTGCCGCTGACGATCAGCACCCCGGCCAGGGCCAGCAGCGCGATCGGGATCAGCAGCTCGCCCGCCTCGCGGTCCTGCTTGCTCGCCAGGACGGCGGTGAACGCGGCGCACGCCACCAGCGCGACGACCGCCACCACGTGCGCGCCGTCCACCAGCAGCAGCGGGATCGCGTCGTAGGTGTCGCCGGGCTTGGGCAGCGACTTGCTGAACGAACCGCGCAGCGGGTCGACCAGCAGGATGACGGTGGCCACCACCGAGTACGACACCGCGAACAGCCAGGCCGCGAACCGTACCTGGACGTAGCGGGCGATCAGCTCGATCATGCCCAGCGCCAGCCAGACCGGCGCCAGCAGCGCCGCGCCGAGCTCGCTCACCCGGAACAGCGGACCGGCCCAGCCGAACAGGAAGCCGATCGCCATGGCCGCCAGCGCCAGGCTCAGGCCGACCATGGTCACCGACCACGCGATCAGGTACAGCGACCGGTCCTTGGAGGCGCGCGAGATCAGCAACCCGGTGGCCACTAAGGCACCCAGGGTCGCCGGCAGCGCGAGAAGAGCATCGACCATCGCGCCCCATGGTGCCCGATGCGGAGCGATGAAGGGTAACCGCTCCCGGGCCGGGCGCACCATTGCCTGTCGTACTGCTCGCTCTCTACAGTGGCTTTTCACGCCGGAGGTCGCGTACGCCCCGAGGAGAACTGCATGAGCAGCTTGACCCTCGATGCCCGAGTGGCAGCGATCCCGTCGATCCCCCGGCTGTCCCGGCGCACCGGCGCGTCCCGGCGCGAGGACGGACTTCGTGCGCGCGGCGCCTTCGGCCACGGCGACGCCTCGGCCTACACCGACGCAATGAAGGCGCTCGTGCTGCGGGCCCGCGACGGCGACGTCGAGGCGTTCGGCGCCCTCTACGACCACTACGTCGGGCTGGTCTACCGCTACGTCTACTACCGGGTCGGCGCGCATCCGCTCGCCGAGGACCTCACCAGCGAGACGTTCCTGCGCGCGATGCGGCGGATGGCCGACTTCACCTGGCAGGGCAGGGACTTCGGGGCCTGGCTGGTCACCATCGCCCGCAACCTGGTCGCCGACCACTTCAAGTCCAGCCGCTACCGGCTGGAGATCTGCACCGCCGAGCTACTGGAGCCGGACCTGCCGCAGGAGGGTCCCGAACGCGCCGTGCTGGAGTCGATGACCAACCGCACCCTGCTGGAGGCGGTGCGGCGGCTCGGCTCCGAGCAGCAGGAGTGCGTGGTGCTGCGGTTCCTGCACGGGCTGTCGGTGGCCGAGACCGCCCTGGTGATGGGCAAGAAGCCGGGTGCGATCAAGGCGCTGCAGCATCGGGCGGTGCGGTCCCTGGCCCGGATGCTCCCCGACGACCTGCGCGCCTGACCGCACGCCGCGGCACAAGTGAGGACTGTCCCAATTCTGGAGGTAAGAACGGCCGCCGGGACGTCGTTGACTAGGCTCGGGCCCATGCGGCTTTTCTGGCAGCGCGGCAAGGACACCGACCACGTGAGCGCGGGCGAGGCGGCCGCGGCGGCGGCGGCCGGTCCCGGGCGCCCGCTGCCGGAGCCGGACCCGTCGTCGGCGGCGTTCTTCGACGTCGACAACACCATGATGCGCGGCGCGTCGATCTACTACTTCGCCCGCGGCCTCGCCGCGCGCAAGCTGTTCACGCTGCGCGACCTGGCGATGTTCGCCTGGGGCCAGGCCTCCTTCCGGCTGCGCGGCACCGAGAACGCCGAGCACATCTCCACCGCCCGCGAGGCCGCGCTGGCGTTCGTGGCCGGGCAGAAGGTCAGCGACCTGGAGGCGCTCAGCGAGGAGATCTACGACGAGGTGATGGCCGACCGCATCTGGCACGGCACCCGTGGCCTGGCGCTGCAGCACCTGGACGCGGGACGGCAGGTGTGGCTGGTCACCGCCACCCCGGTGGAGGTGGCCCGCGTCATCGCGCACCGGCTCGGCCTGACCGGCGCGCTCGGCACCGTCGCCGAGACCCGCGACGGCGTCTACACCGGGCGGCTGGTCGGCAACCTGCTGCACGGGGAGGCCAAGGCCGAGGCGATCCGGGCGCTGGCCCAGCGCGAGGGCCTGGACCTGGACCGCTGCCACGCCTACAGCGACTCGATCAACGACCTGCCGATGCTGACGTCCGTCGGCCACCCGAACGCCGTCAACCCCGACTCGGACCTGCGCGCGCACGCCAAGCAGAACGGCTGGCCCATCCACGACTTCCGCACCGGGCGCAAGGTCACCATGGTGGCGCTGCCCGCGGCCGCCGGTGCGGGCGCGCTGGCCGGGGGCGTCGCCGCGGGCATCGCGCTGCGCAAGCACTACCGCAGCTGACGCCGCGCCCGCTCGGCGCTCCGCGGCGCCCGGGGGACGGCGCGGTCAGAAGAAGGCGGGGCCGCGGCGCAGCAGCGTGTCGTACACCATCTGCTGGACGTTCTCGCGGACGTGGTCGGTGATGTTGAAGACCGTCATCGGGTCGTCGGCGGCGTCCGATCCGTACTCGGCCAGCGTCATGGGCTCACCGAACTGGATCATCCACTTGGACGGCAGCGGCACCAGCCCGGCCGGGCCGAGCAGCGGCCACGTCGGGGTGATCGGGAAGTACGGCAGGCCGAGCAGCCGGGCCAGCGGCCGCAGGTCGGCGATCTTGGGATAGATCTCCTCGGCCCCGACGATCGCGCACGGGATGATCGGCACGCCGGTGCGCAGCGCGGTCTCCACGAACCCGCCCCGGCCGAAGCGCTGCAGCCGGTACCGCTCGGCGAACGGCTTGCCGACCCCCTTGAACCCCTCCGGGAACACCCCGACCAGCTCGCCCTTGTCCAGCAGCCGGGCCGCGTCGGACGGGCAGGCCAGCGTGTGCCCGGCCTTGCGCGACAGGTGCCCCAGCAGCGGCACCTGGTAGATCAGGTCGGCGCCGAGCAGCCGCAGGTCGCGGCCGATGTGGTCGTGCATCGCCACGGTGAGCATCAGCCCGTCCAGCGGGAGCGTGCCCGAGTGGTTGGCGACGACGAGCGCGGGCCCCTGGGACGGGACGTGCTCCAGCCCGAACAGCTCGGTGCGGAACCAGTGCCGGTAGAGCGCCCGCGCCAGCGGCAGCAGCACGGTGGCGTTGAGCTCGGGGTCGAAGCCGAACTCGTCCACCTCGTACTCGCCCACCACGCGGCGGCGCAGGAACGCCAGCCCGGAGGCGATCCGGCGCTCCAGCGACGGTCCTTCGGACGGCTCGGCGTCGTGAACGGCGGCGCCGGCGTGCCGGGCCGAGTCGAGCCGGATCACCCGCGCCCCCTCGGCGGCGTCCGCCGCGTCCGAGACGTCGTCGGCCGTCGCGGGCGCGTCCGGCGGGACACGCCGGTCGTCCTGGTCGTGCTGCGCGTTCATTCGTCGGGGACCTCCCTCCGCACGAGCCGGGACCCGCGCCTCCGGCCCATCGTTCCCCTCGGCGCCCGCCCGTGAACGCCGACCCCCGGCACCGTCGCGCCGGTGCCGTCCGTCAGTGCCGTACCAGCGCCGCGCCGAGCCGCTCGAGCAGGCCGAGCGGGCCCGGCTGCCCCATGCCGTTGGCCGACAGGAACTCGGCGAACGCCGCCTCCGTCGAGTGTTTCGGCCGCCACGACAGCTCGGCCACCAGCCGGGAGTTGTCGACCACCCGCCCGTACATCAGCAGCCGCAGCAGCTCCGGGGAGAACCCGGTCTGCCCGGCGAACCTGCGGCCCATGTCGCCCAGCACCGACAGCGACTGCGCGGGCATCGGCACGAAGGGACGCCCCGCGCGGCGCAGCGCCTGCGACAGCAGCAGCACGCCGTCGCCCGCCACGTTGAAGGTGCCGGGATGGTCCTCCACGGTCATCCGGCGCAGCACCTCGATGCCGTCGTCCTCGTGCACGAACTGCAGGCGCGGGTCGAACCCGAGCACCGTCGGCACCACCGGCATCCGCAGGTACCGGGTGAGCGGCGAGTCCACGCCCGGCCCGAGGAAGTTGACGAAGCGCAGCACCGACACCGTCAGGTCCGACCGGCGCCGCTGCAGCCCGCGCACGTAGCCCTCGACCTCGACGGCGTCCTTGGCGTACCCGTGGGCGGGCGCCTCGACCGGCTCGTCGCGCTCGGTGAACACCGCCGGGTCCATCGGCGAGGAGCCGTACACCGCGGCCGAGGACCGCACGACGAGCTTGCGCATGTCCGGCGAGCGCTGGCAGGCCGCCAGCAGCTGCATGGTGCCGATGACGTTGAACTCCTTCACCTTCGACCGCGGAACCGACTGGGCGGTCACCAGGCTCAGGTGGACCACCGTGTCGACCCCGGCCGAGGCGATGACCTTCGCGATGCTCGGCGTGCGGATGTCGACGCGCACGAACTCGGTGCGTCCGAGCGGCGTCGTGGGGGGGACCGTGTCCACGCCGATGACCCGCTCGATGCCGGGATCGGCCTGGAGGGTGCTTGCGACCCGCGCTCCCAGGAACCGGGAGACTCCCGTGACGAGAACCACACGGGCCGCGGCGGTGGGCATGGATGACACTGTGCGTCCCACCCCTTACGGCTGAATGGCCAGCGTGTTTACTTCTTGTTGCGCCGCTGGATGCGTGTCTTCTTCAGAAGCTTGCGGTGCTTCTTCTTGGCCATCCTCTTGCGGCGCTTCTTGATGACGGAGCCCACGGGACCTCGCTCGGCGAATCGGGTGACAGGAAAGAAGGGCCGTGCCGCCACCCGGCCCCATGTCCCATGGACGCCCGGCGGTCGCGCACGGTCCGCTGACAAAGGGTACCGCTGTGCCGCCCACGCTCGGCCCCCCGCCCACCGGCGTGCCCGTACCCGGGCCGTTGCCGGGCCGTTGCTCGCCCGTCAGTACCAGGTCGCCCGTCCACGCGAGGTCGCCTGTCCACGCCAGGGCGTCCGTCTGCGCAATGGTGCTCGTCCGCATCACGGCGCGCGCCTCCGCGGAGTGCCGCGTCGGGAGAGGCTTCGCTCCGGCGTGGTGACGTGCGGTCACGGCGCTGGGGTGGTATGGCCCGGCGGGCATGCGGACATGACGAACCGCGGGCCCGGCGCGTACCCGCCTGCGGCCGGCGGCGCGCCCGGCGCACACGTCGGTGCGGCCGCGCCCGCCGACGGCGAGGTCGGCGCGGACCCCGCGATCACGGTCACCGATTCCGGCGGCCGGGTGGCCGCCGGCCTGTCGGTGTCGTGTCGTGCCCTGTCTCCTCGGCTTTCCTGCCCCCGTGCTGGCGCCCCCTGCACGACCGGATACCGGGTGAACGGCGAGGTCATGGGTCATGACCCCGCCCTACCCCGTTATCCGGCTTCGATGAACGCGTCGCGCAGATAGTCGTGAACGGCCTGCTCGGGAACCCGGAACGAGCGGCCCACCCGGATCGCGGGCAGCTCGCCTGAGTGGACGAGGCGGTAGACGGTCATCTTGGACACCCGCATCACCGCCGCCACTTCGGCCACAGTCAGGAACCTGACCTCGCTGAGAGGTCGCTCGCCTGAGCTCATCGGACGCCCTCTTCCACACGTGCCGCGCACCGGCCCTTTGGGTGACTTTGATCACGCACGTGTACTTCCCCCAGCGTAAATCGTGTACCGACAGTCGCAAGAGGGGAGTTCCACCCATTTGCGTATCCCGACCTGTCTTGATGGCCACAGTCTGGTTTCGCCCCGAGGGTCACACGGTGGCACGGGCGGTTTCGCGGCCATCGGATGTGAGCCGGGACCCGGCGGCGACCGGCGACCCAAACACCAACGCACACCCACGAACGACACATTCGCCCCTCTACCGTGCTTCTGTCACAACCAGTGACATGCGCAGCGGGGGCCGGGAGGCGGTTCCGAGGGTCAGACGAGTCCGGCGCGGTGCAGCAAATAGGCGGTCAAAGGGGCGTAGTGCTGGGAAGATATGCCGTCGTCCAGCGGCACCACCGTGTGGATCTTGCCCTCGGCGGCGCCGGCGAACAGCGCGGGGTCGTTACAGTCCGCGAACCCGACGGCGTCGATGCCCGCCTGGCCGGCCGCCCCGGCCCAGCCGTGGTCGGCGATGGCCAGATCCGGCCAATTGTCTGATTCGGCTGCGAGCTCGCCCAGCATCGCCTCCATGGGGGCGGCGTCGTGGGTGTGGTGGGTGCGGCCGCCGTCGTCCTCCAGCATCGCCACGCCGCCCGGCGCGTAGACGATCCGCCGCCGCTCGACGCCGCCGTAGTCCTGGTCGATCTCGTACGTCCAGCCCGCCGCCGGCGTCAGCACCGCGCAGCCCGCCTCCCGCAAAGCCTCGGACACGGCCTGGTAGATCGGGGTGAGCGTGGCCGGGTGCCCGGTGGCCAGCACCACCCGCTCGCGGCGCCGCGCCGCCTGGCCGATCCGGTCGCCCATCGACTCCAGGGCGTCGATGGTCAGGTCCGGGTCGATCGTGTCGTCCCCGTAGACGTGGCGCGGGTCGGGGTTGACGCCGCAGCGCTCCACCATGAGCGCCAGCACGTCGGCCTCGGTCCACGACCGCTTGAGGTCCAGGCCGAACTGGTAGTACGGGTCGCCCGCGACCATCCGCCGGTAGTGCCGGAGGTTGTTCTGGCGGGGCGTGGCCACGTCACCGGCGATCATCGTGTGGACCAGATGGGCGCGCAGCTCGGCGCGGGACGGGGGCGTCAGGGTTTCACTCACGTTCTCGCTCACGGGTTCACTCAGGGGACGGTCACGGGGGCGCGGGGGCGGGGTCAGGGCGGACGGGTCACGGCGGACGCGGGGCGGCGGTCAGGCGTACATCAGCGGATCCAGGCCGTGCTCGGGGAAGACCTCCCGCCGGGTCGCCAGCACCGCCTGGTCGACCGGGTTCGCCGGGTCGTAGCCCTCGGCCCAGGTGCGCACCTCGACCACGCTGGTGCCGTCCGTCATCCGCAGCGGCGCGATCTCCTCGGTCCGCAGGCGGACGAACTCGCGCCAGTCCCGGGGGGTGGGCGTCTCGGGCGGGATCGGCCGTCCGGACGCCTCGGCCAGCAGGTGCGTCCAGGCGCGCGGCACCACCTGGACCAGCTCGTAGCCGCCGCCCCCGGTGACGACCCACCGGCCGCCGGCGGTCTCGTGCGCCAGCCGGTGCAGCATCGCGTACGCGGTGCGCTGCCCGTCCACGCTGAGGATCAGGTGGGCCAGCGGGTCGAGCGCGTGGCTGTCGCAGCCGTGCTGGGTGACCAGCACCTGCGGGCGGAACGCGCGCAGCAGCGGCGGCACGACGGCGTCGAAGGCGCGCAGCCAGTTGGCGTCGCCGGTGCCGGGCGGCAGCGCCACGTTGACGGCCGAGCCCTCGGCGCCCTTGCCGCCGGTCTCGGTGGGGAAGCCGGTGCCGGGGAACAGCGTGCGCGGCGTCTCGTGCAGGCTGATCGTCAGCACCCGGGGGTCGTCGTAGAAGGCGGCCTGGACGCCGTCGCCGTGGTGGACGTCGACGTCCACGTAGGCGACCCGTTCGGCGCCCTGGTCGAGCAGCCAGGCGATCGCGACGGCCGGGTCGTTGTAGACGCAGAAGCCGCTGGCGGCGCCCGCCATCGCGTGGTGCAGGCCCCCGGCGATGTTGGCGGCGTGCGGGCTGCGGCCGGTCCACACGGCGCGGGCGGCGGCGACCGAGGCGCCCGCGACCAGGGACGACGCCTCGTGCATGCCGATGAACACCGGGTTGTCGGCGGTGCCGAGGCCGTGCCGCAGGTCGGCGCGGCCGGTGGCGCCCGCCTGCCGGACGGCGGCGATGTAGGGCGCCTCGTGCACCAGCCCGAGCAGGTCCTCGTCCGCGGGGTCGAACTCCTCCAGCCGCACGCCGGGCGCGTCCAGCACCTTCAGCTCGCGGGCCAGCGCCATGGTCAGCTCGACGCGCACGGGGTTGAGGGGATGCCCGGCGCCGAAGTCGTAGGAGACGAGCTTGTCGTCCCAGAAGACCCGGAGTCCGCAGCTGTCGGAGGCAGGAGACGGCGCGGGGCTGCTCATGACGTTCACGGTATCGCCCCGCCCCTGGTCAGGCCGTGTGGCCTGAATCACATGCGCGCGGATCCGCCCGCGCCGTCGCGGCTGCGCCGCCCCCGGCGGCGTCACCTGCGGGAACTTCCCTGTGACCTACCTGACATTGGACTGTGCTTTACGTAACATGGGCGAAACCTGACTTTTGGGATGCGCATGGACAAACATCTCATTGCTGATGATGTACCCGAGCCGCCGGACGAATCCGGGTCCGGCGGGGCGTCGGACGGTGCGCTTCCCGGCGGGCTCGCCCGGCAGGCGATTCATCAGCAAGCGGTTCCTTACGACGGCGGCCCCAGCCCCCTCAGCCGGGCCATCTCCGGCACGCTGCGGCTGACGCTCGGCCCGATCGTGCACCACGTCCCCGGCCACTCACTGATCATCCGGACGGCCCGCACGACGGTCGACATCGCGTCCCGGCTGGTCAGGGCCGACCCGCGCGTCCGGGTGCGCCTGGCCGACGACCTGCCCCGCGAACCCGGCCGGCACGGCACCGGCCGCGTCCTCGGCGAGTGGGTGGAGCCCCGCGACCCCGGGGACGAGCCGCTCGACGGCGCCATCCTCTACCTGCACGGCGGCGGTTACGTCGTGTGCTCCCCCCGGACCCACCGGCCGATCACCGCGCGCCTGGCCGCCGACACCGGCCTGCCCGTCCTGGTGCCCCGGTACCGGCTCGCGCCCGAGCATCCGTTCCCGGCGGCGCTGGAGGACGCGCTGGACGCCTACCGGCTGCTGCTGGACCACGGCGTCCCTGCCGACCGCGTGGTCATCGCGGGCGACTCGGCGGGCGGGCACCTGGCCGCCTCCCTCACCGGCGAGCTGTGCCGGACCGGCCTGCCGCGCCCCGCCGGGGTGGTGCTGTTCTCGCCCTGGGTGGACCTGACGTGCGAGCTGTCGACGCGCGAGCAGCGGCTCGCCCGCGACCCGTACATCAGCGCGTCCACCGCCCGGCGCGTCGCCCGCCTCGTGGTCGGCACCGCCGACCTGCAGGACCCCAGGCTGGCCCTGCTGGCCTGCCGCTGGACCGACACGCCGCCGGTCCTCATCCAGGTCGGCAGCCGGGAGGTGCTGCGGCCCGAGGCCGAGGCGCTGGCCGGGGCCATCAGCGAGGGCGGCGGCGACTGCCTGCTGCAGGTGTGGAACGGCCAGATGCACGTGTTCCAGATGCTCAACCGGGTGCTGCCCGAGGCGGACGCGGCGATGAGCGAGACCGCCCGCTTCGTCCGCTCGGTCCTCGCCGCGCCCGCCGCACGGGGCCGCACGCCGGGCAAAAGCCGCACGGCCGGCCGAGGACGCACCGCCGCGCGAGGCCGCCGCGCGAACGGAGGCCGCGGCGGCGACGGGGGCCAGTCCGGTGCCGAGGCCGTCGCATGACGGCCCCCGGACGGCCGCCCGGCCACAGGACTTGAGGCTGCCTCCGCACACCCGCCTGGTGCACAAGGCCGCGGGAGTGCGGAGGCGCCTCGCCAACCTCGGCCCGCGCCTCGCGAAAGGCCCTCGCACGGGAAGCCCTCGCGCAAGACCCTCGTACGGGAAGGCCCAACGCCCTCGTCAGGCGCCGCGTCAGCCCTCCGCGGCCGCCTCGGGCCGTTCGCCCGGCCGCCGCGACGAGCGCCCCACGGTGAGGAACCCCGCCAGCGCGGCCAGCGCGGCGACGCCCTCGCCGACCAGGCTGGCGGTCTTCTCGCCGTACCAGACCGGCTCGTACATGTTCGGCAGCGGGCCGAGCGCGCCCACGTCGACGGCGTAGTAGAGCAGCAGCGCGCCGACCGCGCTGCCCGCCACCAGGAACGCGACCGCGTACGTCCAGCGGCGCGCCAGCACCAGGACCAGCACCGCCGCCAGCGCGGCGGCCACGGCCTGGACCCGGAACAGCACGTCGCCGCCGATGCTGCCGCCCTCCACGAACTTCATGTCGGGGGCGAACCGCCAGTGCACGAAGGCGTCGACCGCCAGTCCGGCGGCCACGAGCAGGCGAAGCGGGATGTCCATGTCCCTAACACGGTCGCCGGGGCGCATCGGCTCAAATTCGGCGCGATCCGGCCCGGATTCGTCCGGCGGTCAGCCGCCGGCGAGCTCGCGGCCCCGGTCGCGGGCGGCCTCGATCGCCTCCAGGACGGCGGCGCGCACCCCGTGCTTCTCCAGCTCGCGGATGGCGGCGATCGTCGTCCCGCCTGGCGAGGTCACCGCCTCGCGCAGCAGCACCGGGTGCTCGCCCGAGTCGCGCAGCATGACCGCCGCCCCGACGGCCGACTGGATCACCATCTCCAGCGCGGCCGCGCGCGGCATGCCCAGCAGGATGCCCGCGTCGACCATGGCCTCGACCAGGTAGTAGAAGTACGCCGGGCCGCTGCCGGACAGCGCGGTGGCCGCGTCCTGCAGCGACTCGGGGATGCGCAGCACCTTGCCGACCGGGCTGAGCAGCTCCTCGGCCAGCTTCAGGTGCTCCTCGCCGGCATGCGAGCCCGCCGAGATCACGCTCATCGCCTCGTCCACGAGCACGGGCGTGTTGGACATGACCCGCACCACCGGCAGGTCGGCGGGCAGCCGGTCCTGGACGAACGACGTGGTGATGCCGGCCGCCATGGAGATCACCAGCCGTCCGGACGGCACGTGCGGGGCGATCTCGTCCAGCAGGGCCCCCATGTCCTGCGGCTTGACGGCCAGCACCAGCGTGCTCGCCGTCCGGGCGGCCTCCACGTTGGTGACGATCTGGACGCCGTAGCGTTCGCGCAGCAGCGCCCCGCGCTCCTCGCGGCGGACGGTGGCCATCAGCTCGGCCGGGCGGCGGCCGGCCCGCAGCACGCCGGACAGCAGCGCCTCGCCCATCTTCCCGGCACCCAGAATCGCGATCATTTACGCACCTTGACGTGGGGTTTCTCCTGACCACGCCAGACTATCGAGGGGCCCCGCGGCTAGGAGCGCGTGGCCACCGAGCGCAGGAAGAAGCGCAGGTTGGCGGGCTTCTCGGCGAGCCGCCGCATGAAGTAGCCGTACCACTCGCCGCCGTAGGCGACGTACACGCGCACCCGCTCGCCCTCGGCGGCGAGCCGCCGCTGCTCCTGCGGCCGGATGCCGTACAGCATCTGGTACTCGTAGCTGCCCGGGGCACGATCGTTGACCAGCGCGAACGTGGCGGCGATGCTGATCAGCCGCGGGTCGTGCGTGGCCAGCATCGGGTAGCCCTTGCCGTTCATCAGGATCCGCATGCACCGCACGTACGACCGGTCGATCTCGGCCTTGTCGGTGAACGCGACGTGCTCGGGCGCGGCGTAGGCGCCCTTGCACAGCCGCACCCGCGACCCCTCGTAGGCCAGCTCGGCGCAGTACTCCTCGGCGCGGCGCAGGTACGACTGGATCACCGCCCCGGTGTCGGGGTGGTCGCGCCGCAGCTCCTGCAGGATGCGCAGGGTGGAGTCGACGGTGGTGTGGTCCTCCATGTCGAGGGTCACCGTGGTGCCGGCCGAACGGGCGGCGGCGCACACCCGCCGGGCGTTCTCCAGCGCCAGATCCTCGTCCAGGGCCTGGCCCACGGCGGTCAGCTTCAGCGACACCTCGGCGCGGCCGCCCAGCCCGGTGTCGGCCAGCCGGCCCAGCAGCTCGACGTAGTGCTTGACGGTGGACTCGGCCTGGCCCTTGTCGTGGACGTCCTCGCCGAGCACGTCCAGGGTGACCGCCAGCCCCTCGCCGGTCAGTTCGCGGGTGACCCGCAACGCGTCGTCGATGGTGTCGCCCGCGATGAAGCGGCGCACCACGTCGCGGGTGAACGGAGCGGTCTCGACGAGCCTGCGTACGCCGCCGCGGCGGGAGGCGACCAGAAGAGCCTGACGAAGCACTGGCAACCCCTTCTCCGGTGGGACGACACTGTCCGCTGTCCCGGCGTCTCCAGGTTAACGCCCGGAGAAGGAGTCACGATCACGACACGGTTCCGGTCCGGTTGACCCCTCCGTACCGCTGCACGTACTCGGCGATCTTGGCCGTGCGCACCGCCTCGAACAACGCCTTCCCCTTGGTCCGGTCCAGGAGCACCACGCTCTGCTTGCCGCGCATGGCGCTGCCCTTGTTGGGGACGGTCATGAACACCACGTCCGAGGCGCGCACGCCGCGCATGCTCAGCGCCAGCGACCGCAGGTCGCCCGCGGACACCTTGTCGTCCACGCTGATCGACTTGGTGAACGCGGTGAGGAAGCGGTCGAGCTTGAGCGGGTTGCTGATCGTCCCGCTGTCGGCGGCCTTCTGGGCGAGCGCGCGCAGGAACGCCTGCTGCCGCTTGATCCGGTCGAAGTCGCCGTTGGGGAGGTTGTAGCGCTGCCGGACGAACAGCAGCGCCTTCTCGCCGTCCAGCTTCTGCCGGCCGGCCTCCCAGCGCATCTTGCGCGCCGGGTCGTAGACGCTCTGCGCGATGTCGACCTCCACGCCGCCGAGCGCGTCGGTCATCGACTTGAACCCCTCGAAGTCGATGGCGCCGAAGTGGTCGATGCGGATGCCGGTGAGGTTCTCCACGGTCTGGATCAGCAGCGGCGGGCCGCCGAACGAGAACGCCGCGTTGATCTTCTGGTTGCCGTAGTCGGCGATGTCCACCCACAGGTCGCGGGGGAAGGAGATGATGTAGGCCTTGCTGCGGTCGGCGGGCAGGTGCAGCAGCATGATCGTGTCGGACCGCTGCCGGCCCGGCTTCCACACCCCGCGCCCCTCGCCGGTGGTGCCCATGTCGGCGCGGGTGTCCGAGCCGACCAGCAGCCAGTTCTCGGTGCCGGTCACGTTGGGGCCGGGCCGGTTGCCGGTGGGCATGGCCCCGGGCATCCGGTCGATGTTGCCGTTGTAGGACGACTGCCGCTGCCAGACCAGCCCGGCGACGCCGGCCACGGCCAGCAGGACGAAGACCACCACGCCCGCCAGCACCCGCGGCCAGCGCTTCTTGCGTCGCCGTCCCTCGCCGTGCCGCCCGGTCCCCTCGCCCAGGGGGAACTCGTCATCCGGGCCGTTCGGGCCCTGGGGGCCGCTCGGGCCGTTCGGTCCGCTCGGGCCGTTCGGTCCGTGCGGGCCGTTCGGTCCGTGCGGAGGGACTCCGTGCCCGGCCGCCGCTCGTCCCGGCGTCCCTCCCTGGCCCGTGGGGGCGGAGGGCGCGAACGGGTCGTCGTCGTGCTGCCTGTGCGCCTGGGGGCCGGGGTGGTCTTCGGGGGTCATGGCGCCGGAGATTATCAGGCAAGTCACCCCAGACAGGCAGGTTTACCTCGTATGACGTCCGGTGGCGGTCAGCGCGCGTGACGTTGGTTACGGCCCGCGTCGGCGGGACGTCACGGCGTGCTCCGGCCGGGCGTCACGGCGTGCGGCGGCGCAGGGTGGCCGCGCCCAGCAGCAGGGCCAGCAGCGTGCACCCGGCGATGACCACGATGTCGCGCACCAGCTCGCCGCCGACGTCCGGCTCCCGGCTGACCCGCTGCATGGCGTCCACCGCGTACGTCAGCGGCAGCGCGTTCGAGATCGCCTCCAGCCAGGACGCCATCTGGTCGCGCGGCACGACCAGCCCGCACAGCAGCGTCTGCGGCAGTACGAACGCGGGCATGAACTGCACCGCCTGAAACTCGCTGCGGGCGAACGCGCTGGCGAACAGCCCCAGCGCCATGCCCAGCAGCGCGTCCAGCACCGCCACCAGCACCAGTGCCCACCCGGACCCGGCCAGGTCCAGGCCGAGCCAGGTCAGCGAGATCGCCAGCACCACGCCGACCTGCGCCAGCGCCAGCACGCCGAACGCCAGCGCGTAGCCGACCAGCAGGTCCAGGCGGCCCATCGGCAAGGTCATCAGCCGCTCCAGGGTGCCGCCGGCGCGTTCGCGCAGCGTGCCCACGCTGGTCACGATGAACATGATCACGAACGGGAACAGGCCGAGCAGCATCGGCCCGATCCGGTCGAACAGCGCCGGCCGGTCGAACACGTACCGCAGCAGGATCATCAGCACGGTCGGCACGCCGACCATCAGCCCGATCGTGCTGTGGTCGTGCCGCAGCTGCGCCAGGATCCGCCGGGTGGTGGCCAGGGTGATCACCAGGCTCATGACGTCCGGGCCTCCGTCCGCTCGTTGATCAGGTGCAGGAACGTCTGCTCCAGGTCGTCGGTGCCGGCGGCGGCGCGCAGCTCGGCGGGGGCACCGTCGGCCAGGATCCGGCCCTCGCGCATCAGCAGCAGCCGGTCGGTGCGGCCCGCCTCGTCCATGACGTGGCTGGAGACGATCAGCGTGACGCCGCGATCGGCCAGCCGCCGGAACAGCGCCCACAGCTCCTGGCGCAGCACCGGGTCGAGGCCGACGGTCGGCTCGTCCAGCACCACCAGCTCGGGCGTGCCGAGCAGCGCGGCGGCCAGGTTGACGCGGCCGAGCTGCCCGCCCGACAGGGTGGCGACGAGCTGGTCGCGCTGGCGTTCGAGCCCCACCTCGGCGACCACGCGGTCCACGTCCTGCCGCGGGGCGCCCAGTACGGAGGCGAAGTAGCGCAGGTTCTCGGCGACGCTGAGGTCGGCGTAGACGGCGGGCTTCTGGGTGGCGTAGCCGACGCGGCGCCGCAGCGAGGGACGGCCCGCGGGCTCGCCGAGCACGGTCACGGTGCCGCTCGTGACGATCTGCACCCCCACGATGGCCCGGATCAGCGTCGTCTTGCCGCATCCGCTGGG
This sequence comes from Actinomadura miaoliensis, assembly GCF_039536785.1. Classification (NCBI taxonomy): domain Bacteria; kingdom Bacillati; phylum Actinomycetota; class Actinomycetes; order Streptosporangiales; family Thermomonosporaceae; genus Actinomadura; species Actinomadura miaoliensis. The sequence continues at coordinate 34,701 of NZ_BAAAZG010000027.1, forward strand.
GCCCAGCAGGCCGACGATCGAGCCGCGCGGCACCTCGAAGGTGACCTCGTGCAGCACTTCCCGGCCGCCTCGCCGCACCCGCAGGCCGGCGACGCGCACGGCCGGAGGCGAAGAATTCATCATGTGTTGAAATTAAGCCCGCACGCGGCCCGGGTCAAGGAGCCGTCAAGAGGTCAGGAGGGTTCGTCGAAGTAGCGCTGGATGGTGGGGGCCAGCAGCTCCACCAGCTCCTCGCGGCCGGCCGAGGCGATCGGCTCGACGCGCAGCACGTACCGCAGGAACATCACGCCGATCATCTGGCCGGCCGCCGCGTTGAGCCGCAGCCTGGGGATGCCGCCCAGTTCCGCCACCCGGCCGAACAGGGCCGAGGTCACGAACTCGCGCACCGCCACCGCGGCCCGCTCGTTGGTCATGGCCGAGCGCAGCATCGCCAGGATCGGGGCCCGCCGCGCGTCGTCCTCCCAGACCGTCAGGAACGTGCGGACCATCGCCTCGCCGAGCCGTTCGCGGGGCGTCGCCATGATGCGCGGCAGGAATTCACCGGGGTCCACCGGGAACCGCATGGCCGCGGTGAAGACCCCCTCCTTGTTGCCGAAGTAGTGGTGCACCAGCGCCGGATCGACCCCCGCCGCCCGGGCGATCGACCGCAGCGACGTGGCGTCGTACCCCTTCTCGGCGAACAGCGCGCGGGCCGCGTCGAGGATCTCGTCGCGGGTCTCGGTCGGCCCCGGACGCCGCCCCGGACCCCGCCGCGCGCGCCCGCGCGGCCGCTCACCCGCGTCGCCCGTGTCACCCGGGTCGCCCGGGTCGCGTTCGGGGCGCGCGACCTCGGTCATCGCGCTCCCCGCGGGGAGATCTCACCGCCCGGAGTGACCTCCCAGGTGCGCGTCCGCTCCTCCAGGGCGGCCGCCGCCAGGTGCAGGCGCGCGAACGCCAGGGCCTCGGCCAGGTCCTCCATGCGCTCGGCGCGGCTGTTGGCGCGGCGCGTGTTGACCTCCAGCACGATGTGGCCGCGGTAGCCGTCGTCGGCGAGCCGCTCCAGGAACGGCCCGCACGGCTGGTTGCCCCGCCCCGGCACCAGGTGCTCGTCCTTGTTGGTGACGCCGACGCCGTCGGCCAAGTGGACGTGGCGCAGCCGCTCGCCGAGCCGCCCGGCCATGTCCAGCGCGTCCGAGCCGGACACCGCGGTGTGCGACAGGTCCAGCGTGACGTACGGATAGTCCTGGTCGATGGGGTTCCAGTCGGGGGCGTACATGCCCGCCTCGGCGCCCCGGGCCTTGAGCGGGAACATGTTCTCCACCGCGAACAGGACGTCCGTCTCGTCCTGCATGCGGGCCAGCCCCTGGACGAACTCGCGCGCGTACTCGCGCTGCCAGCGGAACGGCGGGTGGACGACGACCACGTCGGCGCCCAGGGCCTCGGCCACCTCCTTGGACCGCACCAGCTTGCCCCACGGCTCGCGCCCCCACACCCGCTGCGTGAGCAGCAGGCACGGGGCGTGGATCGAGCGGATGGGGACCTGGTGGTAGTCCGACAGGCGGCGCAGCACGTTGAGGTCCTGCGAGGACGCGTCCGTGGACACCATGATCTCCACGCCGTCGTACCCCAGCAGCGCCGCGATCTCGAAGGCGCTCGGCACCTTCTCCGGGTAGACCGACGCGGTGGACAGCGTGATCGGCGCGTCCGGCACGCGAATCGCGGGCGGAACGGCGCCGTTGTGCTGCGGGGTCAAGGCTCCCTCGCCATAATTTCGCTCGGCAGTATGTCGCTCGGGTGTCCGTCGTGCGCTCCGCCGCACGGACCGGAGCAGCGGGCCCGTCCTGGGTCCGCGGTCCCGCGCCCTCGGGTCGTCCTCCCGGGGCCGGACCGGCTTCGGCGGCCCCTGGCCCCGGTCCGGGGCTCCGCTCCGCCGACGGCGCTCACGCAACGCAAAGCCTATGCGCCCGAACGCCCGAAGTTACCCTCCGACCCAGGTGATCTTATTTGGCGCGGCGCGGGATGACTACGCTCTGTCCTCGTGGCCGAGATCGCTGCGGGCGCCGTGCCCAGCCCCAACATCTGGAACTCCCCCCAGGTCTACGAGATCGAGAACCGTGCCGTGGACCCCGACGGCACGCTGGAGTCGGCGATGTGGGCGATCCGCCCCTGGGCCGGTGCGACGGTGCTCGACCTGGGCTGCGGCACCGGCTTCCACTTGCCGCGGTTCGCCCGCGAGGCGGCGCGGGTGATCGGCGTGGAGCCGCACTCGGCGCTGGCCGCCGCGGCCCGGCGGCGGGTGCGCGACGAGCCGAACGTCACGGTCCGCGTCGGCGTCGCCCAGTCCATCCCGCTTCCGGACGCCTCGGTGGACGTCGCGCACGTGCGGTGGGCGTACTTCTTCGGCCCCGGCTGCGAACCGGGGCTGGCCGAGCTGTCCCGGGTGGTACGGCGCGGCGGCGCGATCTTCATCATCGACAACGACGCCACCCGCTCGACGTTCGGCCGCTGGTTCCGGCGCGGGCTGCCCTCCTACGACCCGGCCGCGGTCGAGCGGTTCTGGTCCCGGCAGGGCTTCGCCCGTGAGCCGCTGATGATCCGCTGGTCGTTCGCCGACCGGGACGACCTCGCCGCCGTGCTGCGCATCGAGTTCCCCGCCGAGCTGGCCGCGGAGTTCCTGCGCGAGCACGAGGGCTGCGAGGTGGACTACGCCGTCAACCTCTGGTGGCGCCGCACCTGACGCCCCGCCGTCTGACACGCCCCGCCTGACGCGCCCCGCCTGACGCGCGCCGCCGTACCGGAGGGCGTCGAGGACGTGGCGCCGAGGTCACCGCCCGGTTACTGACTGGTTGGTCACACCCGTCCGGCGGGTCTGGCCGCCAATGGACGCGCTGTACAACAATTCAACCGCCATCGCATCCCGACGGGAGGGGACCCGACATGGGCCGTACCGCACGGACGAGCCGAGCCATCCTCACCGCCACCGCGCTGGGCGCGGGCGCCGCCGGCGTCGGGCTGGCCGCCCAGCGCCGCGCCGTACGCCGCCTGCGCCTGCGTCCCGACCCCTACGCCGCGGAGCCGTTCGGCTCCCTGCGCGGCCGCCCCGTGCCCGTGCGCGCCGACGACGGCACCCGTCTGTACGCCGAGATCGACGGCGAGGACCGCACCGACCTGGCGGTGGTGTTCTGCCACGGCTGGACGCTCACCCAGGACTCCTGGCACTTCCAGCGCAAGGCCCTGCGCGGCCGCGCCCGCCTGGTGTTCTGGGACCAGCGCGGTCACGGCCGCTCCGACGGCGGCGACCGCGACGGCTACGGGCTGCCCCGCCTGGCGCACGACCTGGCCGCCGTGATCGACCAGACCGTCCCCGCCGAGACCCCCGTCGTGCTGGTCGGCCACTCCATGGGCGGCATGACGATCATGCGCTACGCCGACGAGTACTCCGACCGGATCGGCCGCAAGGTGGTGGGCGTCGGCCTGGTGTGCACGTCGTCCGGCGCGCTCGGCGAGGCCCCGCTGGGCCTGCCCGCCGTCCTGGCGCGCACCACGCAGCGGGTGATCCCCCGCGCCCTGCGCGCGGCCGGCGCGGGCTCGGCCCTCATCGAGAAGGTGCGCCACCTGGGCCGCGACGGCTCCCTGCTGGTCGAGGACCTCATCGCGTTCGGGCCGGACGCCAGCCCGGCCGCGCTGGAGTTCAGCGAGCAGATGCTCGCCGAGACCCGCATGGACGCGCTGTTCGACTTCCTGCACTCGATGATCAACACCGAGGTCATCAGCGAGTGCGCCACCCTGGCCCCCGCCGAGACGCTGGTCATCGGCGCGGAGAACGACCGCCTCACCCCGGTCGAGCACAGCATCAAGATCGCCGACTGCATTCCGTCGGCGCGCCTGGAGGTCGTCCCGACGACCGGTCACATGGCCATGCTCGAACGTCCGGACGTCGTCTCCGGCTACCTGGGCGACCTCATCGAACGCGTCCGCGAGTCCGCCGCCGCCTGATCCGCGCCGCGGCCTGAGCCGGGCGCGTGGCCCGGCTCAGGCCAGGTTCCTCCTGTCCAGCCTGCTCCTGGCCAGGACGCCCACCACGCGGTCGGCGACCTCCCGCATGCCCGCCGCGTTGGGATGCACGGGTGCGGCCACGCTCGACGGCAGGATGCCCTCGACCCACCTGCGCCCGGCCGGGGCGCACATGTCGTGGCCCTCGCCGCCCTGGTAGGCGTCGACGAAGTCGGCGCCGTGGGCGCGCGCCCGCTCGGCCAGCACCCGGTTCAGGTCGCGTTGCAGGTCGTTCAGGAACGCCAGGTCGCCCCGGGCCACCGGGACCAGCGGCCAGCAGCCCGGCGCGTCGGGCAGCAGCCGCAGGTAGCCGACGACCATGACGCGGGCGCGCGGCGCTCGGGCGCGGATCTGCCGCAGCACGTCGCCGACCAGCGGACGGATCTTGTCGGGCCGCTCGTTGTAGGTGTCGGCGTACCGGCCGGCGCACGGCGCGCCGAGCGGGTTGGTGGTGCTCGCCAGGCCGCAGGCGACAGAGATCGATTTGAACCCCAGGTCGTTGCCGCCGATCCCCACGGTGACCAGGGCGGTGTCGCGCGTCAGCGCGTTCAGCTGCGGCGGGTTGGTGCCGAGCGGGGTGCGCTGCGACGCGGACAGGTCGCGGACGCGGGCGCCGGTGCAGCTGACGTCGGTGAGCCGCAGCCGCAGCCGCGCGGCGACCAGCGCCGGGTAGTTGCGGTTGGAGCGCAGGCATCCGGCCGGTGTGCCGTACTGGCGCGGGATGACCGGCCCGGCGGTGAAGGAGTCGCCGAGCGCCACGTACCGCTCGCCCGCCGCCGTCCGGGCGGCGTGCCCGGCCGCCGCCGGCGTGCCCGCCAGCAGCGTCGCCGTGAACGTGCCGACCCCCAGAACCCGTTTCCCCCGCATGATCACCGGTCCTCTCGATCGAGCCGCGGACGATCACGCGGCCTTCGTCCAGGAGCACACGACCGGACCGACCCTACGCGATCAACACACGCAAAGTCATCAGTCGATTACCGAGGGCGATGCGATCCTTTACCGCCGGGCAAGGTCGGCGAGGGCACCGGACGCGCGGAGTGTCGGCCGCGGCCCGTACTGTTCGGGCCATGGCGAAGGCGAAGACGGCGAAGGCCACCTACCGCTGCTCGGAGTGCGGCTGGCAGACCTCCAAGTGGGTGGGCCGTTGCGGCGAGTGCCAGACCTGGGGTTCGGTCGGCGAGGCGGGCACGGCCGCGCCGCCCCGGGTGGTGACCGCCGGGCCCGTCAGCGCGCCCGCCCGGCCCATCGGCCAGGTGGACGTGCGGACGGCGCAGACCCGTCCCACCGGCCTGGACGAACTCGACCGCGTGCTCGGCGGCGGCATGGTGCCCGGAGCCGTGCTGCTGCTCGCCGGCGAGCCGGGCATCGGCAAGTCCACGCTGCTGCTGGAGGTCGCCGCGCTCGCCTCCACCGGCGCCGACGCCCGCGAGTCGGCCGACGGCGCCGTCCCCCGGCAGGACGGCACCCCGGCCGTCCCCCGGCAGGGCGGCCCTGCCGACGCCCGCTCCCCCGAGGGCGGCCGCACGCCCGTGCTGTACGTGACGGGCGAGGAGTCGGCCGAGCAGGTGCGGCTGCGCGCCGACCGGGTCGGCGCCATCACCGACGACCTGTACCTGGCCGCCGAGACCGAACTGTCGGCGGTGCTCGGCCACATCGAGGCCGTCGAGCCCACGCTGCTGGTCGTCGACTCCATCCAGACCATCGGCAGCGCCGAGGTGGACGGCGCGCCGGGCGGCGTCACCCAGATCCGCGAGGTCACCGCCAACCTGATCCGCGTGGCCAAGGAACGCGGCATGACCGTGGTGCTCGTCGGCCACGTCACCAAGGAGGGCGCGATCGCCGGGCCGCGGCTGCTGGAGCACCTGGTCGACGTCGTCCTGTACTTCGAGGGCGACCGGCACAGCCGGCTCCGCATGATCCGCGCGGTGAAGAACCGCTACGGCCCCACCGACGAGCTCGGCTGCTTCGACCTGTCCGAGGTCGGCATCGTCGGGGTGGCCGACCCCAGCGGGCTGTTCCTGACCCGCCGCGACGAGCCCGTCCCGGGCACCTGCGTGACGGTGACGCTGGAGGGCCGCCGCCCGCTGGTCGCCGAGGTGCAGGCGCTGGTCGCCAAGTCCTACCTGCCGTCCCCGCGCCGCGCGTCCTCCGGCCTGGACTCCTCGCGGGTCGCCATGGTCCTGGCGGTGCTGGCCCAGCGCTGCAAGATCTCCATGCACGAGCAGGACGTGTACGTCTCCACGGTCGGCGGCGTCCGGCTCACCGAGACCTCCGTCGACCTGGCGCTGGCCCTGGCGGTCGCCGGGTCCACCGTCGAGCAGGCGCTGTCGGCGCAGCTCATCGCGCTCGGCGAGGTCGGCCTCGCCGGCGAGGTGCGGGTCGTGCCGGGCGTCCAGCGCCGCCTGGCCGAGGCCGCCCGGCTGGGGTTCAAGTACGCGGTGGTGCCCCGCGGCTCCCTCGAACTGGGCGACGGCACGCCCCTCAAGCGCGCCGATCCGCAGCTGACCAGCTACGAGGGCATGAAGGTCATGGAGGTCGACAGCCTCACCCAGGCGCTGCAGGTCGCCTTCACCGCCCCCTGACCGCCCCCGGCGATCAGTTCAGGGGGGCATGACCGGGACGTCAGGACCCGCGTAATATCTCCAGGGCCGCCGAACCGGCGGCGACGGCCTGTGGAGACCACGGAGGACCGCGACGCGGCGGCCCGGGGTCGGCGAAGCAGGACCCGCCCGCGGCCGCCAGTACGGCGTGACGGGCGGCATCCCCCTCGGCCCGGAGGGGGACAACCAACCACGGGAGAAACCCGTCCGCGGGCTCCTCGATAAACTGACGCCGACCAGAGACCTCCGGGGGCCAGGTGCCAACACACGACAAGGGTCATGACGAACGACGCCGCGCCACGCTCGCCGCGGTAGCCCCGGGCACCGCGATACGAGACGGACTGGAGCGCATCCTGCGGGGGCACACCGGAGCCCTGATCGTCCTCGGCTACGACAGGCTCGTCGAGGACCTGTGCACCGGCGGGTTCGAGCTGGACGTGCAGTTCTCCGCCACCCGCCTGCGCGAGCTGGCCAAGATGGACGGGGCCATCGTCCTGGACGACACGCACACGCGGATCGTGCGCGCCGCGGTGCACCTGGTCCCCGACTCGACGATCCCCACCGAGGAGTCCGGCACCCGGCACCGCACCGCCGAGCGGGTCGCCCGGCAGACCGGCCACCCGGTGATCTCGGTGAGCCAGTCGATGCACATCATCGCGCTGTACCTCGACGGCACCCGCTACGTGCTGGAGGACTCGGCCGCGATCCTGTCCAAGGCCAACCAGGCGCTCGCCACGCTCGAACGGTACAAGCTGCGGCTGGACGAGGTGTCCGGCACGCTGTCGGCGCTGGAGATCGAGGACCTGGTCACGGTGCGGGACGTCAGCGCGGTCGTCCAGCGCCTGGAGATGGTCCGCCGCATCGCCGACGAGATCGAGGGCTACGTGGTCGAGCTCGGCACCGACGGCCGGCTGCTGTCGCTGCAGCTGGACGAGCTGGTGTCCGGGGTGGACGTCGACCGCGAGCTGATCGTGCGCGACTACCCGTCCGAGGACGCCCGCGCCCGCGGCGTGGCCGCGGTGCTGGCCGCGCTGGACGGGCTGTCGGCCAACGAGCTGCTCGACCTGTCCACGGTCGCCGAGGTGATGGGCTTCGCCGGCCCGGACGCCCTCGACCTGCCCGTCAGCCCCAAGGGCTACCGCCTGCTGGCCAAGGTGCCGCGGCTGCCCGGCCTGGTGGTCGAGCGGCTGGTCGAGCACTTCGGCGGCCTGCAGAAGCTGCTGGCGGCCGGCATCGACGACCTGCAGGCGGTCGGCGGCGTGGGCGAGTCCCGGGCCCGCAGCGTCCGCGAGGGCCTGTCCCGCCTCGCCGAGTCCTCGATCCTGGAACGCTACGTCTGACGTCCCGGCCGTCCCCGAGACGGCCGGCCGCTCCCGCGTTCCGTCCGCTCAGCGCAGATGGAACACCCGCCTGGCGGGCTGGAGACCGTCCGCCCGCACCGTGGCGACGTAGGTGCCGGGCCGCGCGGGCAGCCCCCTGACCCGGCAGTCGCCCGACGAACGCCTGCGGTCCCAGGTCACCGTCTCGACGTGCGGGATGCCGCGGCGCAGCGTCCGCTCGGCGGAGCCGCGGCGGGCGCAGCGGGCCGACGACCAGACCCGGTCGGGCCCGGACGTCACCCGCACGTCGAGGACGCCGTCGAACGTGCACGCGCCCGGCCCGGTGTTGACGACGGTCGCGGTGAACCGCGGCCGCTGCGCACCGGCGTAGGTGTCGCGGGCCGTGGTCAGCCCCACCACCAGGTCCTCCCCGGCGCAGGCGTCCCCCTCCGGCCGGGCGGGTGCGGCCGGGACGCGCCGCGTCGCGGTCACCGTGACGGTCGGCGCCGCGCTCGGAATGGTGGGCGCGTCGGTGGGGCCGTCGGCCGCGTCGCCCGTCGTGCCGTCGTCCCCTCCGCAGCCGTAGGCCAGCACCACCAGGACGCCGAGCACGACGGCGAGGACGGTGGCCCGCCGCCGCCAGTACCGGTCGACCACACCGTCGTCACGTCCGGTGTCAGCGCCCATGCGGACAGTATGCAGAGTCGGCGCGGGCCGGACCGGCGACCCGCCGTGCGACAATGGCGAGTCGTCATGGAGACCACCTACACCGAGCCGATCCTCGACTGGTATGCCGACAACGCCCGGGACCTGCCGTGGCGCGCCCCGGACGCCACCCCGTGGGGCGTCCTGGTCAGCGAGATCATGCTGCAGCAGACCCCCGTGGCCCGCGTCCTGCCCGTCTGGCGGGAGTGGATGGCGCGCTGGCCGCGGCCGGCGGCGCTGGCGGCCGAGCCGTCCGGCGAGGCGGTGCGCGCCTGGGGCCGCCTCGGCTACCCGCGCCGGGCGCTGCGCCTGCACGAGAGCGCCCGGGCGATCGTGGAACGGCACGGCGGACGGGTCCCCGAGTCGCACGCGGATCTGCTGGCACTGCCCGGCATCGGCGCCTACACCGCCGCCGCCGTGGCCAGCTTCGCGTTCCGGCAGCGGCACGCCGTGCTCGACACCAACGTCCGGCGGGTGCTGGCGCGCCTGGTCTCCGGCGAGGAGTACCCGCCGCGCTCGCAGACCGCCGCCGAGGTCCGGCTGGCCGAGTCGCTGCTGCCCGCCGACGCCCCGACCGCGGCCCGCTGGTCCGTGGCCGTCATGGAGCTGGGCGCCCTCGTCTGCACGGCCCGCACGCCCCGCTGCGTGGACTGCCCGGTGCTGTCGTCCTGCGCCTGGCACGCCGCCGGCCGTCCCGCCTACGACGGCCCGCCCCGGCGCGGCCAGACCTACGCGGGCACCGACCGCCAGTGCCGGGGCCGCCTCCTGGCCGTCCTGCGCGACGCCGACGGCCCCGTGGAGAAGTCGGCGCTGGACGTCGTGTGGTCCGATCCCGTCCAACGGGAACGCGCCCTGGACGCCCTCGTGGCCGACGGCCTGGTGGACCCCCTGGACGACGGCCGCTACGCCCTCCCCGCCTAGCCCTGGCCCGCCGAGGCGGGTGCACGCGCAAGGGCCCGCGCCGTTCCGAGGGCGCTTTCTAACGGTTGTCGCAACACATCGCCGTAGAGATCACCCCGGCCTAGAAACGGTCCGCGTGCTCCTTCGCCCACTCGGTGAACGTACGTGCTGGACGACCGATCACCCGTTCCACCGTGTCGTCCACGGTCGTGGCGGCATCACCGGGCTCGGCATACCAGCCGATGACAAACTCGGCGTCCGCCCGGGACACACCGGTGGCCATCAGCCTGTCGATCGCCTGTTCGTGCGTTATCGGCTCGAAGGCGATGTCGCGGCCGATCACCCGGGACAGGATCGCGATGCGGTCAGTCGGTGTCAGCGGTTCGGGCCCGGTGAGGTTGTAGGACCGCCCTGCGTGGCCGTCATCGAGCAGTGCGACGGCTGCCACGGCCCCGATGTCGGCCTCGTGCACCAGCGCGCTGGGGAGGTCGTACGGTTCCCGGACCACTCCCTCGGCTCGGATCGATTCGGCCCAGGTCAACGTGTTGGACATGAACTCCTGTGCTTCCAGCCGTGTCCATTCCACGCCCGAGTCCGCCACCGCCTGCTCGACCGGGCCCACCCAACCGCCCCACAGCACGGTGATGCGTTGGACGCCCGCGGCGACCGCCCGCTGGACCAGCTCGGGCCCCACCTCGGCCAGTCCCGCCGTCACCGTGATGTGCAGCCGGCTGACACCCTGGAGCGCGGTGTCCAGCGTTTCCGGTGCGTTGTGCGTGCCGGCCACCAGCTCCACCTCGGCCGGAAACCTCCCGGCGTTCGCCGCCGGGTTTCGCGTCAGGGCCCGAACCCGCTCTCCACGGCGAACCAGCTCTGCCACAACGTGCCGACCAGTGTTCCCGGTGGCACCTGTCACCAAAGTCGTCACAGTCGAGTTTCCTTAGGTCATCTTGTCCGGAGGAGTCACAGAGGAACCTAGAACCTCAATCACTCTTGAGGTCAAGAAGCCCGCTCGACTGCCGGTGCGCCTGCCGGGCCGCTGGTCACCTGACCCGGTGATCTCGACCTAGATCGGTCTGTCGGTGGCGAGGGTGAAGGCGCTGTGGGAGCCCATTTCCGATCCCTGGTCCCAGGTGAGGGAGGCGGCCGCGCACGTCTAGGGGCGCCACCGATGCGATCGGTGGCGCCCCTAGACGTGGTTGCCGGTCCTCCCAGATCTCCAAGTCCATGAGAACCGGGGAGCTGCGCGGGCCCTTCGTCGGCTCGCGTGACGGGCGTCAGTCCTTGTTGAAGTTGACCGCGCCCTCGATCGGCGGCGGGCTGTCGGGCACGCCGGACGGCTTCGGCACACCCCGGAAGGTGAACTTCGCGTCCTCGCCCTCACCCTCGGTGCCGACGATCACGATCTGGCCGGGCTTCAGCTCGCTGTAGAGGATCTTCTCCGACAGCGCGTCCTCGATCTCCCGCTGGATCGTGCGGCGCAGCGGACGCGCACCCAGCACCGGGTCGTAGCCGCGCTCGGCGAGCAGCTGCTTGGCCTCGGGCCGCAGCTCGATGCCCATGTCCCGGTCGCGCAGCCGCTCGTCCACCTTGGCGATCATCAGATCCACGATCTGGATGATCTCCTTCGGGGTCAGCTGGTGGAACACCACGGTGTCGTCGACACGGTTGAGGAACTCGGGCCGGAAGTGCTGCTTGAGCTCCTCCTGCACCTTCGCCTTCATCCGGTCGTAGGACCCCTGCTCGTCGCCCTGACGCGCGAACCCCATGGACACGCCCTTGGAGATGTCCCGGGTGCCCAGGTTCGTGGTCATGATGATGACGGTGTTCTTGAAGTCCACCACCCGGCCCTGGGCGTCGGTCAGCCGACCGTCCTCCAGGATCTGCAGCAGGCTGTTGAAGATGTCCGGGTGCGCCTTCTCGATCTCGTCGAACAGCACGACCGAGAACGGCTTGCGCCGCACCTTCTCGGTGAGCTGGCCGCCCTCCTCGTACCCGACGTAACCGGGCGGGGAACCGAACAGCCGCGAGACGGTGTGCTTCTCCATGAACTCGCTCATGTCCAGCTGGATGAGCGCGTCCTCGTCCCCGAACAGGAACTCCGCCAGCGTCTTGGACAGCTCGGTCTTACCGACACCCGACGGGCCGGCGAAGATGAACGAGCCACCCGGACGCTTGGGGTCCTTCAGCCCGGCGCGGGTACGGCGGATCGACTGCGACAGGGCCTTGATCGCGTCGTGCTGGCCGATGACGCGCTTGTGCAGCTCGTCCTCCATGCGCAGCAGCCGCGAGGACTCCTCCTCGGTCAGCTTGAACACCGGGATGCCCGTGGCCGTGGCCAGGACCTCGGCGATCAGCTCCTCGGTGACCTCGGCGACGACGTCCATGTCGCCGGCCTTCCACTCCTTCTCCCGCGCGGCCTTGGCGGCCAGGAGCTGCTTCTCGGAGTCGCGCAGAGCGGCGGCCTTCTCGAAGTCCTGGGCGTCGATCGCCGATTCCTTCTCCCGGCGCACACCGGCGATCTTCTCGTCGTACTCGCGCAGGTCCGGCGGCGCGGTCATGCGGCGGATCCGCATCCGCGACCCGGCCTCGTCGATCAGGTCGATCGCCTTGTCCGGCAGGAACCGGTCGGAGATGTAACGGTCGGCCAGCTGCGCGGCGGCCACCAGGGCGCTGTCGGTGATCGACACCCGGTGGTGCGCCTCGTACCGGTCCCGCAGCCCCTTGAGGATCTCGATGGTGTGGCTCAGCGACGGCTCCGCCACCTGGATCGGCTGGAAGCGCCGCTCCAGGGCGGCGTCCTTCTCCAGGTGCTTGCGGTACTCGTCCAGCGTGGTGGCACCGATGGTCTGCAGCTCACCGCGCGCCAGCATCGGCTTGAGAATGCTGGCCGCGTCGATCGCGCCCTCGGCGGCGCCCGCGCCGACCAGCGTGTGCAGCTCGTCGATGAACAGGATGATGTCGCCGCGGGTGCGGATCTCCTTGAGCACCTTCTTCAGGCGCTCCTCGAAGTCACCGCGGTAGCGGGAACCGGCGACCAGGGCGCCCAGGTCCAACGTGTAGAGCTGCTTGTCCTTGAGGGTCTCGGGCACCTCGCCCTTGACGATCTTCTGCGCCAGGCCCTCGACGACGGCGGTCTTGCCGACACCGGGCTCGCCGACCAGCACCGGGTTGTTCTTGGTGCGGCGGCTCAGCACCTGCATGACCCGCTCGATCTCGGTG
>NZ_BAAAZG010000028.1:0-105678 GCF_039536785.1 Actinomadura miaoliensis
TGCTCCCGCTCCGGCGCGGGCAGAGTCACTCGACTGTGACTGATCTGGACCACGAACAGGCCCTAGTCGCCGCCCGCCGCGTCCGCGAGGATCTCGGCGACCTTGCGGGCGGTCTCGGTCGGCAGCGGCACCGGGTGCCCCCGCCAGCGTCGCGCCGCCACCATCGCCGCCGCCCCCGCCCCGCCGCCGTACGCGGCGGCCGCCACGGCCGCGGCGAGTTCGGGCCGCAGCTTCTTCTCCAGCAGCAGAACGCTCAGCCGATACGAGGCCGCGGTCGCCAGCGCGCCGAGGGTCCCCGCCACCATGCCCATCTGCACGGCCGGCAGCCGGCGCTGCGCCTTGTCCCACATCTCCCGCTGCGCCGCTTCGGCCACGTCCCGCGTGATCTCCATGCTCTGTACGAGCACCTCCTGCGGGGCCTGCTTTGCCATGCCCTTTCCCTTACCCACCCCCACGCCCCTAAGCATCCCCACCCCAACCCACCCCCACCAACCCCCCACCAATCCGCCGCGGCCAGGCCCACCATCCCCCCAAGCGGCCGTACTGCCGACACCACGACGCCTTCCAGGCCGACAACACCCCGGCCGGTCTCGCAGCAGTGATCTGCTGGGCCGTACGCCGATGGCGTCGTTGACGACGTGGTGCGCAAGCCCGTCGACGGCGGCGGCCCTGGCCAAGGCGGTCCGCAGGCTGCGCACGGCCGGCCCACGCGGGTGCAATCAGCGCTCGCCCGGCCCCGGCGAACCGGGGTCCGCGGATCAAGCCTGCACGACGCTATTTCACCCTGACCAGCACTACGGACCAGTCGGGGCTGCCGGCGTCCTCGACACGGTCGATCTTCCACGTCTGGTCATAGACGGGGAACGTGTCGCCGGGGCGCAGGTCGAGAACATGCTCCTCGTCGGTGGCGGCTCCAAGGCGAACGGTGAGGGGATGCCCCTCCCGCGCATCAACGCCGATAACCCCGAAGCTGGCGGGCTTTCCCGCGACCTCGGTGTTGGCCTGCAGGTGGGGGCCGAGCCATATCTCTTCACGAGCCACGATTACTCCAGAGTGATGTAGCGAGGTTTGAAGTAGGCCTTGAAATCCCTGATCCCCATCGGACGGGGATGGTGTGCGTTCCAGGGGTTGCGGAGATGAATCATGCCGCGCTCGTCGACCTTGGTCACCTCATAGGCATGACCATCCGCCAGATTGTTGGGGAGAAATGACTCGTCCGGCCGTTTGTCACGCGTACCGACCAGTACCGGCTTGCGGTCGGCCAGTCGCCGACGGAAGTCCTCAAGCAACTGCTTGTCGGGAGTTCGCCCCTGGCTGTCGTACTCGGGAAACTCCACGCTCCGGGCCGGCCGACCGGTGAGCTGGGTGAGCAGCTCGGCGCGATCGCGGGGCTTGCTGCCCTGATTCAGCCGGACATACCCGGTCGGCGGCTCTCCGGTTTTCCCCTTGGCTTCCCACAGACGGTTCTCCATGGCACGTCGCTCGTCGTGCCACGTCCGATCGCTTCCGGCGATGGCCTTCTCCAGCACAGGCGCCCACGCGGCCTTGGTCTCGACCGAATCCGCGAAGGCCGGCATGTGCGGCTTGGCGTCGAAGACCGGGAGTTCCGGAGTGACGGTCAGCACGATGGACCGCCCGGTGGGTTCGTAGCGCCTCTTCGAGGGAGAGAACCGCGTCTCGTGGAGGCGCACCTCGTAGTTGCCGTCATCGGTTTCCCGAACGCAGTCCCGGATCGCTTCGGGACGATGTCCGGCTACCGCACCGAGAGCGGCGATGATGCCGCAATCGTTGAGCCTGCCCTGTTTGGCCTGCTCGCGCACCGGCTCACCGTCGAACAGCGGAGTCCGCGTTCCGTCAGGCCGTTCCAGTGGAGTCCCGTACCGATCCGGCACCTTCTCAGGTTTCTCTCTGGGATCCTGAAAGGCCGGCCGGTCGATCGTGTCAGTCAGCTCTCGGGGGTCGTCGGCATGCTCCGACCTCCCGAGAATCTTCCTGCCGAAAACTCGATTGAACCGGTCGGATAGGCTGCCCTCCACGTCATGCTCGTCCCCATCGGCTGTCCGGGCATCATCATCAGGCATGCCTTCACCGGACATCTCCCTTCGGGGCGGCTGGTCGCCTTCCGCTTCTGTACCGGCCTCCGGTCGCGCCTGATCGCCTTGGCGATCCCCCTGGGGGGCGGCTTGGCGGGCGTCGCGGTTTTCGGTGCGGGAGGCACCGTCTCGAGGTCCGCGTGCTTCCCCGGTTCCGTGTGCCTGGCCGGGTGCATCGCCCTCATTCTTGAGCGCTGCCTCGTCATTTAGATCGGACGATTCGTCGGTTGCCTGTGACCCGTCCCCTGGCGCACCGGGACGCGCAGCTGGGAGCGCGGACCCCCTATCCGAGGCCGGCCGCTTTCCGGCGGGCGCTGCCTTGGTGTCTCGCCTGAACGTCCCTGCGTCTTCCGGATTCTCCGGAGGTGCTTGGGCGGCGGCCCTGCTTTCGGCGCGGGAGGGCTGCCCTGGTGCCCCTGGCCGGTCAGGAGGAAGCGCGGACGGCTTGTCCGAAGCCGACGGCTTCTTGAGGTGTTCCACCTTGGAAGCCCTCTGGCTGGTGCTCGTGCCAGCACGATCCCCGGGGGGAGCTTGGGCGGCGGCCCTGCTTTCGGCGCGGGAGGGCCGGCTGGGAGAATCCGGTTGGTCGGGCGGGGGCGGCGGCGGTTTGTCCAGTTGCGGATTCTGGACCGGCTCGACGCGAGTGTCAGTGTCTTTACCCGGGCGATCGACGGCCACGTCGTCGGTCCTTTCGAATGCCGGCCGGGGACCATGCCCCATCCCGGATACCTCCGGGCGACTGCGGAGGGACGCGTGCCACAGATTACCCAAGCGGCTATAGATGGATCTTCGCCATTCACGGCCAGGCGGATTGGGCGTCGTCTTTGTGGCCCCGCAGCTGCGGTAGGGCGGACCCCGCGACCCGCCTCGGTGGCCCCTTTGCTGTCAGCCGTCGTGCTCCAGCGGGGTGACGAGAGCGAACGGGTTCGTCAGGGGGCGGGGGTTAGGTGGGTTAGGGCTTGGGCCAGGTGGTCGGTGGGGGTGCGGGGGGACGGGTCGGTGAGGTTGGCCAGGATGCGGATGGCCAGGCGCATGAGAGAGGGGTGCGTCAGGCCCTGGCGGGTGGCCAGGCGCATGATGTGGGGGTTCTCGATCGCGTTGACGAACCAGCGACCCAGGGTGAAGGGGCCGCCGAGGGACGATCTCAGGGCCTGCGGGTAGGTGTAGAGGACGCGTTCGCGTTGGGACGCCGTCGGGCGGGCCAGGGCCTGGACGATCACGTCGGCGGCGATGCGGGCGGATTCGAGGGCGTAGGTGATGCCCTCGCCGTTCATCGGGTTCGCCATGCCGCCCGAGTCGCCGACCAGCAGCAGGCCGGGGCGGTAGTGCGGCAGCCGGGCGAAGCCCGTCGGGATCGCGGCGCCGCGGACGGGGCCGGTGGCGTTCTCGGGAGTCAGGCCCCATGCGGGCGGGAGCGCGGCCGTCCAGGAGTCCATCAGGCGGCGCGGGTCGTGGTGGGTGCGGCGCAGCAGGGCGACGCCGACGTTGCAGGTGCCGTCGCCCATGCCGAACACCCAGCCGTAGCCGGCGGGCACGACGTCGAGGTGGCATTCGAGCATGTCGTCGTCGTGGCGCGGGCTGCGGAAGTAGCGGCGCACCGCCACGCCGACGGGACGGTCGGCGCGGGGGCGCAGGCCGAGCGCGACGGCGAGGCGGGACGAGGCGCCGTCGGCGGCGACGACGAGACGCGCCTCGAGGGCGCCGGCGTCGGTGGTGACGCCGACGACGCGGCCGGTGCGGTCGTCCAGCAGCGGGCCGGTCACCCGGGTGCGTTCGCGCAGCACGGCGCCGCAGGCCACGGCGCGGCGGGCCAGCAGTTCGTCGAAGTCGCGGCGGGTGCGCAGCAGGCCGAAGGCGGGGAACGCGGTGCCGTCGGGCCAGGGCAGGTCGAGTGCGCGTCCCTCAGCGACCAGGCGGACGCCGCGGTTGCGCGCCCAGCCGGGGCGGTCCAGGTCGACGCCGAGGGTGATCAGCTCGCGGACCGCGCGGGGTGTCAGGCCGTCACCGCAGACCTTCTCGCGCGGAAACGCGGCCTTCTCCAGCAGCAGGACGTCCAGGCCCGCGCGGGCCAGGTGGCAGGCCGCCGCCGAGCCCGCGGGTCCCGCGCCGACCACGATCACATCGGTCACGGCCCGATCGTTCCCGGCGGACGACCGTTGAGTGACGAAGTGACCACATGCGGTCACTGTGCCGCTGGATCGCCCGCCAGCAGCGCCTCCAGGTTGGCCACCAGCATCGTCTCGGCGTACTCGGGGATGGTGCGGGACGTCGACAGGTGCCGCCGGGCGACCGCGAGCGGCAGGTCCGCGACGATCTGGTACAGGCGTTCCAGGCCCTCGGGGGTGTCCAGGCCCAGCCGGCCGCCGAGGGCCCGCACCTCGGCCAGGACGCGGCGGTTGGCGGCGCGCAGGCGCTCGCGGGTCTCCGGCGGCCAGTTCGGCTCGTCGAAGTCGGCGGGCCTGTAGAGCAGGATGCGCGCGTCGCGCGGGTGCTCGCGGCTCCACACCAGCGTGTGCCGGGACGCGGCGATGACCGCCCGGCACGGCGGGTCGAGCCGCAGCGCGTCGTACAGCCCCTCCTGGAAGCGTTCGACGGTGCGCACCCACAGGGCCGCCAGCAGCGCGGGCAGCCCCGGGAAGCGGTGGTACACCGAGCCGCTGGGGGCTCCGGCGGTACGGGCGACCGCGGCGACCGTGACGTTGCGCGGCCCGGACTCCGCCACCAGGTCGGCGGCGGCGTCGAGCAACCGGTCGGCGTCATGGCGCGGCGGTCGTCCCATGCCGACGAGCGTATAACCGGCCGGTCAGTCCGGCGGGCCGCCCAGCTCGGGGACGCGGTGGCGGTAGCGCTCCAGCAGGTGCCGGTTGCGTTCGTCCCCGCCGGGGACGTTGGCGCTGGTCCAGCACGGCAGGTCCAGGCCGCGTCCGGCGGCCAGGTCGTGCAACTCGGCCAGCAGCCGCGTCCACGCGTAGGCGGCCAGGATGGTGGAGGCGGCGGCGGTGCGGGCCGCGCCCGGCGGGTGGACGACGTCGCCGGGCGGCACGGCGGTGTCGACGACGACCGTGGCGTGGTCGGTGAGCCGGCTCTCCGCCCGCGCCGCGGCGTGCCGGGACGCCTCGGGCGACGTCACGGCGATGACCGGGACGCCGCGCGCGGCGCACTCGCGGGCGATCTCCACGGGGTAGGGGTTGCGCCCGCTGGTGGAGAACACCACCGCCACGTCCGGGGGCGACGGGTCGGCCGCCCGCACCACCGACAGGCCGAGGCCGGGACGGCGTTCGGCGTCGGTGCTGGCCAGGGCGTCGTTCAGCGGCAGGACGGACGGGTCCCACAGCGGCCGCACGCACGCCAGGCCCCCGGCGCGGTAGAACGTCTCGCACACCAGGGCCAGGGAGTGCCCGGCACCGCCGACGTGCACCAGGCCGTCGGCGGCGATGGCCTCCAGCACCAGCGCGGCGGCGTCGCCGATCGGCTTGGCGGATCGTTCGTCGAGGTCGTCGAGCAGGGCGCGGACCAGGGCGGGATGCCCTTCAGGCATCGGGCGCAGCCTCCTTCGGGGGGTGTGATCGGTGGGGGTCAGAGCCAGCCCTGCGCGGTGAACGCCTCGCGCAGCCGCTTCTCCAGACCGTCCCGGTCGAGGAAGTCGGTGACCGTGATGACGACGGGCGCCAGGTCGGCGATCTCGGCGGTGTGCATGCCCTGGCCGATGACGACGTCGGGGGTCATCCCCCGGGCGGTGGAGATGTCGGTGTTCTCCACCCGGGCGTCCACGTCGAGCGAGCGCAGCGCGTCCTCGGCGGTCATCTTGAGCATGAGGCTCGACCCCATGCCGACGCCGCAGACGGCGAGCACTTCGAGCCTGCGGTCCAGTGCCATGTTCTCTCTCTCCTTCTCGTCGGTGCCAGTTACGCGCCGGAGACGGCCTCGGCGTCCTTGCCCGAACCGGCGTCCTTGCCGGCGGCGTCCCCCGCCACCGCCTCACGGCGGCTCTCCCGGCGGCCGAGGACGACCAGGGTGACGACGGTCGCGGCGAGCGCCACCACCGGGACGGCCCAGACGGCGGCGCCGCCCACCAGCGGGTCGGCGGCCTTGAGCAGCCAGGCGATCGCGTACCAGTCGGGGTCGGCGAGGGTGGCCAGCTCGGGCGCGGTGCGGTCGAACAGGTCCCAGGTGACGGCCTGCCCGACGGCCAGCGTCAGGCCGCTGATCACGCCGCCGATGACCGCGCCGCGCCAGCCCGCCACCGCGTTGCCGAACAGCGCGGCCGCGCCGCCCACGAAGAACAGCATGATCATCGGCGGGGCCAGGGTGAACCAGCCGGCCGCGGCGAACCCCGCCAGGCAGGCCAGGAACACCGCCAGCGCGGACACGAACCCGATCATGACGGCGGTGGGCGCCACGGGGAAGACGGTCGGGGCGTCCAGCGCGGGCCGGGTGCCGGGGATCACCCGGTCGCTGAAACCCTTGAACGCGGGCACGATCTCGGCCAGGAACATCCGCACGCCGAACAGCAGGATCGCGATGCCGCCCGCGAAGCGCAGGCCCACCAGCAGGCCCCACACCCACGGCGACAGCTTCTCGTCCATCTCGGCGGCCAGCTTGGTCACCACCGCGTCGTCGGCGAACGCCACCGCCGCCAGCATGATCACCGAGATGATCAGGGCGGTGCTGACGTTGATGTCCTTGAAGAACGACAGCTGGCGCGGCAGCTTCAGCTTCTCGGTGTCGTGCCGTTCGCGGTCCCCGAAGGGCCGGGCCACGTACCCGGTGACGAGCGCGGCCAGCGAGCTGGTGTGGGCGAACCCGAACCGGTCGTCCGGCATGGCGCGGCGCATCAGCGGCCGCATCCACAGCGGCTGCAGCGTCCAGTAGGCGGCCACGAACCCGGCGCCGCACAGCACGAGGGTGAGCTGGTCGGCGTCCGGTGCGATGGTGACCAGCGCCGCCACCGTGACGGTGCTGATCCAGAACATCAGGTGCCCGGTCAGGTACAGGTACCGGGCCGCCGGGAACAGCCGGACGATCACCACGTGCACCAGGAACGCCACGGTGATCACCAGCGCGACCGTGCCGCCCTGGCGGGACAGGAACTCGGCCAGCGTGTGGTCGGCCTTGGGCGGCTCGGTGCCCATGGCGCTGGCCAGCACCGTCTGGAAGCTGGTCAGGCCGCCGGTGAACACCTCCACGCCGATGAACAGGATGACGACGCCGATCGTGGCGCGCAGCGCGCCCGCCAGCACGTCCTCCAGGCGCTTGCGCTGCAGGAGCAGGCCGATCAGCGTGATCAGCCCGATGAGGATGGGCACCTGGCCGAACACGTTGTCCGCCAGGAAGGTGAGGACGTCCTTCACGATGTCCATGGGGGGTGTCACCTCGCGTTGTCGGGGACGTAGAGGCGAATGTCGTCGACCAGCGCCGACCCCTCGTAGTAGTTCAGGTGGGGGTCGCCGATGATGAACGAGTCGGGGTAGGCCGAGCCCTTGGGCCAGGTGTGCTCGGTGGTGTGGGTGCCGGCGGGGCCGGTGTGGACGAGCCTTCGGTCGAAGCGCCCGTCGTACTCGCCGGGCGTCTGGTTGTAGTGCCAGATCGGGCGGCCGTCCTCCACGAACTGGTGGCGGACGCGCAGCGTGGTCTGGCCGGTGTGCCGGAACGGGCCGCTCATCTCCAGCGTGTAGCCGGAGTCGTCACGCTCCACCGCGAACCGGTAGGCGGCCTGGGGCAGCAGTTCCGGGCGCAGCTCGACGCTGGTGAGGTGGCCCTGGAAACGGCCGCCCGGCCCGTACGGCCGGTCCATCGAGACGTTCCCGCACGGGGTCTTGATGTAGTACTCGTTGCTGACGTTGTTGTTGGCGGCCTCGCGGAACTTGTCGCCGCGAACGAACAGGGCGTTGACGCCGTTGAAGGTGCCGTCGAAGGTGCGGTAGATCTGCCGCGTCTTGGGGTCGCAGGTCCCGGCGTTCTTCCAGCGGTCGTCGTCGCTGTAGTAGCCGTCCATGATGACCTTGCGCCGGAAGTGGATGCCGGGGTTGCCGTGCGGCGCCGGGGTCGCGTAGTCGAGGATCGTCAGGTAGTAGAACCCGTTCTCTCGCGTGACGTCGGGGTATTCGCACCTGGTCTTGCCGTCCAGCGCGCCCCAGAACGTCCACGGGAAGCGGGTCTTGCAGGGCTCCCTGGTGTAGCCGTTGTGCTTGCCGTCGTAGTCGAACGTGCCGCCGCGCTTGCCGCCGAAGTCGATGCCGCGCAGCGTCATCTCCACGCGGTAGTGCCGGGGCAGGGGGCGGGTGGGACGGATCAGCACCCCGGCGTCCCAGCTCGGCTCGGAGATGCGCCCGACCCGCTGCCCGTCCGGCAGCGTGGCGTTCGCCAGGCCCGGCCGGGAGTCGGGACGGTTGTCGCGGTCCTTGTCGACGGCGGCGATCTCGGCGGTGAGCCAGCCGTTCCGGCCGAACGCGACGCGCTTGCGGAACACGTTGAGCGTGGCGAGCTGCCGCTCGAACGCGGGTCCGCTGATCTTTCTCCACGCCTCGCCGTCGTCGTCGAACGCGTCGACGTGCCAGGGGCTGCGCGGTCCGTGCGGGTCCAGCCGCCACGGCGCGCCGTCGACGGTCAGCGGCCGGTCGAAGCCCTCCCGGGCGACCAGCGTCCAGCCCTTGCGTCCGGCGCCGCCGGCCCCCCTCGCGGCGGCCCCGGACGCGGACTCCGCGGCGACCGGCCGCGCGGCGGAGGCGGCCGCCATGGCGGTCGCCCCCGCGGCCGCCATGGTGACCTTCAAGCATCTCCTCAAGGGGTGCCCTCCCTCTCCTCGGGCGCTGCGCCTCCCGGGTCGGCGCGGACGAATCGACTGGTATTGACCAATTG
This sequence comes from Actinomadura miaoliensis, assembly GCF_039536785.1. Taxonomy (NCBI): domain Bacteria; kingdom Bacillati; phylum Actinomycetota; class Actinomycetes; order Streptosporangiales; family Thermomonosporaceae; genus Actinomadura; species Actinomadura miaoliensis. The sequence goes on from NZ_BAAAZG010000028.1 coordinate 8,952, forward strand.
GGATCAGTCGCCGGGCGGTCTGAGCTCCAGCTCCAGCCGGTACCGGTCCCCGCGGTACACCGAGCGGACGAACTCCACCGGACTCCCCCGGTCGTCGCGGGTCAGCCGCTCGAACAGGAACGCAGGGGCGTGCACCGGCACGCCCAGGACCTCCGCCTCCTCCGGCGTGGTGACGGTCGGCTCGATCGTCTCCACCCCCGCGCCGAGCACGACGCCGTGCTCCCGCAGCAGCTCATAGAACGACCGGCCTTCGAGGTCCTCCCGGCGCAGGCCGGGCAGCAGCGCCCGGGCCATGTGCAGCGTCTCGATGGCCATCGGGGAACCGTCGGCCAGCCGCAGCCGCCGGATGGTGAAGACCTCCTCCACCGGCGACAGCGACAGCCTGCGGCCGATCTTGGCGCCCGCCGCCTCGACCCGGAACGACAGCACCCGCCCGCCGGGCCGCATCCCGCGCCGGATCATGTCCTCGGTGAAGGACGTCATCGTCAGCGGCACCGCGATCCGGGGCTCGGCGACGTACGTGCCGCTCCCGTGCCGCCGCTCCAGCCGCCCCTCGGCGACCAGCCCGTCGATCGCCGCGCGCAGCGTCGGCCGCGACACGCCCAGCTCCTCGGCCAGGCGCCGTTCGGACGGCAGCGCGTCACCGACCTCCAGCGCGTCCAGCATCGCCAGCAACTCCCGCCGCACCGCCCGCCGTTTCGTCGGTGCCGGCTGCCCCCCGTCACCGGATCGCAGGCCGTCCGCGCCTCTCGCCGTCGTTCCCATCGCCACCCACGGTACGGTCGGCCACCCAAGTGGTCAATACCACTTTTCCGCCGGGCCCGGCTCAGCCGCCCCCCGGCCGCCGACGAGGCGTTTCTTCAGGTCAGGCGCCGCCCCCCTGAGCGGACCGGCCCGCGTCGATCACCCCGCGAGCCGGTCCGCGGACCGCAACGCCCGCGTTTCGCCGCCGTCGATCATTCCCCTCGCGAATATTGACATTTTGACTATATTGGTCATAACGGGCAAATGCTTATATTGAGCATGTTTAGGCTCTCTTTCGCTCGGTCGCGGGAGGCGTCGGGTAGAAGCCCCTCATCGAGCCGGGATCGCGTCTCGCACCTGATGCGGGCCGCTCCCGCTCGCCCTGGAGGTAATTCCCATGACCGAGACCCCGCATTTCCCGCCGCCCAGCCGGGACCTGTGCGGCGCGATGCACATCCATCGCCATCTGCTCAACGAGAGCACGACCTATCGCGCGCAGCGCGCGCGGATCGAGAACCGGGCGCTCCAGTACAGGACCGGCCGGCGCAGCCCGGTGCACCGGGGCGTGGTGACCATCCCCGTGGTCGTCCACGTCGTGCACAACCCCACCAACCCGGAACAGAACATCGACGACCGGCAGATCCACAGCCAGATCGACGTCCTCAACCTGGACTACCGGGCCGCCAATCCCGACGTGTCGCAGGTGCCGGAGGTGTGGCGGCCGCTGGTCGCCGATACCCAGATCGAGTTCCGGCTCGCCACGCAGGACCCGCTCGGCAATCCGACCGACGGGATCATCCGGGTCGAGACCGGCCGGGAGTTCTTCCCGGCGGTCGACGACTCGGTCTCCCCTCCGGTGCGCGACCCGGTGAAGGCGAGCGCCACCGGCGGCGCCGACCCCTGGCCGACCGACCAGTACCTCAACATGTGGGTCTGCCAGCTCGGCGACGGCCTGCTGGGCTACGCCCAGTTCCCCGGCGGCCCCCCGCAGACCGACGGCGTGGTGATCCTGAACTCGGCCTTCGGGAACACCGGCACCGCGGCGTTCCCCTTCGACGGGGGCCGCACCGCGACCCACGAGATCGGCCACTGGCTGGACCTGTTCCACATCTGGGGGGACGACGACGGCGCGTGCAGCAACGACGACCGGGTGTCCGACACGCCCAACCAGGCCGACGCCAACCGCGGGGTGCCCGCCTTCCCGCACATCACCTGCGACAACGGGCCCAACGGCGACATGTTCATGAACTACATGGACTACGTCGACGACCGCGCCATGTTCATGTTCACGGTGGGCCAGAAGGAGCGCATGGACGCCTGCCTCGAAGGCGCCCGGGCCGCGTTCCTGGTCGCGCAGATGCGGCGCGCCCCCGCCGCCCCCGCCCCCGCCGCACAGCCCGCGGCGGCAGCGCAGCCCGCAGCGGTGCAGCCCACGGCGGCGACGGCCGGCATGGTGAAGCCCGGCGCCAGGCCCGACGGCGAGGTGGAGCGGATGCTCCACGACACCGAGCGGCTGACCACCGAGCTGCTCGGCGAGATCCGCGACATGCTGGGCGTCGTCGCCCGCGGCACCGGCGGGTGACCGGCCGGGCTCGTCGCGGGAGAAGCGTCGATGCGACGCCCGACCTCACCTTCCCGCCGGGGCGCGGCAGGCCATCACCGTCGTCTCCCGCACGGCCGGCGCGCTGGTGATCGCGAGATGAGCCCGCCCGGTGCTCAGTCCAGGGGGCGTTCGGCCGTTCCCGGGGTGTAGCCGTCCTCGGCCAGGTAGTCGTCGTCCAGGTCTTCGGTGCGTCCGGAGGTCGTGCCGTCCTCCTCGGGTTCGGCGGTCTGCTCCGGGACGTCGGCGTCCATCTCCTCGCCCTGGATGCTGCGGGGCGGGCCGGTCGCGTCCTCCGGCTCGGCGGGGCGCTCGACGGGCGGCTCGCCCGGTTCCTCGGCGGGACGTTCCCTCGGCTGTTCGGTCATGGCGTCGCCCTTCCCGTGCGGGACGCGGGCATGCCGGGGAATAGGGGGCTTTTCTCTGTATGTTGTACGGAGTTGTCGCCCGATCGGGAGGAGAGCCCATGACCGCCTTTGACGCAGCCGCCGAGTTCGATCGCCAGGTCCGGACGTTGCTGGACCGCGGCCACCCCGAGGCCGCTGGCCTGACCGCCGCCGAGTTCGGCGCCCTGCTCGCACCGCTGCGGGAGACCGTGACGGAACGGGGCGGGGCGGCGGTGGCGGTGGCGCCGGAGGAGGGGCGCGTTCCGTTCGTCCTGGTGGTGACCAGGGAGGTGGTGCCGGTCGAGCGGGCTGTCGCGCTCACCACGCTGGCGGGCCGTACCAAGCCCGGTGTCGTCGATCGCCACTTCGCCGACGGCGATCTCATCCGTTTCACGCCGACCAAGGAGGTGGAGCTTCCCGACGCGCACGCCTACGTGCTGTTCGACGTGGAGCGCGGCGAGGAGTTCTGCGGGGCCGTCCCCGAGGACGCCATGGCCGCGATCGCCGACCGCGGACGCACGCCACTGACGATCGAGGAGGGCATCGCGCTGGTGACGCAGTACCCGGCGGCGCTGGCCAAGAACAAGTGCTTCTCCCTGGGCGGCTCGCGCTGCGGCGACCGCCGCGTCCCCGCGATCTGGATCAGCCAGAACGCGCCCAAGCTCGGCTGGTGCTGGGCGGGCAACCCGCACAGCTGGCTCGGGATGGCCTCCGCCGCCGGGCGCGCCGCCGCCGGAACCTGAAGCCGGGGCGTCGGCGGCCGGGGTGTTGACGGCCGGTCCATAGCGGTCTAGACCGGTAAGGACCGGCAGTTCGATCTTCGCCCCGGAAGGAGCGGGATGCCCCCCAACAGCCGACACCGCATGCTCGCCACCGTCCTGACCACCGCCGCCGGCCTCACGCTGGCCTCCCCCCTGCCCGCGCACGCGCACGCGGACGCGGGCAGGGGCGCCCCCGCGGGCTCGTGTGATCCGGCGGCCGTCCTCGGCCGGATGACCGACGCCGAGAAGGTCGGGCAGATGGTCATGGCCATCACGCACGACGGGCCCGACGGCATGCCCGACGAGCAGACCCGGCGTTCGATCCAGGAACTGAACATCGGGTCCGTCATCACCTCCGAGCCGCGCACCCCGGAGCTGGCCGCCCGCTACTCCAACCAGGTGCAGCGGTGGGCGGCCGGCACGCGGCTCGGGCTGCCGCTGCTGGTGTCCGGCGACTTCGAGTTCGGCACCACGCACAACGTGCGCGAGGGCACCACGCCGCTGCCGAACGCGATGGGCCTCGGCGCCGCGCGCGACCCACAGCACGCGCGCGCCGCCGCGGTCATCACGGCGGCCGAGGCGCGCGCGATGGGGTTCCACTGGAACTACGCGCCGGTCGCCGACGTCAACACCAACCCGCGCAACCCGATCATCGGCGTCCGGTCGTTCGGCGAGGACACCGGCCTGGTCAGCCGGTTGACGCAGGCTCAGGTGCGCGCGTACCGGGCCGCCGGGGTCGTCGCGACGCCCAAGCACTTCCCCGGGCACGGCGACACCGAGCACGACAGCCATCTCGGGCTGCCCACCGTCGCCTACGACCGCGCGACGCTGGACCGCGTGCACCTGCCGCCCTTCCGCGCCGCGATCGACGCCGGCGCCGACGCGATCATGACCGCGCACGTGGTCGTCAAGGCCGTCGACCCCACGCTGCCCGCCACGCTGTCGCCGAAGGTGCTGACCGGGCTGCTGCGCGGCGAACTGGGCTACCGCGGGCTGATCGTCACCGACGGCATGGACATGGACGCCATCGACGAGAACTGGGGCACCCGCGAGGCCACGGTCATGGCCGTCAAGGCCGGGGCGGACGTCATCATGTCGACCGGCGAGTACGCCACCCACGTGGACGCCGTCGGCGCGCTGCTGGACGCGGTGCGCTCGGGTGAGCTGCCGCGTACGCGGGTGGACGAGTCGGTGCGCCGCGTGCTGGAGCTCAAGTGCAAGTACGGCGCGTTCCAGCGCAGGTACGTCAGTCCGCGGGCCGCCGAGAAGGTGGCGGGCAACGCGGCGTTCCAGCGGCGCGCCCTGGAGATGGGCGTCGCCGCGACGACGCTGGTGCGCAACGACGGGGGCGTGCTGCCGTTCGACCGGCGGGCGCGCGAGCGCACGCTCGTCGCCGGGGTGGTGCAGACCGAGCAGCTCGCGCGGGCCGTGGACGCCGTCGCCGCCGGGCCGGTGACGTCCTGGCAGGCCGCCACGACCGACCCGACCGACGCCGAGATCGCCGAGGCGGTGCGGCGGGCGCGCGACGCCGACCGGGTGCTGGTCGCCACGTACTCGTCCAAGACCCTGCCGGAGGGCCAGGCCGAGCTGGTGCGCGCGTTGCAGGCCACCGGCAAGCCGGTCGCGGCGCTCGCGACCGGGCTGCCGTACGACATCGAGTCCTACCCCGACGTCCGGGCGTACGTCGCGAGCTACGCCACCACCGCCCGCACGCAGCGGGTCGACATGACGATGCACCGGGCCGCGGCCGAGGTGGTGTTCGGCAGGCAGCCGGGCGGACGGCTGCCGGTGTCCATCGCCGGGCTCTACCCGTACGGGCACGGCCTGCGTTACTGATCGCCGAGCATGGTCATGAAACGGGCGGCCGGGACGTACCGTGGCAAAGGTGAGTGTGGTCCGGCGGGAGGCGCGGCGCCGGTGGTTCGTCGTCGCCGGGCTGGCGACGATGCTCGGCGCGACGCCGTTCGCGGTCGCGGCCTACCCCGCCGAGTCCGGCGGTCCCGGCACCGCCGGGCTCCGGCGGCTCATCCAGGGCTCGGCCGGGCTGCCCTATGAGGGGCTGGTGGAAAGCCACGGCTCGCTCGGCCTGCCCCGGCTGCCCGGGCTGGAGGACGTCACCGGGCTGCTCGGCGGCACGTCCCGCATGCGGGCCTGGTACGACGGGCCGCGGCGCTGGCGCATCGCCCTGCTCACCGCGACCGGCGAACGCGACTACCTGCGTTCCGGCCACCAGACGGCGACCTGGGACTACGAACGCGACCTGCTCGTGCGCGCCACCGGCCGGCCCGCCGTGCAGCTGCCCGGGGCCGCCGACCTGATGCCGCCCGACCTGGCCCGCCGCCTGCTGCGCCTGGCCGCGCCCGGTGACCGCGTCACCGCGCTGCCGGCGCGGCGGGTGGCGGGCCGCTCGGCGTCCGGCCTGCGCGTCGTGCCCGCCGACCGCGACACCACGGTCGGTCACGTCGACGTGTGGGCCGACCCGCGCAGCGGCCTGGCCGTCGAGGTGCGGGTCACCGCGCGCGACACCGGACGCACCGCCCTGCACACCCGCTTCCTGGACCTGCGGCAGCGCAGGCCCGCCGCGTCGGCCGTCGCGCCGCGGCCCGCGCCCGGGGTCGCCACCGCGCAGGTCGACACGCTCGACCTGCTGGCGCGGCTGGCGTCGCGGACGGCCGAGAGCCTCCCGCCGCGGCTCGCCGGGCGCCCCGTCCTGGACTCGACGCCGTCGGTCGCCGCCGTCCGCGCGTACGACGGCGGCTTCTCCTCGCTGGTCGTGGCGCCGCTGCCGGGCCGGTACGGGCGCCGCGTGTTCGAGACCGCCGAGAGCGCCGGGGCGGGACGGGTGGACGTCGGGCCGGGCGCCGACGCGCTGATGGTGCGGTCGTCGGTGGCCACCGCGATGCTGCTGCGGCCGTACGCCGACGTCCGCACGTTCCTGCTGGTCGGCGCGGTACGGCCGGAGCTGCTGCGGGACGCCGCCAGAGAGCTGGGCGCATGATCGTCACACGGGCGCTGACGAAGCGGTTCGGCCGGATCACCGCCGTCGACGGGGTCGACCTGAACGTGCGGGAGGGCGACCGCTACGGCCTGCTCGGCCCCAACGGGTCGGGCAAGACCACGCTCGTGCGGATGCTGCTGGCGCTGGTGTTCGCCACGTCCGGTGAGATCGAGGTGCTGGGGCGGCCGATGCCGCGCCGCGCCCGCGAGGTGCTGCCGCAGGTCGGCGCGCTGGTCGAGGGGCCGGGCGCGTACGGTCACCTGTCCGGACGGGCCAACCTGCGGCTGCTGGACGCGGCGGGGCCGGGCGGCGGCCGCTCGGGGCGGCGGCGCCGTATCGACGCCGCCCTGGAACGCGTGGGGCTCGGCGGCGTCGACGACCGGCCGGTCAGGACGTACTCGCTGGGCATGCGGCAGCGTCTCGGCATGGCCGCCGCGCTGCTGCGCGAACCCCGCCTGCTGATCCTGGACGAGCCCACCAACGGGCTCGACCCGCGCGGCATCCGGGAGGTGCGCGCACTGCTGGAGGAACTGAACGCGGCGGGCACCACCGTGCTGCTGTGCAGCCACCTGCTGTCCGAGGTCGAGCAGTTCTGCACCCGCGTCGGCGTGATGGACCGCGGCCGCCTGGTCCTGGAGGAGTCGATGGCGGCGATCCGCGCGCCCACCGGCCGGGTGACGGTCCGCACCCCCGACGCCGACCGGGTCGTCGCCCTGCTGGACGGCCGCGTCGAGGAACGCGACGGCGACCGTCTCGTGGTGCGCGCCGCCGACCCCGCCGAGCTGAACGCGCGCCTGGTCGGCGAGGGCCTGCGCGTCAGCGAGATGCGGGTGCGGCACCGCTCGCTGGAGGAGGTCGTGCTGGACGTCACCGGCCCCGGCGCCGACCGCGTCGACCGGGAGGGCCGGGACCGCCGATGATCGGCACGGAGCTGGTGAAAATGCTGCGCCGCCCCCGCACCTGGGTGTCGCTGGCGCTGCTGTGCGGGCTGCCCGCCGTCGTCGCGGTGTTCCTCGGCGTCACCGAGGTCGCCCCGGCGCCCGGCCAGGGGCCCGCGTTCCTGTCGGCGGTGCTGTCGAACGGCATGCTCTACCCGGCCGCCGCGCTGGCCATGGTGCTGCCGTTGTTCCTGCCGGTGTCGGTGGCGGTGGTCGGCGGCGACGCCATCGCCGGCGAGGCGGGGTCGGGCATGCTGCGCTACCTGCTGGTGCGTCCGGTGGGACGCACCCGGCTGCTGGTGGCCAAGCTGGTCGCGCTCGTCGCGTACGTGCTGCTGGCCGTGGTGGCGGTCGCGCTCACCTCCTACGGCATCGGCGTCGCGGTGTTCGGCAACGAGCCCGCCACGTCCCTGGCGGGCGCGGACCTGGTGACCTCCGTGTCGGGGACGGGCCTGTCGACGCGGCAGGTCGTCGTGCGGATCGCCCTGGCCGTCCTCTACATCGGCTGGTCGATGCTGGGGGTGGGCGCGATCGCGCTGTTCCTGTCCACGGTCACCGACTCACCGCTGGGCGCCGCGCTCGGGGCGCTGGCCGCACTGGTGACCAGCCAGGTGCTTGTGACGGTGGACGCCGCCGCGTCCGTCCACCCGTACCTGGTCACGCGCTACTGGCTGAGCTGGATCGACTTCTTCCGCGATCCGATCCTGTGGCACGACGTCCAACGCGGAGTCGCCCTGCAGGCCGTGTACGTGGGCCTGCTGCTGGCCGCCGCGTGGGCCAACTTCGCCACCCGCGACGTCACCACCTGACGCGGCCGCTCACGCGGGTGCGCATCCGCTCGGCTCGGTCAGCGGCGCGGTGCCGAGCGCGCGCAGCACGATCCCCATGACGTAGGGGTCGGACGGGAGGTCGGCGTGGCCGGTGCGCGCGTTCGGGCACACGTCCTGGACGACGACGTTGACCGCCCCGCCCAGCCGTGCCGACTCCGGCGGCGTCACCGTCTCGTCCAGGCTCGTCCACACCGACATCCAGGCGGGCCGGCCGGGTACCCGGCCGCCCAGGTCGCGCAGCAGGTCGCTGCCGGGCGCGAGCTGCCGGCACGCGGCGGGGCACGCCGCCGCGCCGAACGCCGTCCCGGCCGCCGCGAGCTGGGCGCCCCGGTGCGGGGAGCCCAGCGAGACGATCCGCCGTGCCTTGCGCGCCCCGTCGTGCTCCGCCGCCCACAAACGCGCCACGACCCCGCCCGCCGAGTGCCCCACCACGTCCACCGACGGCGCGCCGCCGCGCAGCGCCTCGCCGACCCGGCGGTCCAGGGCGCGGGCCTGTTCGCGCAGGTCGCCGGTGCCGTCGCCGGGGAGGTCCAGGACGAACGCCTGCCGTCCGTCCCGCCGCAGCCGGTCGGCCAGCACGCGCAGCCCGCCCGCACCGCCCCCGTACCCGGGGACCAGCACCACCGGCCCCGGCCGGTCCTGCGGCGGCGCGTCGCCGTCACCGCCGCCGCCGACGACCCGCACCGCGACCACCGCGACGACCACGGCCACCAGCACGGCCACTCCGACGACCAGGGCCCGCCGCCGGGGGCTCAACCCGCCCAGCACCCACATCGCGCCTCCCTTCCCCACCCTCCAACGCGTCAGGAAGCCGTTCGACATCCAGAAGGCACGTGCTCAGCGTCGGCTCATGGGGATCGTGCTCTCGGTCAACGTCGGCAGGACGCGGCCCTTGGAAGGGCGGGACGACAGGCATCGACAAGCAGCCGGTGACGGGACCGGCGCGCTCACCCTCGAACCGGATCTGCTGCCGACGCTGACGGCCGCGCGGGCGCTCCCCCGCGAGGTCGGGGACCCGGCCGCGCGCCGGGTGACCCGCCCACGTGGTACGGCAGGTAGCACATCGACGTGACCCGCTCGTCCTTGCAGGCCAGGCACAGGTACGTGCGGTGGCCGCGCAACCCGGGCCCGCGCCGCACGCACGGCGGGCAGATGCACGGCGACCAGCCGACGATCACCCGTCCGGGGCCCAGCGGATGACCCTGGGGACACAGGAACGGGACATGGTCACGGCCGGTCGCACGCACACCGCAACCCTACTCGAACATACGATCGAACCCGCCGCCGCCCCAGCGCCGCCCGTGGGGGACTGAGGCGGCGCTGGTGCCCGAGGCGGCGGATAAACGGCTCAGTGGTCGCGGTCGAGGACCAGGTGCGCCAGGGCGCGCAGCTCGGCGCGGGGACGCTCGACCGGGGCGGCGGCGTCGAGCTCGGCGAGGGCTTCGGCCTTCAGGCGGCGGGCCCGCTGCCGTGCCCAGGCCCGGCCGCCCGCCTCCTCGACCAGCCGGGCGGCGCGGGCGGCGTCGCCCTCGGGCAGCGGGCCGTCGCGCAGGTAGAGGCGGGCCAGCTCGCCGCCCGCCGCGGTGCCCGACGCCAGCGCGGCCACCACGGGCAGCGACTTCTTGCGGCGGCGCAGATCGGCGTGGACGGGCTTGCCGGTGACGGCCGGATCGCCCCAGATGCCCAGCAGGTCGTCGACGAGCTGGAACGCCAGGCCGATGCGTGCGCCGAACCGCCGCAGCCCCCCGATCTGCGGCGGCGTCCCACCCCCGTACGCGGCGCCGAGCGCGCACGAGGCGGCCAGCAGCGCACCGGTCTTGTGCTCGGCCATGCGCAGGCATTCGGGCACGTCCACGTCGGTGCGCGTCTCGAACGACACGTCGGCGCACTGGCCCTCCACCAGGTCCAGCACGGCGCGGCTGAGCGTCCGCACGCCCTCGGCCAGCACGCCCTCGACCGGCACGCGTTTCGCCACCCCGTGCTCGGCCGGCGCGTGCCCGGCGGGCGGCCATGCGGACGGGGCGCCCGCCAGGCTCTCGAAGGCGCAGGCCAGCAGGGCGTCCCCGGCCAGGATCGCCGGGTTGGCGCCGAACACGCTCCACGCCGTGGGCCGGTGGCGGCGGGTGCGGTCGCGGTCCATCACGTCGTCGTGCAGCAGCGAGAAGTTGTGCGTCAGCTCGACGGCGAGCGCGGCGGGCAGTCCGTCGGCGGCGGCGCCGCCGACGGCCTCCGCCGACAGCAGCGCCAGCGCGGGGCGCAGCGCCTTGCCCGCGCCGCCGCCGGCGACGGGCCGCCCGCGCTCGTCCAGCCAGCCGAAGTGGTAGGCGGTGACGGCCCGCACCTCGTCGGGCATGCCGTCGACGACCGCGCGCAGGCCCGGGTCGACCAGGGCGCGGCTCCAGGCCAGCACCTCCGCCGCCGAGCGCGGCGCGCCCCCCTGGTGCTCGGCGGCCGGGGGTTCGGCGGCAGCGGGCTCGACGGCCGGGGGCTCGGCGGCCGGCATGGCGGCGCTCACCGGCCGACCTCCACGTTCTCCAGCATGCCCAGCGCGTCGGGCACCAGCACCGCGGCCGAGAAGTAGGTGCTGACCAGGTACGACAGAATTCCCCGCTCGTCTATGCCAGTGAAGCGCACCGACAGGCCGGGCGACACCTCGTCGGGGATGCCGGTCTGCCGCAGGCCGACCACCCCCTGCTTGTCCTCGCCGAGCCGCATCGCCAGGATCGCGCTGGTGCCCCGGCGGCTGACCGGGATCTTGTCGCACGGCAGCAGCGGCACCCCGCGCCAGGCGTGCACGCGGGCCCCGTCCAGCTCGACCGGACGCGGGTACACGCCGCGCCGGTTGCACTCGCGGCCGAACGCGGCGATCGCACGCGGATGCGCCAGGAACACCCGGGTGCCCCGGCGGCGGCTCAGCAGCTCGTCCAGATCGTCGGGCGTGGGCGGCCCGCCGTCGGTCTGGACGCGCTGACGCAGGTCCACGTTGTGCAGCAGCCCGAAGTCACGGTTGTTGACCATCTCGCGTTCCTGCTGCTCGCGCAGCGCCTCGATGGTCAGCCGCAGCTGCTCGCCCACCTGGTCGTACGGGCTGTTGTAGAGGTCTGCGACGCGGGTGTGCACGCGCAGCAGCGTCTGCGCCACGGCCAGCTCGTACTCGCGCGGCGCGAGCTCGTAGTCGACGAACGTGCCCGGCAGCACCGGCTCGCCCTCGTGACCGGACGCCAGCTCGATGGCGGCCTCGCCGTGCCGGTTGTGCGGGGGAAGGGCCGCCGACCGATGCTCCTCCAGGTGGGCGCGCAGCGCGTCGAACCGGCCGGTCAGCTCGTCGATGTCGGCGCGCGGCAGCGTCAGCACCGTGCAGGGGGTGAGCGCCCGGACGGTGAACTCCCAGCGCTCGTCCCCGCCCAGCAGCGCGCGGTCGCCGAAGAACTCGCCGTCGGCCAGCACCCCGAGCCGGGTGAGGCCCCCGTACTCCCCCGCGCCGAGCTTGACGGCCTTGCCGTGCGCGATCAGCACGACCCGGTCGACCGGCCGCCCGGCCTCGACGATCGTGTCGCCGGGCTCGTACACGCGCTGCGCGAACCGTCCGGCCAGGCCCTCCAGGACCTCGCCGTCGTCCAGGCCGCGCAGCGCCGGAAGCTCGGCCAGCTCGGGCGGCACCACCCGCACCTGCCCGGCGCTGACCACGAACGTCACCCGGCCGTCGCCCACCCGGTAGGTCAGGCGGCGGTTCACCCGGTAGGCGCCGCCGGGCGCCTGCACCCACGGCAGCACGCGCAGCAGCCACCGCGGCGTGATGCCCTGCATCTGCGGCCTGGACTTGGTGGTGGTCGCCAGATTGCGCGCCGCCGCCGTGCTCAGGCTCAACTGCTCGACCGTCACGACCTGCTCCTCCCGCCATCACGGATGGACGATCCCGGCCCGGCGGGCCGGGCGGGCACGGCGGGCCCGGTGCGCCCGCCCGCGCCCCGGCCCGCCGGGCCGCTTCCTGCAAGGGCACGGACGGTTCAGGCGGCCGCGCCGTCGCCGTGCGCGACCTCCACGCTGTCCAGCACGCCCAGCGCGTCGGGCACCAGGATCGCCGCCGAGTAGTAGGCGCTGACCAGGTAGGAGATGATCGCCCGTTCGTCGATCCCCATGAACCGCACCGACAGGCCCGGCTGGTACTCGTCGGGGATTCCGGTCTGGTGCAGGCCGACCACGCCCTGCGCCGCCTCGCCGGTGCGCATCAGCAGGATCGAGCTGGTCCGGGTGGCGCTGACCGGGATCTTGTTGCAGGGGTAGATCGGCACGCCGCGCCAGGCCGGGATCTTGTGGCCGCCCATGTCGACGGTGTCGGGGTAGAGCCCGCGCCTGCTGCACTCGCGGCCGAACGCGGCGATCGCACGCGGGTGGGCCAGGAAGAACGCCGGTTCCTTCCACACCAGCGTCAGCAGCTCGTCCATGTCGTCGGGGGTGGGCGGGCCGCTGCGGGTGGGGACGCGCTGGCGCAGGTCGGCGTTGGCGAGCAGGCCGAAGTCCCGGTTGTTGATCAGCTCGTGCTCCTGCCGCTCGCGCAGCGCCTCGATGGTCAGCCGCAGCTGCTGCTCGACCTGGTCCATCGGCTTGTTGTAGAGGTCGGCGACGCGGGTGTGCACGCGCAGCACGGTCTGCGCCACGCTCAGCTCGTACTCGCGCGGCGCGAGCTCGTAGTCGACGAACGTGCCCGGCAGCACCGGCTCGCCCTCGTGGCCGGACGCCAGCTCGATGGCGGCCTCGCCGTACTCGTTGCGCGCCGGCTCGGACCCGTCGCTCGTCTGCGCCAGATGGTCGCGCAGCGACTCGGCGTTCTCGCGCACCTGCCGGAACTCGTCGGTGCTGAGCGCCAGCACCGTGCACGGGGTCAGGGCGCGGTAGGTGTGCTCCCAGTGGCCCTGCTCGTCCAGCAGCGCGGTGTGGCCGAAGTACCGGCCGTCGCCGCGCACGCCGAGCACCGCCTCGCCGCCGTACTCGCCGGCGCCGATCTCGTTGACCTTGCCGTGCGCGATCAGGAACACCTGGTCGACGGGCTGCCCCGCCTCGGCGATCGTCTCGCCGGGGGCGTACTCGCGCTGGGTGAAACGGCCGGCCAGCGCCCGCAGCACCTCCTCGTCCTCGTAGCCGCGCAGCGGCGGCAGCTCGCCCAGCTCCTGCGGGATGACCCGCACGTTCGACCCCTCGATGACGAAGGTCACGACGCCGTCGCCCACGGTGTAGGTGAGGCGCCGGTTCACCCGGTACGCCCCGCCGGACGCCTGCACCCACGGCAGCAGCTTCAGCAGCCACCGCGAGGTGATGTTCTGCATCTGCGGGACGGACTTGGTCGTCGTCGCCAGGTTGCGCGCAGCCGTTGTGGCGAGGCTGAACTGCTGTTCGGTCACGGTCCACCACCGATCCGTTGTCGCCGTCACGGGAACCGCGAATCGTCGGAACGCACACGACAGCCCCACGGAAAACGCGTGGAAATTGCCGCGGACGCTGCTTTCGGAATGCGCGGCCCGCATCCGCCAGCGACGCTACCCATCGTAATCATTCAAACGCAACGGGACACTTCTCTTACCCCTGCTTTACCTGCGCCGCGATGGCGGCATCCGCCGCGGACGGCATCCCGCCGACCATCGCGGACGTCCCGTGACCGCCACCCCGCCTAGCGTTTCGGCCATGGAAGACACCGAGATCCGACCGTTCCGCATCGCCGTACCGCAGGGCGATCTGGACGACCTCCGCGACCGGCTGGCCCGCACCCGCTGGCCCGACCAGCTCCCCGGGGTGGGCTGGTCGTACGGGATCCCGCTGGAACGGGTGAAAGAGCTGGCCGAATACTGGCGCACCGAATACGACTGGCGGCGGCACGAGGCGCGGTTGAACGAATTTCCGCAGTTCACCACCGAGATCGACGGCCAGCGGGTGCATTTCCTGCACGCCCGTTCGCCGGAACCGGACGCGCTGCCGCTCATCCTCACCCACGGCTGGCCGAGCACGTTCGCCGACTTCAGCCGGATGGTCGGTCCGCTGACCGACCCGCGTGCGCACGGCGGCGACCCCGGGGACGCCTTCCATGTCGTCGCGCCGTCCATTCCCGGCTTCGCGTTCTCCGGGCCGACGCGCGAGCGCGGCTGGGGACTGGAGCGCGTGGCACGGGCCTGGGCGGAGCTGATGCGGCGCCTGGGGTACGAGCGGTACGGCGCGCAGGGCAACGACTTCGGCTCGCTGCTGGCGCCCGAACTCGGCCGCACCGCCCCGGACAGGGTGGTGGGCGTGCACGTCAACGCGCTGGTGACGGTGCCCTCGGGAGATCCCGCCGAGCTGGAGGACCTGTCGGAGTCCGACCAGGCCCGCCTGGCGCTGCTGGAGCGGTTCGACGAGTACTCGGGTTACGCGGTGGTGCAGAGCACCCGTCCGCAGACCCTGGCCTACGCCCTGGCCGACTCGCCCGCCGGGCAGCTGGCCTGGTACGCCGACTGGTATGACGACCACGGCGCCAAGGTGGACGATCTCGACCGCGACGCCGTCCTGACCAACGTGAGCGTCTACTGGTTCACCGGCACGGCCGGGTCGGCGATCCGCCTCTACCGGGAGGCGAGCGACTCCTGGGGCAAGCCCGTCCCGCGCTCCCCCGTCCCCACCGGCGTAGCGGTGTTCCGCGGGGACTCCACCGTCCGCCGCTTCGCCGAACGCGACAACGAGATCACCCACTGGACCGAGCACGACGAGGCCGGCCACTTCGCCGCCCTGGAGGCCCCGGAACTGCTGACGTCCCTCATCCGGGCGTTCTTCCGCCCGCTGCGCTGACCGTTCCGGGCGTATCCGTCTGACGAAAGACGGCCCCCGCCCGGCCGCCGACGTGGGGCCTGCGCACGCGCACACAGGCCCCCGGGCGCGCCGGGCGCGGCCCGTCGAAGCCAGGCTCCCGGGGGAACACGGGCCGAAAACCTGTCGCGCACGCCTGGAGATGGCTGGTTGCATGCGGGGCATGCGGCGCCGATACCGACGCCTCCTGGTGGGGGCGGACGTCTACTACTGGGGGGCGGGCCACGCTCATGTTCGCGGGCAGGACGACACGGGTCGCCCTCAGACCATCGATTGCCGGGAGGTGCTCACCGTCCGCCGGGAGGGTTCGTCCGGGCTGCTGAACATCGTCTTTCGCGCGGGTCCCGGCCGTCTCGTCGCCGACGGTCTGCTGCACGACGGCGGCGTCGTACGCGGCGACGACGACGCCTACCTGAACCTGCATCGTCCCGGGGTGGTGCGGGCGCTGCTGGACGAGGCGTCGCACCGCGGCCACGGGTTCGACGCCGGGCCGGTCGAGATCGACGGCTGGGAGTTGCTGGACGGCGCCCTGGAGCGCCTGACGGCCACCGGATAATCGGGCGTCATGACCATGAGCACCCGGAACGGGAAGACGCGGTATCTGGTCTGCCACGACTACGGCATGGGCGGGGTGTGGTGGTGGATCTGGGCGGTGTCCCCTGAGGAGGTCGTCACCACCTTCGCCGAGACGGAGGTGGTGACCGACCCCGAGCAGGTCGCCAAGGCCGAGGACTGGGACCTGGACGAGGCCGACGTCGACGATCCGGCGAGGGACGACGTCTCGCTGGAGAGCCTGCGCGCCAGGCGGAACCGGCAGCGCCGCCTGCCGGGCTTCGGCGCCCTGGCCGGCCGGGACCGCGTCCACCTGCGCGCCCCCGGCGACTGGGATCTGGACTCCGAGGACCCCGACGGCGCCCCGGACGGCGCCGGCGACGACGGGTTCGCCGACTACGTCTTCCTCACCGAGCACGGCCCGGACGGGCGCCGCATCCGGCAGGTGGAGATCCGCCCGGACGGCGAGGCCGTGGCCTCCGACGAGACGGTGTGGCCCCTGAACCCGCCGGTCGACCTGTACAACCCGGCCCTGCTCTCCAAGGTGATCGACGCCGCCGAGTTCGAGGAGGCGTGGCGGCGCGCCCGCTTCTGGACGGACGCCGACTGGGACTGAGCCCCCTTCCCCCGCGCCCCCTTCCCCGGCGCCCCCGTCCCCGGCCTAGCGGGTGCCGAGGTCGAGGCGGCGGGACCGGGCCGCGGCGGCGCGGCGCGGCCGGGGCCGTCCGACGCGCTGGATGGGCACGCCCGCCGTCTCGGGGATCAGCAGGATCGGCGCCAGCGCCACCAGCGCCGCAAGCATCAGGTAGAACGCCGGGATGTAGTTGGTGCCGGTCGCCTTGATCAGCGAACCGACGAGCACCGCGCACGTCCCGCCGAACAGCGACGTGGAGACGTTGTAGCCGATGGCGAACGCGCCGTAGCGCACCCGCGTCGGGAACATCGCCGGGAACGTCGCCCCGATCACCGCCTGGATCGGCACCAGCAGCCCGCCGATGATCGCGTACCCGGCGGCGACGCCCAGCGCCCGCTCCGTCTGCATCAGCGCGAACGCGGGCCAGGACAGCACCAGGAACCCGACGGCCGCGGCCAGCAGCAGGGGCTTGCGCCCGATCCGGTCCGACAGCGCGCCCAGCGGCACGATCACCGCGATCATCGCCAGCTCCACGCCGATGGTGATCAGCTGCGCGGTGACCTCGCCGGTCGCCAGGTTGTCGGTCAGGTAGGACGGCATGAACGTCAGCAGCGTGTAGACGGCCACGTTCAGCAGGAACACGATGCCGATCAGGTTGAGGATCATGCGCCAGTTGTGCGCCAGCGTCTCGCGCAGCGGCGAGCGCGCCTTGGCCCCGGCCCGCTCCATCTGCCGGAACGCGGGGGTGTCCTCGATGCGGCTGCGCACGTACAGGCCGACCAGGCCGAGCGGCAGCGCGATCAGGAACGGGATGCGCCAGCCCCAGGAGTGCATGGCCTGCCGGCTGAGCAGCAGGTCGACGGCGAGCACCAGCCCGGCGCCGGAGGCGTAGCCGGCCAGCGTCCCAAGCTCCAGGAAACTGCCGAAGAAGCCGCGTCTGCGGGTCGGCGCGTACTCGGCGATGACGGTGGCGGCGCCGCCGTACTCGCCGCCCGTGGAGAACCCCTGGACCAGCCGGACGAGCAGCAGCAGGATCGGCGCCGCGACGCCGATCGTGGCGTAGCCGGGCAGGATGCCGATGCAGAACGTCGAGCCGGACATCAGCAGGATCGTGGCGGCCAGGACCCGCTTGCGGCCCAGCCGGTCGCCGAGCGGCCCGAAGAACAGCCCGCCGAACGGGCGCGCCACGAACGCCGCCGCGATCAACGCGAAGGAGCGCAGGGTGGCGCTGCCCGCGGCGTCGTGCGGGAAGAACACCGTGCCGATGATCGAGGTCATCACCCCGGCGGTGAACACCCCGAAGTCGAACCACTCGATGCAGTTGCCCATGGCCGACGCGACCACGGCCTTCTTCACCGCGGCCGGGTCGGCGCCCCGTCCCTCGTCCGGTGCCGGCGGGTCGCCCGGCCCGGCGGGGCCGGCGGGTCCGTGCGACGGCGGTTTGCTCATGGACATCGACGCGATCACCTCCGGCCGGTACACATCCCCGGCACGCGGCGGATCTACCCCGCCATATCCGGGCTAGCCGGACGATCTGCCGTTGGCGTCGCCGCCCGCGCCCTCCTCCAGGGTGTCCTCCGGGGAGCCGGAGACGTCGAGGTCGTCGGGCAGCTCGGGCAGCCGCTGGGTGCGTCCGGGGTCGCTCTCGATCTTCAGCAGCCCGTCCTCGGGGATCTGCAGCAGCGCCTGGGTGACCTGGGACTCCTTGGTGATCACACCGCTGGCCAGCACGTTGTTGCGGTGCCGCAGCGCGCCGTTCTGGCGCAGCAGGTCGTCGATCTCGGCGCGCAGCCGGGCCATCCGGCGGGCCTTGCGCAGATGCACCAGGAAGCCGCCGACGGCGACGCCGAGGATGAAGCCGGCGAGCAGGGGGATCCACATCGCCGCGGCGGCCGCGGCCGCCAGCGCCACGACGGCCGCAAGAGCGCCAAAGTGCTGTTCCGCCCGGTCCAGGACGGCGTTGACGCGCTTGGGAATCCTCACTCGGCTCTCTCCTCCGGTTCTGCCGCTCCGTGATCCGCCCGGTACCCCGCGCGCCGCGTCCCCTCGCCGCCCTCGACCGCCGGGCCGGGGCGACGTCCCGGGCGTCGGCGCCCCGGGTGCGCCGGCGCGCCGGGTGTCGTCCCGGCGGGGACCGGCCGGCCGCGCCCGCGCCGGATGGTGTCCGGGCGCCGGGGCGGGGCCGTGGGCGCGGCCGCGGCGTGCCCCGGGCGGGCCGGACGGCGAGGATCGGGCACGCTACGTCCGGCGGGCCGATGAGGCGACAACGATGCGGCCGACGCGAGAGGTTCCAGGTCAGGTCGAAGGTCGCGTCGCTCACGCGCCCCCGCGCTACGCAGAAGAGTCGTGACCACGTGGGGCCGCTCGAAACACTAACAGGCGTCCCCCGCCCGCGCGCACGGCGCCCCGCCGACCCGTCCCCGCGCGCCCCGGCCGGACCGCCGCGGCACGGCCCGTCCCGCACCAGCGGGCCGCACCGCGCGACGGCCGCCGGGACGCAGGTCACACAGGTGCCGGGTCGGGATGCGAGGACCCGCCGCGGCCGAATATCGTCACAAGAATGAGCAATCACTTTGACGTCGTGGTCCTGGGCGCCGGCCCGGGTGGTTATGTCGCCGCGATCCGGTCGGCACAGCTCGGGCTGAAGACGGCGATCATCGAGGAGAAGTACTGGGGCGGGGTCTGCCTCAACGTCGGCTGCATCCCCTCCAAGGCCCTGCTGCGCAACGCCGAGCTGGCGCACATCTTCACCCACGAGGCGAAGACGTACGGGATCAAGGTCGACGGCCAGGTCACCTTCGACTACGGCGAGGCGTTCCGGCGCAGCCGCCAGGTGTCGGACCGCCTGGTCAAGGGCGTGCAGTTCCTCATGAAGAAGAACAAGATCACCTCCTTCGAGGGACGCGGCACGTTCACCGACCCCAACACCCTGCAGGTGGCCCTGAGCGACGGCTCCTCGGAGACGGTCACCTTCGGCCACTGCATCATCGCCACCGGCGCGCACACCAAGCTGCTCCCCGGCACGTCGCTGTCGGAGCGGGTGGTGACCTACGAGGAGCAGATCCTCACCTCCGAGCTGCCCCGCAGCATCGTCATCGCGGGCGCGGGCGCGATCGGCGTCGAGTTCGCCTACGTGCTGCACAACTACGGCGTGAAGGTGACCATCGTCGAGTTCCTCGACCGGATGGTGCCCAACGAGGACGCCGAGGTGTCCAAGGAGCTGCAGCGCCGCTACCGCAAGCTCGGCATCGACGTGCTGACGTCCACCCGCGTGGACGCCATCGACGACTCCGGCGACATCGTCAAGGTCACCGTCACCGGCAAGGACGGCACGCAGCAGGTGCTGGAGGCCGACAAGGTCCTGCAGGCCATCGGGTTCCAGCCCAACGTGGAGGGCTACGGCCTGGAGAAGACCGGCGTGGCGCTGACCGACCGGGGCGCCATCGCGGTGGACGGCCGCTGCCGCACCTCGGTGCCGCACATCTTCGCCATCGGCGACGTGACCGCCAAGCTGATGCTGGCGCACACCGCCGAGGCCATGGGCGTCGTCGCGGCCGAGACCATCGCCGACGCCGAGACCATGGAGCTGGAGTACGTGATGATCCCGCGGGCCACGTACTGCCAGCCGCAGGTCGCCAGCTTCGGGCTGACCGAGGCGCAGGCGCGCGAGGAGGGCTACGACGTCAAGGTGGCCAAGTTCCCCTTCAGCGCCAACGGCAAGGCCCTCGGCCTCGGCGACTCCGACGGGTTCGTCAAGGTGGTCAGCGACGCCCGGTACGGCGAGATCCTGGGCGCCCACATGATCGGCCCGGACGTCACCGAGCTGCTGCCCGAGCTGACCCTGGCCCAGCGCTGGGACCTGACCGTGCACGAGGTCGCCCGCAACGTGCACGCCCACCCCACCCTCAGCGAGGCGATCAAGGAGGCGGTGCACGGCGCCGCCGGGCACATGATCAACCTCTGATCACCACGCCGTCCGCCCGGTGCGCCCGGTGCGTCCGTCCCGGCGCACCGGGCGCCGCCGTGTCACCCGCCGGTTCCGGCGCGGCGACGGTGCAACGAATCGCCGCCGCGGGGCCGTAAGACGCAACGAACGCGCAGGTCAACGCAAGGTCGGCGGCTTGGTTCGGGGCCCCTGCGATTCCTAGGCTTTCGATCATCTGATCCCCCTCTGGGAAGCCTTTCGGGAGACCCGCATGACCCTGTCCCCGGCGATGGAACCGGCGTCCTCGCCACTGCCGGAAAGCGTGGAGCGCGGCGAGCAACCGGAGCGCGGCGCACGCGTCGCGCGGCCGCGGCACTTCCTGATGTGCCGCCCGGAGCACTTCGCCGTCACCTACTCCATCAACCCCTGGATGGACCCGGCGGCGGGCGCCGACGCGGCCCGCGCCGTGGCGCAGTGGGAGGCGCTGCGCGCCGCCTACCTGGGCCTGGGGCACCGGGTCAGCGTGATCGACCCGGTCGAGGGCCTGCCCGACATGGTGTTCGCCGCCAACGGGGCTCTGGTGGTGAACGGCCGGGCGTACGGGGCGCGGTTCGCCCACCCCCAGCGGGCGGCCGAGGGCCCCGCGTACGCCGCGTGGCTGCGCGCCAACGGCTTCCCGGAGGTGCGCGAGCCCGTCCACACCAACGAGGGCGAGGGCGACTTCCTGACGCTGGACCGCCTCATCCTGGCCGGCACGGGGTTCCGCACCGAGGTGGCGGCCCACCAGGAGGCGCAGGAGTTCCTCGGCGTGCCCGTGGTGACGCTGCGGCTGGTCGACCCCCGCTTCTACCATCTGGACACGGCGTTGTTCCCGCTCGGCGACGACAACGTGGCCTACTACCCGGGCGCGTTCTCCCCCGGCAGCCGCGCCGTGCTGGAGCGGCTGTTCCCGGACGCGATCGTCGCCGACGAGCGGGACGCGGCCGTGCTGGGCCTCAACGCGGTCTGCGACGGCCGCAACGTGGTGATCAACGCCGAGGCCACGGGGCTGATCGCGACGCTGCGGCGGCACGGGTACGAGCCCGTCCCGGTCGACCTGTCGGAGCTGCGCAAGGCCGGCGGCGGCCCCAAGTGCTGCACGCTGGAACTGCGGGCGGGGCAGGCGGCGCCGTAGCGCTCAGCGGCGCCCCGGCGAACGGCGCTCCGGGGAACGGCGCTCCGATGAACGGCGGCCCGGGGAGCGGCGGACGGCGGCGCGCA
The DNA here is from genome assembly GCF_039536785.1 of Actinomadura miaoliensis. Lineage (NCBI taxonomy): Bacteria > Bacillati > Actinomycetota > Actinomycetes > Streptosporangiales > Thermomonosporaceae > Actinomadura > Actinomadura miaoliensis. The sequence goes on from NZ_BAAAZG010000028.1 coordinate 30,408, forward strand.
CGGTGCGGCGCACGGTGTGGCGCAGGTACGGCACCGTGACGCCCTCCTCGGCCAGGCGGCGGCGGGCCAGGGTGCGGCTGCGCAGCAGGCAGGTCACGCCGATGATCCAGATCGGCAGCTGCACCATCCACGCGACGCGGAACGCCTCGGGCGTGAACTCGCGGCCCGGCGACAGCGCGTCCAGCACGAACCCGATCAGCAGGATCGTCACCAGCGCGGCGCAGAACCCGCCCATGTTGACGATGCCGGTGGCGGCGCCCTGCCGGGTCGGCGGGTTGAACGTGCGGGCGAAGTCGAACCCGATCATCGAGCCGGGGCCGCCGAGCGCCACGCACAGCACCAGGACCACCAGCAGCCAGGCGGGCGCGGGCGGCGGCCAGGCCAGCACCGCCGCCCACGCGCCGGCGTTGAGGGCGACGACGCCCAGCACCAGCCAGGAGCGGTGCAGCGGGTGCCGGGCCACCAGCCGCCCGACGTACGGGCCGGACACCATGGTGGCCAGCACGAACACCGTCAGCAGCGTGCTGGCCGACGACGGCGCCATGCCCTGCCCGGACACCAGGTACGGGTAGCCCCACATCAGCGCGAAGACGGTGCCCGAGAACTGGGTGACGAAGTGCGTCCACAGGCCCAGACGGGTGCCGGGGTGCCGCCAGGCGGCGACGAGGTTGCCGCCGACCTCGGCCAGGCCGGGCGCCTTGGCGCGTTCCTTTCCGGGCGGGGCGTCGCGCAGCACCGCCAGCGCCAGCACGCCGACCAGCACGCCCAGCCCGGCGGCGGAGCCGAACGCGGCGCTCCAGCCGGGGCCGTGCAGCAACGCCACCAGCGGGACGGCGCTGAGCACCTGCCCGGTCTGCCCGAGCAGGCCGGTGAGCTGGGTGACGACCGGGATGCGCCGCGCGGGGAACCACACCGTCACCAGGCTGAGCACGCTGATGAACGTCATGGCGTCGCCCGCGCCCACCAGCACGCGCGCCACGACGGCGGTGCCGATGTCGGTGGTGAACGCCAGCAGCGCCTGCCCGGCGGCCATCGCCAGCGCGCCGCCCGCGATCATGCGGCGCGGGCCGAGGCGGTCGAGCATCAGCCCGACGGGAATCTGCAGCCCCGCGTACACGACCAGTTGCAGGACGGTGAACGAGGCCAGCATCCCGGCGGAGGTGTCGAAGCGGTGGACGGCGTCCAGCCCGGCCACGCCGAAGGAGGTGCGGTGCAAAACGGCCACCACGTACGCGGCCACGCCGACCGCCCAGAGCGTCCACGCGAGGGCGGGTACGCGGGTGTCCCTGGAGGTGAGCGGGGAGGTCGGCGGCAGGGTCGGGGACGGGGCACGCGTAAGGGTTTTTTCGTTTTGCACGTTTACTCACGATAAGGCAGCCTTTCGCCTGCTCGGTGAACGGCGTGTTCCGGTCGCCTTTCACCGGCCTTTCACCGGCGTGCGCGGCGGAGCCACCGGTCAGCGGGCCGGACGGGGCGCGGGACGTGCGCGTCCGCTTGACACCCGGAGACCCGTTCGCCGAATTTGGGAGCGCTCCCACCCCTGGAGGGCCGGTCCCCGTCCGGCCCGGAGAGTGAGCGATCCCACGATGTCCTCACCCCTGAGAACCTCGCCGCCCCCACCCAGCACGGCGTCCCTCGGCGGGACGCCGCTCAGGAGAGCGGCCGCCGCCGTCGCCGTCGCGCTCGGCCTGCTGGTGCTGGCCGCCGGCCTGGCGGTGCGCGTCGCGCTCCCCGCGCACGCGGCGACACAACTGTGCGGCGCCACCGACACCCTTTCCGTCAGCGGCGGGCAGTACGTCGCCCAGAACAACATCTGGGGCGCGTCCACCCCGCAGTGCATCACCGTGGACGGCACGTCGTTCCGCGTCGACTCCTCCGGCCACCAGAACAGCACCAGCGGCGCGCCCGCTGCGTACCCGTCCCTGTTCAAGGGATGCCACTGGGGCCAGTGCACGTCCAACAGCGGGCTGCCGGTGCAGGTCGGGTCCATGCCCGCGGTGACCAGCAGCTGGAGCACGACGCAGACCGGCAGCGGCGCGTACAACGTCTCCTACGACCTCTGGTACAACACCACGCCGACCACCACCGGCGCACCCGACGGCGCCGAGGTGATGATCTGGCTCAACCACAACGGCGGCGTGCAGCCGGCCGGGTCGCGCGTCGCGACCGGCGTGCAGATCGCCGGCGCCACCTGGGACGTGTGGACGGCACAGATGGACTGGAAGTACATCGCCTACGTCCGCACGTCCGGCACCTCGTCCGTCTCCGACCTGGACCTGCGCGCCTTCACACGCGACGCCGTCGGCCGCGGCCAGATCCAGAACTCCTGGTACCTGATCGACGTGGAGGCGGGCTTCGAGATCTGGCAGGGCGGCGCGGGCCTGGCCACGAACTCGTTCTCCGTCAGCGTCGGCGGCACGACCCCGCCCACCGATCCGCCCACGGACCCGCCGACGGGCGACCGGGCGTGCACGGCGAACCTGCGCGTCGACAACTCCTGGGGCAGCGGGTTCACAGCGACGGTGACGGTCGCCAACTCCGGCGCCCAGCCGCTGAACGGCTGGACCGTCGAATGGTCGTTCCCCGGCGGCCAGCGCGTGCAGAACGCCTGGAACGCCACCGTCACGCAGAGCGGGCAGTCGGTGCGCGCCGTCAACGCGGCGTACAACGGCGCGGTCGCCGCCAACGGCGCGACGAGCTTCGGCTTCCAGGGCACCGGGAGCAACCCGGGCACCGCGTCGCTGCGCTGCACGCCCAACTGAGCGGCACGTGCGGCTGAGCCGTACGCCCCGCCGGACGATCTAGGCTGAGGCGCGTGTGGGAACAGGTCCGCGCGCGCCTCAACCGCAGCCGTCACGAACTCGGCCGTCTGGCCGACGACTGGTACCCCGACGACATACCGCGCGTCGCGGGCACCTCGTTGCTGTGCCGCCCGGAATGGGTGCCCGCCACGCCGATCCCCCTGGAAGACCTACGGCTGGTGTGGGACGCGCACCCGGCCCCGCCCGCCGTGGCGGAACCTTCCGACGGGCTGCCGCCGGGCTTCCGCACCTACGCGGAGGCGATGGCCGCCCTGGCTTCTCCCAAGGTGTTCGAGAACCGCCTCAGCTACCGGCTCCTGCACGCCGCCCTGGAGGGCGACCCCGTACTGCGGCTGGGGCCGGCGCAGTACTTCGACGGCGTGAACGTCGGCGAGGCCGTCGCCCATGAACTGGCCGCCTCGTCCCCGGGCCTGCCCCTGCGAACACGCATCGGCGACCCCTGCGACCTGACGCGCCGCCCGGCCCTGGTCGCCATCACCACGCTGACGCTGACGCGGTCCGGCTCGTACGTGCTGCACTGGCGCGACCCCGAGAAGGTCGCCCACGCCGGGGGGCTGCACCAGGTCATGCCGGTCGGCGTGTTCCAGCCCCTCACCGACGAGCGCGCCGACCTGGACCTGTGGCGCTGCATGGTGCGCGAGTTCAGCGAGGAACTGCTCGGCACGCCCGAGGACTACGGCCCCGGCTTCGACCAGGAGTCATGGCCGTTCCACCGGACCCTCACCCGCGCCCGCGCGGAGGGCCGCCTACGCGTGCACTGCCTCGGACTGGGCGTGGACCCGCTCACCCTGGCCGTCGACGTCCTCACCGTGGCCGTCTTCGACGACGCGCTGTTCGCCGAGGTCTTCGGCGGCCTGGTCACCGTCAACGCCGAGGGCGACGTGCGGCCGGCCGCCTTCGACGGCACCGTCCCGTCCCCCATGCAGCCCGCCGGCGCCGCCGCCCTTCGCCTGGCGTGGCACCACCGCGCCTCCCTCCTCGGGTAGGCCGTCGCGGCCGGCGTCGGCCAGGTCCTTGAGCTCGTTGAGGGCGTCGCGCAGGTGGTCGACGATCTCGGCGGGGTCGGGGACGAGGTCGCGGGCGGCGACGATGCCCACGTCGACCTGGCCGTCGTAGGAGAAGACGGTGATGTTGAGGCCGCCGCTGATGTCGGTGACCACGGAGATCGGGTAGTAGCCGAGCACCCGGGCGCCGCACAGGTACAGGGGGAACTGCGGGCCGGGCACGTTGGAGATGATCAGGTTGATGGGCCGCAGCGCCGGGGCCGGGACGGCGCGCAGGGTGGGCAGCGCCTGCAGGGCCATGCGGGTGACGGGTCCGGCCAGGGGCGCGGGCAGGAGCCTGCTGACCTGCCGCACCCAGGCGCCGTCGGAGGCCACGAAGCGGCGCTTGGCGGCGTCCATGTCGGCGCGGACGGCGGCGTAGCGGTCGGCCGGGTCGGCGATGTGGGTGGCCAGCGGAGCGGACATGATCGACAATTGGTTGCCCGCCTCGCCGGCGCCGTCGCCGCGGCGCAGCGACACCGGCACGCCCACCACCAGGGGACGGTCGGGCAGCTCGCCGCGCTTGTCGAGCCACATGCGCAGCGCGCTGGCGCACATCGCCATGACGACGTCGTTGACGCTGCCGCCCAGCGCCTGCCGCACCTGCTTGATCTCCGCCAGCGACAGCTCCCCGCAGGCGACCGAGCGGCGGCGGCCGATCGGGCGGTTGAACGGGGTGGGCGGGGCGTTGACGCGGGGCGCGCGCGGCATCTCCTCACGGCCGAGCGCCTGCGCGACCTGCGACATCAGCCCAGCGCCGGGGAGCTGGGAGAGCACGGGGATCTCGTCCAGGTAAGGCGCGGTCCTGGCCATGGTCACGGCGCTGCGAACCGGGTGCAGCGCCGTCTTGAGCAGCCCGGAGCGGAGCATGCGCAGCGGGCCGGGAGCGCGCCGGGGCTCGGCGTCGTCGGCCGGCACCTCGCGCGGCACGGGGGACAGGTCCAGGAAGGCGGCGAGGGTCTCGGCGGCCATGACGCCGTCGATGGCGGCGTGGTGCACCTTGAGGTAGACGGCCACGCGCCCGCCCGCCAGTCCCTGGATCAGCACCAGCTCCCACAGCGGGTGGGCCCGGTCGAGCGGGCGTTCGTGCAGCATCGCGACGGCCTCGCTGAGCTGGGCGGGACCGCCGGGGGCGGGCAGGGCGATCTCCAGGATGTGCCGGCGGGGGTCGAAGTCCGGGTCGTCCTCCCAGTAGGGCAGGTCGAGCCCGAGCGGGACCTGGGCGAGCCGCTGCCGCAGCGGCCGGGCCAGGTGGGCGCGCCGCCGGACCACGTCCGCCACGTCCTCCACGGTGAGCCTGCCGCCCGGGCAGGCGGCCGGGTCCAGGATCCCGACCCCGGCGATGTGCGCGTGCGTCGTGTCCGTCTCGGCGTTGAGGAACGCGGCGTCCACGGCGGTCAGCTGGCTCATGCTCGTCGTCCCGTCCCTGTCGAAGTCTGCTGCTCTTCCGAGAGGTATGCCGGTACGGGACGGTACGTCAATGCGCCACCTCAGAAAGTAACGCGGACTTAACAGGGCATTCGTCGCAGTTCACCGGCCTGAAGCATAGAAAACGAGCAATTTTTCTGACCGCATGAGGTCAAGAGATCTTACTGGGATATCAAACGCTCGTTCGGCGAACGGGCCCGAGATCACGCCGTTACGCTGGTCGGTCATGACGGCACGACCACTCACCGAGATCATGGAGGCGGGCTGGGCCCGGGCGCTGGAGCCGGTGGCCGGACGGATCGCCGCCATGGGCGACTTCCTGCGCGCCGAGGTGGCGGCCGGCCGCCGCTACCTGCCCGCCGGAAACCTCATCCTGCGCGCCTTCACCCAGCCGTTCGACGAGGTCAAAGTGCTGATCGTCGGCCAGGACCCGTACCCGACCCCGGGTCACCCGGTGGGCCTGAGCTTCTCGGTGGCGCCGGACGTGCGGCCGTTGCCCGGCAGCCTGATCAACATCTTCCGCGAATACTGCGACGACCTCGGACACCCCCAGCCGTCCACCGGCGACCTGACGCCCTGGGCCGAGCAGGGGGTGCTGCTGCTCAACAGATCCCTGACGGTGATGCCCGGCAGGCCCAACTCCCACCGCGGCAAGGGCTGGGAGGAGGTCACCGAGCAGGCCATCCGCGCCCTGGCCGCGCGTGGCCGTCCCCTGGTGGCGATCCTGTGGGGACGCAACGCCCGCGACCTCAAGCCGCTGCTCGGCGCCGTCCCGTGCATCGAGTCGGCCCACCCCAGCCCGATGTCGGCCGACCGCGGCTTCTTCGGCTCCCGCCCGTTCAGCCGCGCCAACCAGCTCCTCGAACGCCAGGGCGCCCAGCCGCTCGACTGGAAGCTGCCGTAGCCCGCAGGCTCCCGTGACCCGCGCAAGCCCCCGTGACTACGCGTCGGGGAGGCGGCGGAGCAGGGCGGCGAACTCGGTGGAGCCTTCCAGGTCGGCGGGCGGCCGCAGCGGGGTGAGGCGGCGCTCGCCGTGGCTCCAGTACACGCCGGGCGCGCACGGGTCGTCGGCGTCGTCGTGCATCTCGCGGACCACGTCGGCGAAGACGGGCAGCACCCGGCGCACCGCCGTCGACGTGATCGGGTAGAGCAGCAGCGTGCTGTGGCTCGGCACGCCCACCAGCGCGCCGTACGGGTTGTGCCGGGGCAGGAACTGGTCGATCTCGCCCAGCAGCGCCGACACGTACCGGCTGCCGGGCTTGGTGACGACGCGCACGTTCTCGCCGAGCAGCAGCGGCTGCTCGCGGGCCGCCACGTCCGCCAGCTCCCGGTCGTGGGTGTTGGTCACCACGTAGCCGAGGCGGCGCAGCCCGAGCAGCCCGGCCCGCGCCTTGGTCAGCGGGCCGCCGTACCGGGGGTGCTCGATCATCACCATGGCGTCGAAATGGTCCCCGGCCGGGACCACCACCAGGCCCTCCCGGTCGCGCGGATCCAGCTTGGGCACGATCCGCAGCCGCAGCAGTTCCCGCAGGTCGCCGAACAGCTCCATCTCGCCGATCGCCAGGAAGGCGCGGTCGCGGGCCTCGCGCAACCACTCGTCCACCAGCCGCGGCCAGGCCGGGCGCGGCGCCCGCGCGCACCGTTCCAGCAGCGTCCAGGTGGAGGCGCGGGCCTCGGACCGGCCCACCGGCACCACGACCTCCGAGGTTCCGCCGTCGAACCAGGCGGTGGGCGCCAGCACCGGGAGCAGGTCCCGGATGAGCGCGTGCGCGTCCGCCGCCGCGTCCAACGGTTCCATGCTCATCCCCCTTCACAGGATCACGTCCCTCCCACCATGGCAGAGATGGGGCGTACACGGCGATCCCTCGGTGAATCATCGGTAATTCGTTGGACGGCTGCGGCCGTCACGCCTGATGATCGAAACATGTCCGCGTCCAAGGAAGGGCCCCGGGAGGTCGTCCGTCTCCCCCAGGCCCGGCAGCAGCCCGCCCCCGCCCGGGAGCCCGTGTTCCAGGGCGAGCTGGGGCTGCCTGTGGTGTTCAACCTGGACGAGAACAACGGCCACGCCGACGTGATGCAGGTCATGGCGCTGCGTCCGTTCGCCACCGGGGAGCACCCGTGGGGGCGTTCCACCCACCTGGACCACGTGCGCGCCGACGCGCCGCTGCGCCCGCCGACCGCCCGGGTGGTGCGGGTGTCGCGGGAGAAGTCACGGGTGGCGGAACTGGCCGAGGGCGACGGCTGGAGCCTGCTCACGATCCGCTGGAACACCGGCTCGGCGTACGTGGAGGTGTCGGCGGTCAGCGAGGAGCTGGCCGACTCGGTCATGGACGAGTGCGTCCGCGACGCCGTCGAGCCGCCGAAGGTCGACGAGTCCGCGGTGCAGATGGGCTTCTGGCATCTGGGCCACGGCCCGCAGCGCACCGAGCGGACGATCACCGCGGACGCCTGGGCGGACATCCGCGGCAACTACACCGCGCGCGTCGCCCGCGAGCTGGACCGGGTGATGGGCCTCGGCCGCGACGAGGCGCACGGGCGGCTCCTGCTGCTGCACGGCCCGCCGGGCACCGGCAAGACCACCGCGCTGCGTGCGCTGGCCCGCGCGTGGAGCTCGTGGTGCCAGGCCGACTGCGTGCTCGACCCCGAGGCGCTGTTCGGCACGCCCAGCTACCTGATGCGCGTCACCATCGGCGACGATGACGACGACGAGGGCCGCTGGCGGCTGCTCATCCTGGAGGACTGCGACGAGCTGATCCGCGGCGAGGCCAAGCAGTCGACGGGCCAGGGCCTGTCACGGCTGCTCAACCTGACCGACGGGATGCTCGGGCAGGGCCGCAACGTGCTGGTGGCGATAACCACCAATGAGGACATCGCGCGCCTGCACCCCGCGGTGGTGCGGCCGGGACGCTGCCTGGCCCAGATCGAGGTGGGGCCGCTCACCCGGCCGGAGGCGCTGACGTGGCTGGGCGACGACGCGCCCGCCGGCGCCGCCGTCCCCGCCGAGGGGGCGACGCTGGCGGAGCTGGCGGCACTGCTCCGGGGCGACGGACGCCCCCGCGACGGGGACGCCCCCTCCGGAACGGCGACCGGCTTCTACCTGTAGAGCCCGCGCGGGCCCGGCCGCGACGCGGCGATGGGCTTGGGCCGGGTGGGGGTGCCCGGGGTCAGCCCGCGGCCTTGGCAAGGGCCTGCTCGATGTCGGCCCACAGGTCGTCCGGGTCCTCCAGGCCGACGGCGACGCGGACGGTGCCCTCCCCGATCCCGGCGGCGGCGAGCGCGGCGGCGTCGAGCTGCCGGTGCGAGGTGCTGGCCGGGTGCATCACCAGTGTCGCGGCGTCGCCCAGCGACGGTGCCAGCGACGCCACGCGCACCGACTCGACGAACACGCGCCCGGCGTCGCGTCCGCCCGCCAGGTCGAACGACAGCACGCCGCCGTAGCCGCCGGACAGCAGCCGGCCCGCCAGCTCGTGCTGCGGATGGCCGGGCAGCCCCGGGTGGTGGACGCCCTCGACGGACGGGTGGGCGGCCAGGCGCCGGGCCAGCTCCAGCGCGGTGGCGCTCTGCCGCTCGACGCGCATCGGCATCGTGACCAGGCCGCGCAGCACCAGCCAGGCGGCGAACGGGTCGGCGGTGGCGCCCAGCTCGACGGCGTGGTCCCACACGCGGCGGTGCACGGCGGGGTCGGCGAACACCGCGACCCCGCCGACGATGTCGCCGTGCCCGCCCATGTACTTGGTGGCCGAGTGCACCACGATGTCGGCGCCGTGGTCGAGCGGACGGCACAGCAGCGGCGCGAAGGTGTTGTCCACGACGGTGGTGACCCCGGCCTCGCGGGCGACGGCGGCCAGCGCGGGGATGTCGGCCACCTGCGTCATGGGGTTGGCGATGGTCTCCAGGTACAGCAGGCGGGTGGTGGGGCGCAGCGCGGCGCGCACCTCGCCGGCGTCGTCGCCGGAGACCTCGCTGACCTCGACGCCCCAGCGCTCGCGCAGGTCGTGCAGCAGCGCCCACGTCCCGCCGTACAGGCCGGACTGGGCGATCACGTGGTCGCCGGTGCGCAGCAGCGCCAGCAGCACGGCGCTGATCGCGCCCATCCCGGAGGCGGTCGCGTACGCGCCGGTGCCGCCCTCCAGCTCGGCCACGGCGTTCTCCAAGGCGCGCACGGTGGGGTTGCCCATGCGTCCGTACAGGTACGCGGCGCGCGGGCCGTCGAACGCCGCCGCCAAGGCGTCGGCGTCGTCGAAGGCGAACAGGTGCCCCTGGTAGAGGGGGACGTTCAACGGCCGGCTCCCGACGGGTGTTTCGACGGTCGGGTGGACGGCCCGCGTCTGCGGACGCTGCGCGTTCGATGACTGCGCGTTCGATGACTGTGCGTTCGTCGGGTGTACGTCGCTCATGTCACCAGGGTGCGGGCGGGACGCGCGGCGTCGACAGATCCAATCGCGAAGAGTGGCCCGGGCCGCGTCCCCGTGAACATCGCGGCGCCGGGCCACCGTCACCGGCCGGGACGCCCCGGACGCCCGGAGAGGCCCGTCCCCGATCCCGCTCCGGATCGCCAACCCCGCGAAGACTCCCCGGAGCCGGCCGAGCCGGACGCCGCGGGCCGCCCACGGCCGGAGTACCGAGCATCACCCGGCGGCGGGCGTTTCCACATCCGGGACAACACCGGCAACCGACCCGGATTCCTCTACGAGGTGGCCGGATCTCGTCCACGTAGGTGGTGGGACTCAGCGGGACGCGGCGGCGAACAGCCGCCGGTACGCGCACCGCAGACCGGGGAGATCACTGACCGGTTCGGGGAACACCATCCGCACGTCCGTCGTCCACGGCGCCGCGCCGTCCCCCTCCCCGGGGTGAGCGCAGCGCAGCCACATGCCGTGCCGGTCCAGGGCCAGCGGCCGCACGGTCGCGGCGCGCCCGACGGCCGCGAGCCCCTCGTTCCAGGGCGCCTCGTGCCGGGGCGCCGCCCGGGTGGCGACCAGTCCGCGCAGCAGCGTCGCCAGCTCGTCGCGGTGGAAGGCGTCGAGGTGGGACAGCACGCCCGCCTCGACGGCCACGAACGGGTCGGGCGCGGCGTCGGCGTAGACCTCCGGTTCGACGGCGGCGCCGCCCCAGGCGTCCGCGATCTCGACCTCGGCGACCTCCAGCGCCAGCAGCGTCCACGGCTCGGCCCCGTCCACGCCCCGGTCGCCGGACCGGATGCCGAGGACCTCGGGTCGCGGGTGCAGGCGCGCCAGCACCGCCGCCGCGTGCGGGCGCTCGGCGGCGGGGACCTCGGTGACCCAGCCGTGCAGCCAGGCGCGCCCGCGCACCCGGTCGGGGAACGGCACCGGCGCCACGTCGCCGATCTGCAGGATGGCGGGCAGGTCGGGCTCGCCGCGCAGGGCGGCGACGACGGGCGATCCGGTCTCGACGAGCAGCAGCGGGCGGCCGTCGTGGTCGGTGGCGTGCGCGGGCACGGGGGCGTACGGCACGTCCGGCACCGTCAGGACGCCGTCGGCGATCCCGTAGGCCAGGGTGCGGGCCCGCTCCCCCGCCGTCGGACGGGGCGTCCGGTCCCGCCGCCTGGGGTGCGCGTCCGCCCGGTCGTGTGGCTGCTCGCTCACGGCCCCTCCTTGACGCTGTAAGTTAGGGTTACCTAAGTAAGGCTTACCTAAGCACCCGAGGAGCACCGTGAACAACCCCCGGCCCAAGATCAAGCTGTCCCGGGCGCTCGGCATTCCGCTGACCCCCAAGAGCGTCAGGTACTTCGAGGCCCGCCCCTACCCGCCCGGCGAGCACGGCCGCGGCCGCAAGCAGGAGTCGGACTACAAGCTGAGACTGCGCGAGAAGCAGCGGCTGCGCGCGCAGTACAACATCCGCGAGACCCAGCTGCGCAACGCCTTCGCCAAGGCCGCCAAGGTCGAGGGCAAGACCGGCGAGGCGCTGCTGGTGGACCTGGAGCGCCGCCTGGACGCGCTCGTCCTGCGCGCCGGGTTCGCCCGCACCATCTACCAGGCCCGGCAGTTCGTCGTGCACCGGCACGTGCTGGTGAACGGACGGCGCGTGGACCGGCCGTCGTTCCGCGTCCGGCCCGGCGACGTGATCTCCATCGCGCCGCGCAGCCGCGACATGGTGCCGTTCGCCGAGGCGGCGGCGGGCGCGCACGCCGACGGCGTTCCGCCGTACCTGGAGGTGCGGCACGAGGCGCTCGTCGCCCGCCTGGCGCGGCTGCCCGAGCGCGCGGAGATCCCGGTCATCTGCGACGAGCAGCTCGTCGTCGAGCACTACTCCCGCTGAGCCACCGGCCGGCCCCGGGACTGGACAGGCGTCCGCCTCCATCGGTTAGCATCAACCTAGCGATTGCTTGGTGATCGATGGAGGCCAGGACATGATCGAATTCCACCCCATGACCCGGAACATCGGCGCCGAGGTCACCGGCGTCGACATCGCAAAGCCGCTCGACGAGGAGCAGGTGCGGACGATCCGGCAGGGCCTGCTCGACCACATGGTGCTGTTCTTCCGCGACCAGCACATCACCGACGAGCAGCACGTGGCGTTCGCCAAGCGGTTCGGCACCGCCAACCTGCCGCCCATGGACGTCTCCGGCAGCGCGGTGCACGTCCTGGACCAGACCGACCCCAAGGGCGAGGGCGGCGACTCCTGGCACAGCGACAACACGTTCATGAAGACCCCGCCCATGGGCTCGCTGCTGCGCGCGGTCATCCTGCCCGAGGTCGGCGGCGACACCCTGTGGGCCAACATGTACCTGGTGTACGAGTCGCTGGCGCCCTGGCTGCGGCGCCTGTGCGACGAGCTGTACGCCGAGCACGACCTGACCATGTCGGTCACCAAGGCGATCGACAAGGGCCACCGGCTGGACCTGCGCGACATGCAGGAGAAGAACCCGCCGGTGGTGCACCCGGTGGTGCGGGTGCACCCCGAGACCGGCCGCAAGGCGCTGTACGTCAACCGCTCGTCGGTCACCCGGCTGGTCGGCCTGTCCCGCCGGGAGAACGAGCAGATCCTGCCGCTGCTGTTCGACGCCGTCCGCGACCCCCAGTTCCAGGTGCGGCTGCGCTGGCGCGTCGGCACCCTGGCGTTCTGGGACAACCGCCCCACCCAGCACTACGCCGTGGCCGACTACACCCAGCGCCGCAAGATGCACCGCGTCACCATCAACGCGCCCGCCGAGATCGACGACGGCGTGCCCAAGGGCCCCGGCGGCGTCACCGGCGCCGACGCCCCCGCCGAGACCGCAGCCGCCCGCTACCTGTGACCCGGCGGCCTCAGCCGAGGCTGCCGAGTTCGCGGCGGGCGTGCTCGCGCAGGACGGCGAGCGCCTCGACGAGCTGACGCCGCCGCTCGGGCGCGAGCGGCCCGGCGAAGTGGCGGTCCAGGGTCGCGGCGTGCACCCGGAGCGCCTCGGCCAGCTTGGCGCGGCCGGCGTCGGTCAGCTCCACCAGCTGCCGCCGCCGGTCGCCGGGCGCGGCGTGCCGCCGCACGTACCCGGCCGCCTCCATCCGGTCGACCAGCCGGGTCATGCCGCCGCTGGTGAGGATCATCTGCTCGGCCAGGCCGCCCATGGTGAGCGGGCCGTCGGCCTCCGACAGCCGCAGCAGCACCTCGAACGCCACGTGCCGGATGCCGCAGCGGCGTTCCAGCTCCCGGCCCGCGATGCGCTCCAGCAGCGCCGCCGCGCCCAGCAGCGCGCCGAACTCGCGGACCACCCCGTCCCTCTCCGCGGTCGTCCCCATCCCCGCCTCCTCCCCCGTCCTGCCCGCTGACAACGCGCGTGCGCCCCGTACGGCTTCCCGCACGGGGCGCACACTGCCACAGCGCCGGCTCAGTTGCCGTCGCCGGACTTATCGTCCTTGCCGGACTTGGCGTCCTTGCCGGTAGAGGTCGCGCTGGGCGACGGGGACGGCGTGCCGCCCGGCACGTTGCCGAGCGTGCCGCCGTCGCGGTTCTGGTCGTTGACGCCCGAGGCGTACTGCCGGGTCACCTTCCACTCACCGTCGATCTTGGACAGCGCCAGGCGGAGCAGCGTGGCGGGCTCCTCGGCGGACTGCCCCGCGTTGCTGACCGTGATGTCGACCGAGATGACGGCGGTGGCGAACCGCTCGTCCACGGTGCCCACGAACACCTGGCTGGTCCTGGAGCGGAACTCGCCGTTGGGGCTGTTCTTGAAGAGGCTGTCCAGGTTGGACAGCAGGGTGCTCTTGGTGTACTCCAGCAGGTCGCCGCCCATCAGCCGCTGCGCCTGCGCCATGTTCTGCCGGTAGTTGGACGCGTTGTAGGTCAGCGCCGCGTCGCCGTAGGCGGAGGCGACCCTGGCCACCTCGTCGCGCGCGTCCTCGGTGGACGACCGGGCGGACGCGCTGCGCCACTGCCAGACGGCCAGGGTCGCCAGCACGGCGACCAGCAGCACCACGGCCACGGCCTGTCCCGTTCCGAGCCCGAGGAAGGTCTGGCGCGCCGGCCGCTCGTCCTTCGGGGCGGGCGCGTCGGCGGACGTGTCGGCGTCCGCGTCCGCGGACGTGTCGGCGGACGCTGTCGCGGGCGAGGCGGTGGTCTTGCGCGCCGGCCTGCGGGGCGTCGCGGCGTCCTCGGCGTCCTCCGCGGCCCCCTCTTCCCCGTCGTCCTCGTCGTCCTCGGCGGCCTGGTCGGCAGGGGGAGCCTTCTTCGCCGGACGGGCCTTGGTGCCGTTCACGGGCCTCGGGGCGGGCTCGGCGTCCTGCTCCTCCTCGGCCTCGATGGCGTCCAGGACCTCGTCGAGGTCCTCGTCGTCGAGCACCTCGATGACGCGCACGCGGCGCCTGCGGCGCGGCCGGTCGGGAGGCGCGGCTCCGTCGCCGCCCGGGCGCTCCGCGGCCGTCTTCTCGCTGTCTGTCACTTCAGATGCTCCTCGGAGTCGGGGTCATCTCCTGCCGCGCCGCAGGCGGGACAGGCGGGACAGGACGGGGACCGAGCCCGCCATCACCCTGATCAGCACCAGCACGGCCAGCAGTGGCGGCAGGTACAGCAGCCACCCGGGCGGGCCCCCGGATCCCTCGTCCGCGGACCGTCCGGCGGCGTTGCGCGCCCGCAGCTCGTCGTCGGCCCGCTGGACGGACGGGTCGTGCGTGGGGATGGTCTCCCCGGGGTCCTTGGCCTTGTAGGGCTTCTGCTCGGTCACGCCGGGCTGCCGGCCGTCCGGGCAGTCGGGGATCTCCGACACGCCCGGCTGCGGCAGCGGATAGCGGTACTCCAGCGCGGCCTGCTTCTGAAGGGTCACCAGGAATACCACGTTCAGCACCGGCTTGCCCTGGTCCCGGCCGACGACGTTGCGCAGCACCTCGTTCAGCTGCGGCGCCAGCTCCAGCGTCCGGCGCAGGTCGTCCAGCGGGTCGGGGTTGTGCCGCCGGATCCCCCAGTTCGCCAGAGTGTCGACGGCGCACTCGAAGTCGGGCGTGGTCTTGTCCAGCAGGCCGTTGACGGTGTCGAGCAGGCCGGGCCCGTCGTCGCGCAGCCGGGTCAGCTCGCCGCGGACCTGCCGCAGCGCCGCGGTCAGCGCGGCCAGGTCGTCGATGCCCGCGCCGAGCTCGCCGCGGTGCCGGTTGAGCACCTCGGTGATCTTGCCGAGATCCTTGGTGAGCCCGTCCAGCAGCTCGCTGTTGCTCGCGAACGTGGCGGTGAGCTGGTCGGAGCCGCGGATGATCTGCCGCAGCGAGCCGTCCCGGCCGGACCAGCCCTCGGCCAGCTCGTGGGTGAGGATCCGGGCGTCGTCCGGGTCGATGGCCTCCAGCGAGTCCAGGACGGAGTCGAACAGGTCGCTGTACTTGGGCGGCACCTTGGTCTTCGACACCGGGATCACCGCGCCCGGACGCAGCGGCGGCGCGTCGCCCCGCCCCGGGCCGGGGGTCAGCTCGACCACCGGCTCGCCGACGGCCGACTTGCGCGCCGCGGCGGCGGTCACGCCCTGCGGGATCTTCACGCCGCGTTCCATGTCGAGCCGCACCACCACCCGGCTGCCGTCCAGCCGCACCGAGTCGATCTTGCCGACGCGCACGCCGAGGTAGTCCACCTCGAAGCCCGGATGCAGGCCCGGCGACGACTCGAACTCCACCGTGATGTGGTACGGCCGGTCGATGAAGTCGAAGTGGACGACGTTGCGGAACGCCCAGAACACCATCACCACGCCGAGGACGGCGAACGCCACCAGGTTGATCGCGACGCGCCGGGTCATCGTGGCCGTCCCCCCAGCAGCTCGCCGATGTCGGGCAAGATGTTCTCCGGCTTCTCCGGCTGTTTCTCAGGCTGCTTGTCGGGCTGCTTCCCGTCCCGGGCGGTCCCGTTGTCGCCGTTCCCGTTCGCCCTGCTCCCGCCGTTGCCGCCGTTGCCGGACAGGCCGGGGATGACCGGGGTGCCGTCCGGCCACACGACCCTGACCAGCGGATAGATCAGCAGCTGACCGTCGTAGGTGGCCAGCGGCAGCTTCTGGGTGAACGTCACCAGGCCGTTGACGAGATCGGTGAGGCGCCGCCGGTTCCCGGCGAGGGTGGCCAGCACCGGGTCCAGGTCGCGCAGCAGCTTGCGCAACTTCTGGATCCGGCCCTCCAGCACCTTGTCGTTGAGCTGGACGGCAAGGTGGGTGAGCCGCCGCACCGTCGTGAGGATCTCCTCCTTGTTGTCGTTGAGCAGCCTCGTCGTCTTCTCCAGCTCGGCGGGGGTGCGTTCCAGCTCGTCGCTGCCCTTGGCCAGCGACCGGCCCAGCCGGGCGAGCCGGTCGACCGACCGGCCGAGCTCGGCCCGCTGCCGGGCGAAGGTCGCCAGCAGGTCGCCGCTCTTGGCCACGACGGTGTTCAGCTTCCCGCCGTTGCCGTCCAGGGCGGTGGCCCCGGCGTTGACGACCGCCGCGACGTCGTCGCTGGCCAGCGCCTTGAGCAGCGGCCCGGCCTGCCCCACCACCTGCTCGAAGGAGGGCTGCACGCTGGTGTCGGAGATCGCGGCGCCGTCGGCCAGGAACGGCCCGCGGTCGGTGCGCCCGCCGGGCGGCAGCACCAGGTCGACGTAGTTCTCGCCGAGCAGCGAGGTCACCTTGATCTCGGCGCGGGTGCCGCGCGGGATCCGGTACTCGTCCCTGATCGACATGGTGACCGTCGTCCTGAAGGCGCGCTTGTCCAGCCGCACGCCGGTCACCGTGCCGACCTTGACGTCCGACATCTGCACGCTGTGCCCGGTGACGAGCCCCTGCACGTCGTCGAACGTCGCGGTGAGGGTCAGCCCGCCCTTGGGCGCGCCCGCCGTCTGGATGGAGCAGCCGGTGAGCAGCGCGGCGACCAGCGCGCACACGGCCGTCACCGTCCACGCCCCGGCGTTCACCCGCGCCCCGGCGATCATCCGCCGCCTCCCTGCGTCCCGTTCTGCCAGGGGCAGTTGGAGTTGGGCGGGGGCAGCGGGCAGGCGACGTCGTCGTCGTCCAGCAGCCCCTTGAGCCACGTGCGCAGGAACGCGTCGGTGGTGAAGCGGATCTGCAGCGACTTGTTCTCGGGGTTGTAGCCGCCGATCAGCGCGTCGTTGATGCCGGGCAGCGCGTCGAGCAGCTGGGCGACCTGCCGGGAGTTGCCCCGGAGCATGAGCGCGGTGCGGGTGAGCACGGCCAGGTCGTACGGCAGCCGCCCCTTGTACTTGTCGAGCAGCTTGCCGCCGTTGTCGGCGAGGGCGAGGATGCCGCGGACCAGTTCCTGCAGGTCGCCGCGTTCGGCGCTGAGCACCCGGGTGGCCTCGGAGAAGTCGCCGATCATCTGGCCGAGCACCTGTTCGCGTCCGCGCACCACCCCGGCCAGGCGGTTGAGGTTGCGCGCCACCTCGATCAGCTCCTTGTCCTGCCCGGCGACGTTCTCCACCAGGCGGGCGCTCTGCTCCAGCGTGGCGTTGAACTCGCGGCCGTTGCCTTTGAAGGAGCGGGCGGTGCGGTCGAGGGCGGTGCGGGTCTTGGTGGGGTCCAGCGCGGTGGCCAGGTTGGTGAACGAGGTGAGCGCGTCGTCGACCTCCACGGGCACGTGCGTGCGGTCGATCGGGATCACGTCGCTCGTCTCCACCGGCACGCCCGGCTTCCACGGCGGATGCAGGATCAGGTTGCGCTCGCCCACCAGGTTGAGCGGGACGATCGAGGCCCGCACGCCGCGCGGCAGCCGGATGTCGCGGCGCAGGTGGAAGGTGACCTTGATGCGGTCGGCCTGGGTCTCGACGCGGTCCACCAGGCCCACGTCGACGCCCATGATCTTGACCTTGGACTCCTTGTAGAAGGAGCGGGCCTTGGGGAAGTAGACGGTCATCGTGCGCTGCCCGGCGGCGGGCCGCGGGACGAGCGAGCAGCCGCCCAGCGACGCCGTCACCAGCAGGCACAGCCCCGCCACGAGCGTCCGGCGCAGGGCGGCGCGTCCGGGTGTCATCAGTTGCCCCCTTCCCGTCCGGTGGCGGCGCCCTGCTGCCCGGCGGGCGGGCGCCGCGTGGAGATGGGGCCGGGCGGCTGCAGCGGGCCGAGGCCGATCAGCACGCCCTCGACCCAGTCGCCGTTGCCCTTGATGCCCGCGACCTGCAGCAGCGTCGGGCCGATCAGCGCGAAGTCGGTGTTGAGGGCGTCCATGTTGGGCGCCAGGCGGGTGGTGAGCAGGTGCAGGTTGTCCAGCAGGGCGTTGATCTCCCGCTGGTTGCGCTCGATGACGTTGGACAGGGTGCGCACGGTGCGGCTGCCCTGCCCGATGGTGGCGGCCAGTTCGTCGCGCCGCCGCACCAGCGCCCGCAGCAGCACCTGGCCGGCGTTGATGATCTCGCGGAGCTGCTCGTCCTTGGCGGCCAGCGTGCCGGTGACCTGACGGCTGTTGTCGATCAGCCGGCGCACCTCGGGCCAGGAGTCGTTGAAGGTGCGCGACAGCTCCTGCACGTTGACCAGCATCCGGCGCAGCTTCGGCGCGTCCGGCGACTCGATCTTGTTGATCTCCTCCAGCAGCTTGTTGACGCTGCGCTGGTCGAGGCGGCCGACGATGTTCTGGGCGCCCTCGATGGCGTCCGGCACGGTGAACGGCACGCTGGTGCGCTCCAGCGGGATGCGCCGCCGCGCCTCGGGCACGTCGGCCATCTTCGGCTCGGTCACCGGGCCGGACAGGCGCAGGTAGCGGCCGCCCAGCAGGGTGGTGGTCTGCACGTCGGCGTGGGTCTGCGGGCCGAGGTCGATCCCGGCGTCGACATGCCAGGTGATGACGACCCGGCCCCTGCCGAAGTCGGGCTCGACGGCGGTGACGCGCCCGGCCTTGACCCCGGCGACCCGCACGTCCTGGCCGGGTTTCAGGCCGCCGGTGTCGGCGAACACCCCGCTCATGGTGTAGCCGCGGTCGAACAGGTGCAGCTGCCCGACGGCGAAGGCGAACACGCAGCCCGCCGTCAGCGCCGAGAGCGTCACGATCGCCACGATCCGCTGGTTGACGTCGCGCAGGGACTTCAGCGCCATCAGCGACCACCCCGCAGGATGCGCCTGAGCTGTTCGAGGTCCTCCTTGGTCGGCCCGTTCGACGTCGCGGACGCGCCGCCCCGGCCCTGCGCGCCCGGCAGCTCCATGGGGAACGGGCACGGCCCCTGAACGACGTTGAGGCACAGCGCGTTGGTGCGCATGAAGTGGCCGCCGTTGACGGCGGCGAACAGCTGCCGCATCGTCAGCGGGAGCTGCTGGACCATCTTCTCCAGCTGGTCGACGTTCCGCCGGAACGTGTCGGCGAACACCCCGAGATTGCGGATGATCCGCGACAGCTGCGCGTCGTTGCCGCCGAGCACCCGGTTGAGGTCGGTGGTGACGCCGGAGATCTGGACGACGGCGTCCTCCAGCATCCGGTGGTTGCCCGCGAAGACCTCGGTGAGCTCCCTGAGGTTGTCGACGCTGGCCGCGATCTGCCTGTCGCGGGTGGCGACGGCCGCGGAGACGGTCTCGTAGTCGTCGATCATCCGCTCGATGGTCTGCCGGCGCGCGGCGAACGTACGCAGCAGCGCGTCCAGGTTGTCGATCATCAGGTTGACGCTCTGCGCGTTGCCGTCCAGCGCCTGCGCCAGCGCGAACAGGATCTTGTTGAGCTGGTCGGGGTCCAGGTTGCGGGTCAGCGGGCCCAGGCTGTTGACGATCTCGCCGAGGTCGACGACCGAGCGGGTGCGCGGCACCCGCGCCCCGTCGCCCAGCCGTCCCGGGCTGGTACCGGGCTCCAGGTACACCACGCGCTGCCCGGCGACGTTGCGCCAGCGGATCGCGGCGGTGGAGTCGGCGGGGACGCGCACGTCGTCGTCGATCGCCATGCGCACCACGGCCTTGCCGTCGCGCACCCTGATGTCCTCGACCCGGCCCACCGGGGCTCCCGCGATCTTCACGACGTCGCCCTCCAGCAGGCCGGTGACGTCGTCGAACACCGCGGTCAGCTGGTAGCGCGAGCGCAGGCTGGCGCCCAGGATCTGCTGGCCGATGAAGAACGTCAGCAGCACCGTCAGCACGGCGAACACCGCGAACTTCAGCGTGACGCCGGGCGCGGGGCCGCGCGCGCTGCGGCCCCGGCCGCGCCGGATGCCCAGCCCGCGCAGGACGACACCGCCCAGCCCGCTCACCGCTGCACCACCGTCTTCACCGGCTGGTCGAACGCCGTGCGCGTCGGCCTGGTCGGGCACAGGTCGACGAACGTCTGGCACAGGTCCAGCGGCAGGGTGTCGACGACCTGCCCCAGCATGGTCCCCTGCGGGCCGGGCACGCGGATGACCTGCGACAGCAGGCCGAAGAACCCGTTGAGGTTGTCCAGCATCAGCGGCATGTAGCGGCGGCGGGAGGCCAGCACGGACGCGGTGTCGCCCGCCCCGTCGACGACCTTGCCGAGGTTGGCGCCGTGGCCTTCGAGGGACGTGCCGACCTTGGCGGCCAGTTCCGAGGACTGGGCGAGCAGCTGCGACACCTTGTCGGGGCGGCCGCTGAGCGCGGGCGACACCCGGTTGAAGTCGCGGGACAGTGCGATCACGGTGTCGCCCCTGTCGGCGAACTCGCCGGACAGGCCGTCCAGGTCGCCGATCAACTGGCGGATGACGGCGCGGTTGGCGTGCGCGGCGTCGATCACCTTGGCGCCGTTGTCGATGGTGCGGCGCAGCGCGGGCCCCTCCCCGGACAGCCCCGCCCCGAACGTGCGCAGGATCGTGGTCACCTCGTCGGGGTTGATGGCCCGGGTCAGCCGGTACGCGGGCCAGGCGGTCTCCGACAGCTCGCGCGGGTCCTCGGTGCGGGCGATGCGTCCGCCGTCGGCCAGGTAGGGGCCCCTGCCCTCGTCCCGGCCGAGGTCGAGCGCCAGGTCCTTGGGCCCGAACACCGACACCGGCTCGATGCGGGCGCTGGTGGTGCCGGGGACGCGCACCCCCTCGTCGAGCCGCAGCCGCACCGTCACCCGGCCGTCGCGCTCCAGGGTGAGTCGGTCGACGGTGCCGACGGTGATGCCGCGGATCTTCACGTCCGACCGGCCGGGGTCCAGGCCCTGCCCCGCGCGGCCGAACGAGGCGGTGTAGTACGTCGAGCCGGAGGTGTCCTCCCGGGACCCGGCGGCCACCGCCACCGCCGCGGCGGCGAGCACCCCGGCGCCCACCAGGCCGAACATCAGCCGTGACCGGCCCGACAGGGTCTCCTCGCTCATCGGCGCCCCCCGCTCGCCGGGGCCCCGCTGGTCTGGGCGCCGCTCATCCGGTCAGCCTCACGGTGCCGCCGTGGCCCCAGAAGATGTAGGACAGGACGAGGTTCGTCAGGATCATCAGGATGGTCGACTCCCGGATCGCGCGGCCCGCCGCCACCCCGACGCCGACCGGCCCGCCGGCCGCGTAGTAGCCGCGGTAGCAGTGCACGAACATCACGATGAACGCGAACACCGCGACCTTGATGGCGCTGTAGAACACGTCGATCGGCGGCAGGTAGAGGTTGAAGTAGTAGTCGTAGATGCCGGGCGACAGCCCGAAGTACTCGATGGTGATCAGCCGGGTGGCGGCGAACGCCATGAACAGCGACACCAGGTACAGCGGCACCAGCGCGATCACCCCGGCGGCGACCCGGGTGCACACCAGGTAGGCCAGCGAGTTGATGCCCATGACCTCCAGGGCGTCGATCTCCTCGGAGATGCGCATCGCCCCGATCTCGGCGGTGAACCCGGTGCCCACCTGCGCCACCAGCGCCACCCCGGCGATGATCGGGGTGACCTCGCGGACGTTGGAGTAGCTGGCCACCAGGCCGGTGAACGCCTCGGCGCCGATGCGCTCCAGCCCCGGATAGCCCTGCAGGCCCACCATGGCGCCGGTGGCCAGCGACATGGTGGCGATCACGAAGATCATGCCGCCGCCGATCACCAGCGCGCCCACGCCGACGGTGATGTCGCTGACCTGCCGGGCCAGCGTCCTGCCGTACTTGCGCCGCAGCACGATGTCGACCACCAGGTGGTACAGCACCCGGCCGAGGAACACCGGCAGGTTCAGCGAGGCGCCCAGCCCGGCGGTGCGCCCGCGCACCGCGCGGCCGAGCCTGCGTACGGGGGAGATCGCGACCATTCAGAACCTCGGGGGGAACAGGACCTGGTAGATCATCGTGATCACGTAGTTGGCGGCGAACACCACGATCGAGGTGACCACCACCGCCCGGTTGACCGCGCGGCCCACGCCGACCGGCCCGTAGTCGCAGTTCATGCCCATGTAGCAGGCCACCGCCGCGGCGATGAACCCGAAGATCCACGCCTTGAAGAGGGTGACCGCCAGGTCGGAGAACTGCAGCAGCGTGGTGGCGCCGTCGAAGAACGCGCCGGGGCTGACCCCCTGCTGGACGACGTTGAAGTAGTAGCCGCCGAGCACCCCCGCCAGGATCACCACCGAGCACAGCAGCGCCGACACCGTGCTGGCCGCCCACAGCCGCGGCGTGACCAGGCGGTGGACGGGGTTGATGCCCATGACCTCCAGCGCGGCCAGCTCGTCGCGGATGTTGCGCGCCCCCATGTCGGAGGTGATGGCCGAGCCGCCCACCCCCGACACCAGCAGCGCCGCGGCCAGCGGCGCGACCTGCTGGATCATCGCGGCGACCAGGAGCGCGCCCGTGCCCGACTGCGCGCCGAGCTGCCGGGCGATGTCGCCGACCTGCAGCGAGATGGTGGCGCCCAGCGGGATGGCGATCAGCATGACCGGGACGCTGGTCACCCGCGCCAGGAACCAGCACTGCTCGATGAACTCGCCCCACCACTGACGCAGGTCCCAGGTGCGGCGCAGCCCCTCCAGGAACGTCACGCACAGCAGCCCGGTCTCGTCGAGCGCCCGCCCGACGCGCCGCCGGGCCAGGTCGGGTGCCCTCGCCAGGCCCGTGACGACCGAGGGGGCCATCAGCCGGATCCCTTCCCTTCGGGGGTGGGGGGAAGGAACATTCCAGCCCTCCTTCGTTCTCGGACGTTGGCGCCCATCCGATACCTCACCCGGTTCCCTCCCGCCGCACGAAGCCCTGGAAGCACCGGTGTGATCTGGAGCACTCTATGCCAGAAAGCTCTAAGAAGCGAGTACTTACATCCGAAATGTGCGGCGGCTACGATCGACCGGTGCGAACACCCACACCGAGGTGCGTAGACGATCCGCTGGTCAGCGGTGTACAGGAGCGCTGGACCGAACGCGGACTGCCCGGCGCGCCCTGGCCGTTCATGGCGATGTGCTCGGTGGCCCGGCTCCACCACCTCCTCACCAAGGCCCTGGAGGCGGAGCTGAAACGGCTGGATCTCGGCCGTACCGGCTACTTCCTGCTGACCACGCTGGCGCTGACCCGCGAGGGCCAGGCCCGGCTCAGCACGCTCAGCAGGCTGATGATGCTCCACCCGACCACGGTCAAGCTGACCGTCGACCAGCTGGAGGCGGCGGGCCTGGTCGCGCGCCGCCCGCACCCCACCGACCGGCGCGCCACCCTGGTGTCCATCACCGAGGAGGGACGCGAGCGCGCCGCCGCGGCCAACGAGGCGCTGGAGTCGCCCGACGGCGCCCTCGGCGCGTTCGCCGGACGGCACCGTGAGATCTTCGACGCCCTGCAGCCGGCCCGCCTGGCGGCCGGGGACGCCGACCTGTGACCCCGTCCCGTCCGCTCGCGATGGCGTGAACCGGACGGGACGCCGCACGCGTACAGGGTCAGCGAAGGCCAAAACCGACGGGCGATAAGGCAAAGTACTCCCATGCCTCAAAGTCACGGCACGCGCAGACGTACTCCCGCGTCACGTCCGCAGGGGCGCTCCCGGCGCGGACGGACGGGACGGGCGGCAGGCCGCGCAGGAGGCGCGCAGCGCGAGTCCGGGCTCCCGCCCGCGCCCCCGTACGAGACGGGCGGTTACGGCACGGGCCCGTACGACGATCACCCGCCCCACGACGTTCACGCCGAGCCCCCGGCCCCGCCACGGCGGCGGGGACGGCGCCGACTTCTGCGGGTGCTGACCAGCAACGTCACCATCACCGTCGTGGCCCTCGCGGCGATCATGACGGCCGTCGTGGCGGTCGACTGGCACCGTTTCGCCGGCGACCCCGAGCCGCCGCCGGGCACCGAGGACCTGTCGACCAACGACATGCTGGCGATGATGACCTCGTCCGACATGGACCCCATCGCCGCCGACGCCATCGCCCAGGCCAAGAAGCGGGCCTACGAGCAGCACCAGCGCGACCTGAAGGCGTTGCGCGAGAAGGCCGAGCGGGACGCCGCCGCCCGCGCCAAGCTCAAGGCCGAGCAGGAACGCGAACGGCTGGCCCGGTCCAACCCCAGCGCCGCGCAGAACAAGGCGTACGGCAAGAAGATGAACGCCCTCAAGGGCTGGGGCCGCTGCTGGCCGTCCCTGGAGACCCTCTGGACGCACGAGAGCAGCTGGAACGAGCGCGCGGTGAACCCGTCCAGCGGCGCGTACGGCATCCCCCAGGCGCTGCCCGCCTCCAAGCTGGCCAGCGCGGGCGCGGACTGGCGCACCAGCTCCCCCACCCAGATCGCCTGGGGGCTCGGCTACATCAAGGCCCGCTACAAGGACCCCTGCGGGGCGTGGGCCTTCTGGCAGCGCAACCACTGGTACTGAACGGCTCGGTTCACGGCGGCTCCGTGAGGCACCATGTGAGCATGCGGACGAGCAGGGCCCGGACCGGGGGCAACGGCGCGGGCGAGGGCACGGGACGGCAGTGGGCGCGGGCGGACGCCACCCGCCAGGCGCTGCTGACGGCCGCCCTGGAGGTCTTCGCCGACCGGGGCTACGCCGACGCCGGCATCGCCGAGATCGTCGAGCGGTCCGGCATCAGCGTGGGCAGTCTCTACCACCACTACGGCGGCAAGGCCGGCCTGTACCTGGCGCTGTGGGAGGACCTCAGCGCCGAGCAGGAGCGCAGCGCCGCCGAGGCGGTGGCCACCGCCCGCAGGGACGGCGAGCGCGACCCGATCGCGCTGTTCATCGCCGGCGCCCGCGCCTACCTCCGGGTCTGCTGGGAGCGGCGGGAGGCCGCCCGGCTGTTCCACGGCGGCGAGGGCCCGTCCGGCTTCTCGCTGATGCGCCGCACCCGCGCCCGCCAGTGGATCGGGCAGAACACCAAGCTGCTGCGCGGCATCGCCGGCACCGGACGTCCCGAGCAGGTGCTCAGCCTGGTGCTGACCACCGTGATCGGCGAGGCGGGCCGCGAGATCGCGCTCGCCGACGACGAGTCGGACGCCACCGAGATCATCGAAGAGGTCTGCCGCATCCTGATCCGCCTGGCGGGCTGACCGGCGCTCCGGCCGCGGGTCCGCCGCCAATTCGCCTGCCCGACCCCGCTGCGTACCGATAGCCTGACCGTCGGCCACGCGCACGCTGACAGGAGACGTGACCCCACATGCCCACCTCCACGTGGTTCCGGCTCAACGTCGCCAAGCGCGAACGGGTCCTCGAAGTGGCGATGCGCGAGTTCGGCGAGCACGGGTACTCGACCGGCAGCCTGAACACCATCGCCCGCGAGGCCGGCATCGCCAAGGGCTCGTTGTTCCAGTACTTCTCCGACAAGCTCGAGTTCTTCGCGTTCGTGTGCGACGAGACGTCCCGCCGCATCCGCGAGGAGATGGAACGCCGCATCGCCCGCCTGGACTTCGACCAGCCCTTCGACGACTGGCTGTTCGACGTCCTGTGCGAGTGGACCGAGTACATGGCGGACCATCCGCTGGAACGCGCGGTCACGGCGGCCACCAACTTCGAGCTCGACAACGCGGTGCGCTCGGTGGTGCGCGACACCGCCAACCAGCACTACCTCCAGGTCCTCCACCCGGTGCTGAAGCTGTGGCAGGAGCGCGGCGACATCCGCGAGGACGCCGACCTGGACGTACTGGCGACGATCATGCTGATGACGCTGCCGCACCTGGCGCTGGCCCCGTACTACGACGGACTCGACCCCGTCCTCGGCCTGCGCGGCCGCACCCCCGCCGAGCAGCGCGCCATCATCCGCCGCCTCATCTCCGGCCTCCGCCCCGTCTTCGCGCCGCTCAAGTAGCACCCCGCTCCGGTGGCGCCCCGCGTGGCGCCCCGTGTGGGGCCGCGAAAACCTGTTGCGCCTGCCCACGGGCGCGATGGAACACTGCGCGGATGTCCGTACCCCGTACCGAACTTCTGCTGCGCCAGCTCGACATCGCCTGGGCGCTGTTCGAATACCACCTGAAGGACCTCGACGACGCGGTGTGCCTGTGGGAGCCGGCGCCGCACTGCTGGACCGTCCGGCAGGACGAGCGGGCACGCTGGGTCGCCGACTGGCAGGTGCCCGAGCCCGACCCGGTGCCCGCCGTGACGATCGCCTGGGTGACCTGGCACATCGGCTACTGGTGGACCACCGTGCTCGGGCACTGCTTCGGCGACGGCGCCCCCGACCGCGAGGAGATCACCTGGCCGGGCGGCGCGGCCGCCACGGCCGCGTGGCTGGGCGGGCTCAAGGACCGCTGGCGCGAGGAGCTGACGCGGCTCGGCGACGCCGACCTGGACTCCACCGAGCGCACGGCCACCCTGCCGTGGGGCGAGATGACGCTGGCGGACGTGGCGGGCTGGGTCACCGTCGAGCTGACCAAGAACGTCGCCGAGGTCGGCCTGCTCCGCAACCTGCACGGCGCGCGCAACCCCGCCTGAGGCGGACCGGGCGGCGACGTGCGCCGCAACGCCCGACGGCATCCCTGACGCCGGCGCGACACCCACCCGGCGCCCGGGAGAGGCCCGCCCGCCGGGGGTTGAATCGTCTGCGGGGTTCGTGCTCTGATCGCTTCCGACGATATGCGGGCAGAGGGATCGGCGCGTGGAGGTGCGACGGGTGCTCTCGCGGACGGCGGGCGGTACGGTCCTGGCCGGGCTCGGAGCGGCGGCGATTCTGGGGGTGATGGCGCCGCCTGTGCTGGCCGATCCCACGCCGTCGCCGAGCGGCTCGTCGTCGAGCGAGCCGTCCGAGGAGCCCACCTCACCGGAGCCCACGCCGAGCGACCCGCCGTCAAGCGAGCCGCCTCCGAGCGACCCGCCGACCAGCGAACCCCCTCCCAGCGACCCGCCGACCAGCGAGCCGCCCCCCAGCGAACCACCGACCAGCGAACCACCGCCCAGCGAACCGCCGCCGGGCGAGAACCCGCGGACGCCGGTGCTGTCGCTGGGCGTGTCGGTGTCGAAGAAGTCGGTGCGGCCCGGCGAGTCGGTGACCGCGACCGCCAAGGTCAAGGCGGCCAAGGCGACGGCGGAGGAGACCAGGCTCAGCGTCAACGCCGCCGACGTGACGGTGAAACCGGGCAGCGTGGCGCTCGGCAAGGTCGGCGCCGGCGGGCGCACCGCGCGGGTGACGGTGCGGGTGCCGTCCGACGCCGAGCCCGGCACGGTCAGGCTCACCGCGAAGGTCACCGCGGCCAAGGCCAAGCCGGTGTCGCGGACGTTCACGTTCAAGGTGACCGAGGCGCCGTCGAGCGGCGGCGGCTCGGGCTCCGGGTCGGGTTCGGGGTCCGGTTCCGGAACGTCCGGGCTGACCGGCGCGGCGCCCCAGGTGGCGCCGCCGCTGACCAACTCCTCGTTCCAGTCGGTGCCGGCGATCCGCTCGCCGCAGGTGGCGCTGCCGCCGGTGTCCGCACCGCAGCTGGCGCCGAGCCCGACGCCGATCACGCCCGTGGCGGGGCTTCGGGCCATGCCGGACGACGGCTGGGACGCCGGGGACCTGGCCGCGATCCAGGCCGGCTGGCTGGCCGCGCTGACCGCGACGGGCGCCATCGTGTTCGTCCGGGTGCGCGTGGCGCGGCGCCGCCGCGACGTGCGCCGCGCCCGCCACCTGTACGCCGGCAAGCGCCTGACCGTGGCCCGCCTGCGCACCCTGCCCCCGCAACCGGCCGGAAGGGTCCGCAGGCGCGCGCTCAGCGGATGAGGATGTAGTCCTCCGGCCTGGCCTTGCGGGTGCTCGCCCAGAATTCGAAGGTGTGGCCGGGCCACAGGGTGCGGTTGACGCCGCCCTCGTCCAGGTACCAGCTCTGGCAGCCGCCCTCGTTCCACACCGCGCGGCGCAGGCGGCGCTGCATGCGGTCGTTGAAGCGGCGCAGCGCCGCCGGACGCGGCTCGATCGCGTCGGCGCCGTGCTCGGCCAGCAGCCGCAGGCAGCTCAGCACGTGCTGGATCTGCACCTCGATCATGAAGACGACCGAGTTGTGGCCGAGGCCGGTGTTGGGCCCCAGCAGGAAGAACAGGTTCGGGAAGCCGGGGACGGTGGTGCCCCGGTACGCCTCGATGCCGTTCGCCCACACTTCCTGGATCTTCACGCCGTCGCGGCCGACGACGCGCTGTTCGGCCAGCGCGTCGGTCACCTTGAAGCCGGTGCCGTAGATGATGGCGTCGACCTGGTACTCGCGGCCGTCCGCGGTGACGATCGAGTGCTCGCGCACCTCGGCGATGCCGGCGGTCTCCAGCTCCACGTTCGGCCGCGTGAGCGCGGGATAGTAGTCGTTGGACAGCAGGATCCGCTTGCAGCCGATGGTGTAGTCGGGGGTCACCTTGGCGCGCAGCTCCGGGTCGGGGATCTGCCGCCGGATGTGCCGCAGCGCCACCTGCTTCTGCGGGCCGGACAGCCGCGGGTCGATGGTGAAGCCGACGGCGCGCGCCTCCAGCACCCAGTAGATGCCGTTGCGGAACGCGCGGGCGGCGCCGGGCACCGTCTTGAGCAGGCCGCGGGCCGGGGCCGGGAACGTGAAGTCGGGCTTGGGCTGGATCCATGGCGCGGTGCGCTGGAACACCACCAGCTCGGCGGCCTGCTCGGCGACCTTCGGGACGAACTGGATGGCCGACGCGCCCGTCCCGATGACCGCCACGCGCTTGCCGGTCAGGTCGTAGGAGTGGTCCCACTCGGCGGAGTGGAACGCGGTGCCCCGGAAGTTCTCGATGCCGGGCAGGTCGGGGTACTTGGGGATGTGCAGCGCGCCGATGCCCGACACGACCGCCCGGGGGCGCAGGACGGTGCCGTCGGCGGTGGTGACGTTCCAGCGCCGCGCCGTCTCGTCGTACTCCATCGTCTCGACCGCGACGCCGAAGCGGATGTGCCGCCGGACGTCGTACTTGTCGGCGGTGCGCTCCAGGTAGGCGCGGATCTCCGGCTGCGGCGCGAACATGCGCGACCAGCCGGGGTTGAGCTCGAAGGAGAACGAGTACATGTGCGACGGCACGTCGCAGGCGCAGCCGGGATAGGTGTTGTCGTGCCAGGTCCCGCCCAGGGCCGGGCTCTTCTCCAGTACCACGAAGTCGTGGAAGCCGTGCCGCTTCAGCTGGATCGCCATGCCGAGCCCGGCGAAGCCGGAGCCGACGATGACGATCGCGGGGTGCCGTTCGTCCATGCTCGTCCCTCCACGTGACCTACTATGAGTAAGTTACTCGCGGTAGCTTACTGACGGTAGGTCCAATGAATAGGATTCTTCTGTGAACACCGCCACACCGGGTGCCGACCCGGGGCCGCCCCGGCGCCGCCGCATGTCGCGCGCCGAGCGGGAGCGGCAGATGCTGGACGTCGCCGAGCAGGTGTTCACCGAGCGCGGCTACCGCGGCACGTCCATGGACGAGATCGCCGAACGCTGCGGGGTGTCCAAGCCGATGCTCTACGAGTACTTCGGCTCCAAGGACGGGCTGCTGCTGGCCTGCATGGGCCGGGCCAAGGCCGAGCTGTACGAGGTGACCCAGAAGGCCATGGCCGGGGCGAGCACCCCCGACGACATCCTGTGGCGCGGCATGGTCGCCTACTTCTCCTTCATCGACTCCCACAGCCGTCCCTTCGCGATGCTGCTGCAGGAGCCGCTGTCGGGGCCGCCGGAGACCGCCGAGGCGATCGAGGAGACCCGCCGCCAGCAGAGCGAGCTGATCGCCGGGGTGCTGCGCACGTTCGCCCCGGACGCCCCCGCCACCGCCGTCGCCGCCTACACCCAGATCATCGTGGGCGCCTGCGAACGGCTGGCGCTGTGGCGGGCCGGACACCCGGAGCTGACCGTGGAGGACGCGGCCCGCCACATGACCGATTTCTGCCGCCACGGACTCGCGCCGTACCTGAAGTGATCGCGCCGGCGGGCGCCCGCTGAGTACGGTTGGGGTACCCCTTGCCTCCCGGAGGTGCCCATGCCCATCGCGCAGTTCGACGGAGCGCTGGCCGTCGTCACCGGCGCCGGCCGCGGCCTCGGCCGGGCCACCGCGCTCGCCCTGGCCGAACGCGGCGCGACGGTCGTCGCCGCCGACCTCGACCTGCCCGCCGCCGAGCACACCGCCGCGCTGACCGGGGATCTCGGCCCGGCCGGCGTCGCCTACCAGGTGGACGTGTCGGACGCAGCGGCGATGGAGCGGTTCGCCGCCTGGGTGCGGGCCGAGCACCGGGTGCCCGACATCGTGGTCAACAACGCCGGCATCCTGGTCACCGGCCCGTTCCTGGAGACCGGGCTGGACGACTGGGAGCGGATCGTCGGGGTCGACCTGTGGGGCGTCATCCACGGCTGCCGCCTGTTCGGCCGCCAGATGGCCGAGCGGGTGCGGGCGCTGCCGGTCCGGCCCGAGCCGCCCAACTTCGGCGGGCACATCGTCAACATTGCCTCGGCCGCCGCGTTCGCGCCCTGGCGCGGGCAGGCCGCCTACAACACCACCAAGGCCGCGGTGGTGATGCTGAGCGAGTCGCTGCGCGCCGAGCTGGCGGGCCTGCGGATCGGGGTCACCGCCGTCTGCCCCGGCTTCACCGCCACCGGCATCGCGCAGGCCGCCACGTTCGTGGGGCTGGACGAGGCCGGGCGGCGCCGGGCGCGCGAACGCGCGGAGAAGGCGCTGCGGGTGCGCAACTACCCGCCGGAGAAGGTCGCCGAGCACATCGTCACGGCGATCGTGAAGAACAAGCCGCTGGTGCCGGTCTCCGCCGAGAGCCACATGGCGCGCGTGCTGTCGCGCGTGTCGCCCGGCACCATGCGCATGCTGGCCCGCGTCCCGAGCCCCCTGCGCTGAACGCTCAGGGGCGTGGGGCGGGTCTGAGCAGGTCGGCCGCCGAGCGTTCGACGACCGCGACGCCCGGCGGGTGGTCGAGCAGGGCGATGGCCGCCGCGTAGCCCTCGCCGGGGTCGAGCGTGCGCATGACGATCCGTCCCGGCATGTCGGGACGGCGGCCCCACGCCAGCAGCCTGGGCGCCTCGGCGGCGGGCGACACGGTGACGTCGGTCAGGGGGACGCGCAGCCCGTCCCCGGTGGCCTTGACCACGGCCTCCTTGCGCGTCCAGTACGTCAGCAGCTCGTCCCGGCCCATGTCCGGGCCGCCGGCGGACGCCTCGATCTCGGACGCGCCCAGCACGTGCCGGACGATGCCGGCGCCCAGCTCGCGGTCGGCGGCCTCCACGTCCACGCCGACCGGCCCGTGCGGGGACAGGGCCACCGCCACCCGGTCGCCGGAGTGCGACACCGAGACGTGCGGCCCGCCCTCGACGACCGGACGCCCGTGCGGCTTGCCGCAGTCCGCGCAGGCCCGCGAGATCGGCACCCGCTCCGGCGGCAGCCCGCGCAGCGCGCCCACGGCCAGCCGGGTCACCGCCACGCCGAGCGTGAACCGGTTCCGGTCCGCGTCCCGCAGAAAGCGGTCACGCCGGCCCCGCTCCACCGGGTCGAGCAACGCCACGTGCTCGGCGCCCGCCCAGCCGGGCTCGCCCCACCAAACGGTAACCGGTTCCACCTTCACTCCATTCCTACGGGCCGTCGACATTCGTCAGGATGACGATTGAGGAAAGCCGCCGCAAAGAGGACGGCGGCCGATTTTCTGCACGGGTTCGCGCGGCGGCCGCCCCGGGCGCCGGACGATTGGTCCGCGGCCGGACCGGCAAAGGCCGCGGAACGGATGCTCCATTCCGCGGCCTTGTGGTCGATCCGCCTCACCTGCGGCTACCTCACCCAGGACACTCCTGTCCGATATGCGGTCACGTCGCCGATCTCCTCCTCCCCAGGCGCTCGGCGCCGGTGGGCCCGCCATGGGCACGGGCCCCGACCGGTGTCTTTCCTCCCCTTTACGAAAACACCTTAGTTTCCCTTGACAGCGAATATGCCATGATCGGCCGATTGAGGTCAGAAACCAAGTTAACCGAAGCGGCCGCGTACTTCTCGCGCGACCGCGCCGGCATTGCTCAGGCAAGCGTTCTCCCGATCCCGTGCGGCCGCCGCGTCGCGGGCCTGCTCGCTGTAGGCGACCGTGACGACCACGTTGCGGATGCGCATCGTGACCTGCCCCACCACCGTCGGCTGACCCTTGTCCATCTTGAACCAGCGGAACGCCTCGTCGCCGAGGCCGCGCTCACGCTCCAGGCGGACGGTGCGCTCGAGGGTGGCCTCGTGGGCCTGCGTCCACTGCGCGCCGTAGTAGCTGCGGGCGTCCTGCACCGGCGTGGCCGTGTTGGCCGGCGCGTACAGGTGGGCCTCGACGCGCAGCCAGCGGAAGTCCTTCCCGGTGGACGAGTACGTGCAGGTGGTCAACGTGCTGTTGGAGCTCTCGCGCTGCTGGGCGTTCGGCACCAGCCGCGCGACCGTCGCCCGCGGCACGCTACCGCACGGCGGCGGCAGCGAGGTGATCGGGTGGGCCGTGTCCGGCGACGGCGACGCGGACGCCCGCGACCGCGACGCGGAGGGCGAGGACGAGGGCGACGACGGCGACGACGTGGCTGTGGACGTGGCGCCCGGATCGGTCACCGACCCGCGGTCCTCGTCCGGCGGCGACGACGTGGACGCGGCCCGCTCGCCGTCGTCCCCGCCCGGCGCCAGGACGAACACCGCCCCTGCGGCCAGCGCGAACGCCACCAGCGCGACCACCACGGCCAGCAGGCGCGGCCGCCGTCCCGACGGCGGCTCGGGCGCCGAGTAGACCCGCTGGAACTCCGACGGACGC
The DNA here is from genome assembly GCF_039536785.1 of Actinomadura miaoliensis. NCBI lineage: Bacteria > Bacillati > Actinomycetota > Actinomycetes > Streptosporangiales > Thermomonosporaceae > Actinomadura > Actinomadura miaoliensis. The sequence goes on from NZ_BAAAZG010000028.1 coordinate 63,100, forward strand.
GGAAGGCCCACTCTCCCGCTCCTCACTCCCGGCCGTCCGCGGCACGCGTCGCGCGCCCCGCGCGGGCCCGGGCATCGCACCACCCCTACCCCAGGCAAGGTAATAAGACGAGCAAGGTACTGACCAGGGCCCCCGGAAGCGCCAATTGTCAGACTCCGAAGCCACAATGGGTCGTGTGTTGCTGGAGCGGATCGCCCGTACCTCGGGGACGGTGGCCGGGACGTCGGCGCGCAAGGCCAAGGTCGGGGCGCTGGCCGAGTGCCTGCGGGCCGCGGCCCCCGACGAGGCGCCCATCGTGGTGGCCTACCTGTCCGGTGAGCTTCCGCAGCGCCAGATCGGGGTCGGGTACGCCGCGCTGCGCGATCTGCCGCCGCCCGCCGCCACGGCGACGCTGACGGTCCCGCAGGTGGACGCGGCGTTCACCGAGATCGGCGCGGTGTCCGGCAAGGGCTCGGTGGCCCGGCGGCGCGAGCTGGTGGGCGCGCTGATGGCCCGCGCCACCCATGCCGAGCAGGACTTCCTCATCCGCCTGCTGGCCGGTGAGCTGCGCCAGGGCGCGCTGGACGGGGTGATGGCCGAGGCGATCGCCGCAGCCGCCGGGGTGCCCGCCGCCGAGGTGCGGCGCGCGGCCATGCTGCGCGGCGCGCTCGGCCCGGTCGCCACCGCCGCCCTCGCCGAGGGCGTGCCGGGCCTGCGCGCCTTCGGGCTGCAGGTCGGCCGCCCGATCCGTCCCATGCTGGCGGCCTCCGCCCCCACGCTCGACGAGGCGTTCGCCAAGCTCCCCGTGGGGGGAGCCGATCAGGCCGCCGACGCCGCCGTCGAGTGGAAGCTCGACGGCATCCGCGCCCAGATCCACATCCGCCGCGTCCCCGCGCACGAGGACGGGCACGAGGACGAGGACGCGCACGGGCACGGGCACGACGACGCGCGGCAGGACGCCGGCCGGGTCGAGGTGCGGATCTTCACGCGGACGCTGGACGAGATCACCGAGCGGCTGCCGGAGGTCGTGGAGGTGATGCGCGGGCTGCCGGTGCGGGACGCGGTGTTCGACGGGGAGCTGATCGCGCTGCGTCCGGACGGGCGGCCGCACCCGTTCCAGGTCACCGCCGCGCGCACCGCCACCCGCACCCGCAAGATCGCCGAGCCGGTGCCGCTGTCGGTGTTCCTGTTCGACGTGCTGCACCTGGACAGCGTCGACCTGCTGGACGCGCCGGGCGCCGAGCGCGGCGCGGCGCTGGCCCGGGTGGTGCCCGGCGACCTGCGCATGCCGCGGCTGGTCACCGGCGACCCGGGCGAGGCCAAGCGGATGTTCGACGAGGCGGTGGCGCACGGCCACGAGGGCGTGGTGGTCAAGTCGCTCGCCTCCCCCTACACCGCGGGCCGCCGCGGCGCCGGGTGGATCAAGGTCAAGCCGCGCCACACCCTCGACCTGGTGGTGCTGGCGGTGGAGTGGGGGCACGGCCGCCGCCGCGGTTTCCTGTCCAACCTGCACCTGGGCGCCCGCGACCCGGCCACCGGCGGGTTCGTGATGCTCGGCAAGACGTTCAAGGGCCTGACCGACGAGCTGCTGGCCTGGCAGACCGAGCGGCTGCGGGCCCTGGCCACGCACGAGGACTCCTGGACGGTGCACGTGCGTCCCGAACTGGTGGTCGAGATCGCGTTCGACGGGGTGCAGCGCAGCCCCCGCTACCCCGGCGGCATCGCGCTGCGGTTCGCCCGCGTCCTGCGCTACCGCCCGGACAAGTCCGCCGCCGAGGCCGACACGATCGACACCGTCCGCGCCGTCGCCCCGGTGCTGGACGACGAGCCGTCGCCGTGACCCCGGGCGGGAGATATCGTGCCCGGTGAACCGGGGAGGGGAGGCCGCTCATGAGCCGCGTCGTGGACCGCTGCGATCCGGGGTCGCGGGCCTGGATCGCCGAGGCCATCCGCAAGGTCGAGGCGGACGCCGGGCGCAGCGCCGACACGCACCTGCACGTGTTCCCGCTGCCGCCCGAATGGGGCGTCGACCTGTACCTCAAGGACGAGTCGGTGCATCCGACCGGGTCGCTCAAGCACCGGCTGGCGCGTTCGCTGTTCCTGTACGCGCTGGCCAACGGGTGGATCCGGGAGGGCACGACGATCATCGAGGCGTCCAGCGGGTCCACGGCGGTCAGCGAGGCGTACTTCGCGCGGCTGCTGGGCCTGCCGTTCGTGGCGGTGATGCCGGCGGCGACCAGCCCGGAGAAGATCGGGCTGATCGAGTTCCACGGCGGCCGCTGCCATCTGGTGGACGACCCGGCGGCGATCTACGACGAGTCGCGGCGCCTGGCCGAGGAGTGCGGCGGGCACTTCATGGACCAGTTCACCTACGCCGAGCGCGCCACCGACTGGCGCGGCAACAACAACATCGCCGAGTCGATCTACGAGCAGATGCGGCTGGAGCGCTTCCCCGAGCCGGCGTGGATCGTGGTCGGCGCGGGCACCGGCGGCACGTCGGCGACGATCGGCCGGTACGCGCGCTACCGCCGCTACCAGACGCGGGTGGCCGTCGTCGACCCGGAGGGCTCGGCGTTCTTCGGGGCCTTCCGCGACGAGGACCCCGCCCGCACCGCGACGGGCTCGCGGATCGAGGGCATCGGACGGCCCCGGGTCGAGCCGTCGTTCCTGCCCACCGTGATCGACCGGATGATCCGGGTGCCGGACGCGGCGTCCATCGCCGCCATGCGCTGGACCGCCGAGGTCACCGGGCGCGGCGTCGGCGGCTCCACCGGCACCAACATGTGGGGCGCGGTCGAGCTGATCGCGCAGATGCGGGCGCGCGGCGAGCGCGGCAGCGTGGTCACGCTGATCTGCGACGGCGCGGAGCGGTACGCCGGGACGTACGGGTCGGACGCGTGGCTGGCCGACCGGGGGCTGGACGTCACCCCGTACCTGGAGGCGCTGCGCGCCTTCCACAAGACCGGCGAGATGCCCGTGTCGTCGGACGACGGCATGCCGTGACCGAGGCGCCCGTCCGGCGGGCACGCCGGGCGGGCGGGCCCGTCAGCCCGAGAACCTGATGGGGTTGACGAGGTCGGCGTAGATCAGCAGGCCGCCCATGACGATCAGCACGGCGGCCATCACGTAGGTCACCGGCAGCGCCTTGGCGACGTCCACGTACCCGGGGTCGGGGCGGCCGAGCAGCCGCGCGACGCCCTTCTTGAGCGCCTCCAGCAGCGCCCCGGCCATGTGCCCGCCGTCCAGCGGCAGCAGCGGGATCAGGTTGAACAGGGCGACCGCCAGGTTCACCGAGCCGAGCAGGGCGATGAACATGGCGAGCTTCTCCACCACCGGGCTCTCGGAGGCGGCGATCTCGCCGCCGAGGCGGCTCACCCCGACCACGCCGATCGGCCCGTTGGGGTCGCGTTCCTCGCCGCCGAAGGCCGCCTGCCACACCCCGACCATCCGCTCGGGCAGGCGCAGCAGCGACCCGGCGGTGTGCGCGGTCAGCTCGCCCATGTAGTCGGCGACGGCCACCGGGCCCTGCCGCTCGCGCTCCTGCAGCGGGGTGATGCCGAGGAACCCGACGTTGACGACCTTGTCGGTGTCCTCCAGGTCGTACATCTGGTTGCGGGTGACGGCGATGTTCAGGTTCATCGTGCGGCCGTCGCGCTCGACGACGACGGGCACGGTGCGGCCGCCGGAGTCGCGGATCAGCCCCTGCAGCTGCTCGTAGGAGGAGATCTTGCGGCCGTCGTAGGAGACGAACCGGTCCCCCGCCTGCAGCCGCGCCTGCGCGGCGGGCGTGGGCGTGTAGTTCGCCGGGCACTCGGTGGTCTGCTGCCCGGCCGGGATGGCGCACTTGGCCACCGAGCCGATCACCGGCTGCGGGGTGGGCGTGCCGATGCCCATCAGCAGGATCGCGAAGAAGATCACGGCCAGGACCAGGTTCATGGCCGGTCCGGCGAACATGATGATGAGCTTCTGCCACCACTTCTTGGCGTAGAAGACGCGGTCCTCGTCGCCCGGCCGGACCTCTTCCAGCGCCGCGCCGCGGGCCGACTCGATCAGCCCCTGCCACGGGCCGGTGGAGATCTGCCGGACCTGCCCGGGCCGGTCTCCCCTGCGCGGCGGCAGCATGCCGATCATGCGGATGTAGCCGCCGAGCGGGATCCACTTGACCCCGTACTCGGTCTCCCCCTTGGTGCGCGACCAGAGCGTGGGCCCGAAGCCCACCATGAACTGGGTGGTGCGCACGCCGAACAGCTTGGCGAAGGAGAAGTGCCCGAGCTCGTGCAGCGCGATGGACGCCATCAGGCCCAGGAAGAGGATCAGCACCCCCGTCAGCCAGTCCACCGTGGCATCCCTCCGTGATCTCCGGCAACCCGCTCAGGGTACGTCATGAGATACGCGTCCGACCGCGTACGAATTCACCTTGGCCGCTCCGGGCCGTTCAGGCCAGGAAACCCCGCAGCAAGGCGCCCGTGCCCTCCAGGTGCTCGACGACGGCGCGGCGCGCCGCGTCCGGGTCCCCGGCGAGGACGGCCTCGACGATCGCGGCGTGCTGGACGGCGGCGTGCTCGATGTTGCGGCGCAGCACGGGGATCGCGTTGAGCAGGTCGGTGACGCGCATCCGGGCGTCGGCGCAGGCGGCGGCCAGCAGCGGCGACCCGGTCAGCTTGGCGATGGTCAGGTGGAAGCGGACGTCCAGGCGCCGGTACCCGGCCAGGTCGGCGCCGTTGACGGCGGCCAGCGCGGCGCGCAGCCGGTCGGCCTGCCCGCCGGTCAGCCCGGTGGAGGCCAGGTGCGCGGCGGCGCCGCTCTCCACGGCCAGCCGGTAGGTGAGGGCGTCGCTCAGCTCGGCGCCGCGATCGGCGGCGACCCGGGCCAGGTCGCCGTCGCGGGGACGCGGCGGCCGGTAGGTGACGAACGTGCCGCCCGCGCGGCCGCGCCGCGACTCGACGTACCCCTCCTGCTGCAGCGCGCGGATCGCCTCGCGCAGCGTCACCCGGCTCACGCCCAGGCGGGGCGCCAGCTCGCGCTCGGGCGGCAGCCGCTCGCCGTGGTCGACGACGCCCAGCTTGATCGCCTGCAGCAGCCGCTCGACGGTCTCCTCGAACGCGTTGCCCTCCCGGACGGGGCGGAACACGATCGAGGCGACCGTCGCGGGCTCGTCCCCGGTCACTTCTCCGCCCTCCCGACGCCGTCCTCGTTCCGTGGGCAAAGGGTAGACGCCGGGCCGGCGGCCCGGCCCGGCGTCGCCCGCCGCGGCGAGGTCAGGCGGGCGCGCCCGCGCCCGGCTCCCTCTCGCCGCCGAGCACGGCCAGCTCGGTGTCGTCGAGGGTGGTGCGCGGTCCGGTGAACCAGCGGCGCGCCGACAGCAGCCACCAGCCGCCGACCAGCAGCAGCACCACGCCGAGGGCGATGGGGGCGTAGTTGACCGCCGTCCAGTCGAAGTCGCCGCCGCCCGGCACCCCGGCGGGCGCCAGCGGCAGCACGAAGTACACCGAGATCACCGCGATCTCGATGACCGCGATCCAGCACATGACCTTGTACTTGGCGCCCAGCGTCCAGGGGCCCGGCCGGAAGGCGTCGCCCATCCGCAGCCGCAGCCAGATCGGGATGAGGAACGCCAGGTACAGCCCGATCACCGCGATCGACACCACCGCGTAGAACGCCACGGGCGTGCCGGTGGGGCTCTTGTAGAGGGCGGGCAGGGTCAGCACCAGCGCGGCTGCGCAGCCCATGATGATCGCGTTGACGGGGGTGCGGTTGCGGTCCACCTTCGCCCACAGCCGCGAGCCGGGGATGCCGCCGTCGCGGGCGAAGGCGTAGGTCATCCGGGACATGCTGGTGACGCAGCTCATCCCGCAGCAGAACTGGCCGATCACCGAGATCGCCACCACGATCTTGGCCAGCGCCGGGCTGAGCGCGGTGGTGAAGATCGCCGACACGGCGCCGAACTGCTCGTTCACCGCGTCGACGTCGGTGGCGGCGAACAGGAAGGCCAGCAGCAGGATCCAGCCGCCGACGCCCGAGTAGGCGATGGAGCGCCACAGCCCCTGCGCGGCGGTGCGGGCCGCGCCGCGCGTCTCCTCCGACACGTGCGCGCAGGCGTCGAACCCGGTGATCGTGTACTGGGTCAGCAGGAAGCCGAGGGGCAGCACGTAGAACCAGTACATGCCCTCGGAGAAGCCGGAGTTGTTGATCCGCTCGGTGAACACGAACGAGACGCTCTGGTGCGAGTCGGGCCCGAACACCAGGATCGCCACGACGGCGGCGACGCCGAACACGTGCCACCACACCGAGATGTTCTGCAGCAGCGCCACCAGCCGGTGCCCGAAGATGTTGATCAGCGCGTGCAGGACGAGGATCACCAGGAACAGCCCGAAGACGAAGCCCAGGTCGCCACCCCAGTCCTCGTTCAGCATGCCCAGCAGCACGTTGAGGAAGGTGGCGGCGCCGTAGTCCACCGACGCGGTGACCGCGACCAGGCCGATCAGGTTGAGCCAGCCGGTGAACCAGCCGTGCACCGGACGGCCCATCCGCGCCGCCCACCAGTAGATGCCGCCCGCCGTCGGGTACGCCGACACCAGCTCCGCCATGCAGAAGCCGATGACCAGGATGAAGCCGGCGATGATCGGCCAGCCCCAGGCGATGGCGACCGGCCCGCCGTTGTTCCAGGCCTGCCCGAAGGTGGTGAAGCAGCCGGACAGGATCGAGATGATCGAGAAGGAGATGGCGAAGTTGGAGAAGCCGCTCCAGGAGCGGTCCAGCTCCTGCTTGTATCCGAGTTCGGCGAGCCGCCTGGCGTCGTCGTCGAGCCGCGGGTCGGCGTGCGGGTCGGCCTTTGGGTCGGCGTGCGGGTCGGGCTGTCGGGCCATGGGGCCTCCTCGTGAGGCGATGGGCGGTTTCGGGGTCAGGGGCCGGCGAGGAGCTCCGGCCCGAGGGCGCCGACGACCGCCCCGGCCGCCTCGGCGCCCGCCTCGCTGGTGAGGTGGGCGGCGACGCAGCGCATCCCGGCGGCGCGCGCCGCCTCGATGCCGAACGGGGAGTCCTCGAACACCACGACGTCGGCCGGCCGGAGCGCGGGGCCCCGGCCGGACGGGGTGGGAGCCTGGCGTGACAGCAGGTCCAGGGCGCGCAGGAAGGTCTCGGGGTCGGGCTTGCCCGCCCGCACGTCCTCGACGGTGACGATCGCGTCGAACGCGCCGGCGAGCCCGGCCGCCGACAACACCAGGTCGACCTCGGCCCGGAAGGCGCCGGTGCCCACGGCCAGCGGAACCCGCCCGGCCAGCGCCCGGATCAGCGCCGCCGCCCCGGGCCGCACCGGCGGGGCGTCCCGCACCCGCTCGGCGTACCGCCGCACCCGCGCCTCGATGATCCGCGCCGCCAGGGCGTCGCGGGCCGGCCCGGCGGGAGCCGGGTCGCAGCGCTCCAGGACGGCGGTGACGATGGCGGGGTCGCTGCGCCCGGCGAGGTCGGTGAAGTAGGTGTCACGTTCCAGGACGACGCCGAGGTGCTCGGCGAGGATCTCGGCGTACACCTCGTACTGCAGCGTCTCGTCGTCGGTGATGGTGCCGTTGAAGTCGAAGATCGCGGCGCGGACGCCGGGGAGCCCGGCGATCGTCAGGCCCGGCCCGGTCATCGGGCGGCCCGCACGGTGTCGATGAGCCGACCGAGACCCGGGTCGGTGAGGTCGCGCAGGGCCTGGCCCCATTTGTCGGCGGCCTCGGCCCAGTAGTCGAACTCGGCGTCGGCCGCGTCGGCGGCCAGCAGCCCGTGGTGGACGGAGAACCACAGCGTCCACGTGTAGTTGGACGCCAGCAGGTAGAGCCGTACCCGGGCGACCAGCGCCTCGGTCAGGTCGGCGCCGAAGTAGGCCGCGGCCAGGGCGGCGGCGCGGTCGGGGTCGAAGTCGGCCTCGGCGGCGATGTTGCCCAGCTCGAAGGCGGGGTCGTTCATGCCGGACAGCTGGTAGTCGACGATCCGCACCGCCGCGCCCTCGTCGATGAGGTTCTCCGGCAGCAGGTCGTTGTGGCAGGGGACGAGCGGCAGCGGCGCGGCGTCCATGGCGCGTTCGATGCCGGCCATGACCGGCAGGTGGTCGGCGTAGCCGTCGGGCACCCGCAGCCCGTGGCGGCGGCACAGCGCGACCAGCTCGTCCTGCTTGCGGAAGATGCTGAACCGGTTGCCGAACGGGTCGGGCGCGGCGTGCAGCCTGCGGCAGGCGGCGGCGACGCGCGGGATCATGCCGGGGTCGCGCACGTCGTCCCGGCCGAGGGTGCGGCCGTCGACGAACTCCAGCAGCAGCGCGGGCCGCCCGTCGGCGTAGTCCTCGACGACCGCCAGCACGCGCGGGCCGACGCCGGCGCGGGCCGCGCGCACGGTGTTGTCGATCTCCTGGCGCAGCGGGACGCCGAGCCCGGCCTCGCTCACCGCCGGGTCGAGGATCCGCAGGACGTAGCGCCGCCCGCCGGTGTCGACGCGGATGACGCGGTGGCTGAGGCCGCCCTTGAGCGTGGTGCAGGTGACCCCGGCGCCGGACGGGTCCGGCGGCAGACCGGCTCGGGCGAGCACTTCCTCGATGGCAGCGGCCATGAACCGTCCCCAGTGTGAGTTCGGCGTTACATGGATTGGGCTGCCCTTAACCCATTGGAAACACGATCTGGGCGTCCGGGGGCCCGTCCATGCCCCCCGAAGACGTTCGATGTCCTGGAAGTCTGCGAGCGTGAGCGGCCCGCGTCAATAGGGCGCCGACGGTTTTCTTTCGGTTCGACCGCAACCCCTTTTGGTATGTCCATTGGCGTGGTAGGAAGTCGGTCATGACGGACGGAAGCGACGAATCGCTGCGTGGCCGGGCCTGGGAGGGCGTGCTGGCGGCCATCCGCGAGGGCGGCTACCTGCCCGGCGACCGGCTGCCGCCCGAGCGCGAGCTGGCCGAGCGTCTCGGGGTCAGCCGCGCCACGCTGCGCCTGGCCCTGCACGACCTGGAGCGCGCCGGGCAGGTGGTGCGGCGCCCCGGGCGCGGCGGCGGCACGTTCGTGGCCGCGCCCAAGGTGGAGCGCGACCTGGCGCACTTCGCCGGGCTGGCCGAGTACATCCGCCGGCAGGGCATGGTCGCCGGGACGCGGGTGATCGCGGTGGCGCTGACCGTCCCCGAGCCGCCGGTCGCCGAGGCGCTGCGGCTGGACCGGGACGAGCCGGTCGTGGCGGTCACCCGGGTGCGGCTGGCGGGCGGGGAGCCGATCGCGCTGGAACGCTCCCGCTTCCCCGCCCGGCGCTTCCCCGACCTGGCCGAGCAGGCGCTCGGCGGCTCGCTGTACGACCTGCTGCGCGACAAGTACGGCGAGTCGCCCGAACGCGCCGTCGAGCGCATCGAGCCGGTGGCCGCCGACGCCGAGACCGCCGGGCTGCTGGACGTGGCGCCCGGCACCCCGCTGCTGGCCGTGCAGCGGGTCGCCTACAACGCGGCGGGCGAGCCGATCGAGCACGCCGACGACCTGTTCCGCGGCGACCGCACCCGCGTCGTCGTCTGGACGTCCCCCGAAGAACGCTGACCCCCGGCCCGGACGCCACCCCCGCACACGAACCGATCCCGGCACGCACGAACCGATCCCGGCACGCACGAACCGACCCTGGCACGCATGAAGGGACCCCCGTGTCGAAGAACCTCCCCGGCCGCGCGCGCGTCGTCGTCATCGGCGGCGGCGTGGGCGGCACGAGCATCGCCTACCACCTGGCCGAACTGGGCGAGCGCGACGTCGTCCTGGTCGAGCGGGCCGACCTGACCAGCGGCTCGACGTTCCACTCGGCGGGCCTGGTCGGGCAGCTGCGCGCCGACCCCACGCTGACCCGCATGAACATGTACTCGGCCGAGCTGTACCGCAGGCTCCAGCAGGGCGACGACCCGCCCGGCTGGGTCGAGTGCGGCGGCATCCGGCTGGCGGGCACGCCCGAGCGGATGCAGGAGATCCGGCGGCAGATCGGCTGGGCCCGCACCTTCGGGCTGCCGCTGGACGAGATCTCGCCGGACGAGGCCAAGGCGATGTTCCCGCTGATGAGCACCGAGGGCGTGGTCGGCGCGGCGTACCTGGCCACCGACGGGTACGTGGACCCCTCCCAGCTCACCTACTCGCTGGCGGCGGGGGCCCGCGCGGGCGGCGTGCGGATCTTCACCCGCACCCGGGTGCTCGGCGTCGAGGTGAAGGACGGCCGCGTCACCGGCGTGCGCACCGACCGCGGGGACGTCGAGGCGGAGATCGTGGTCAACTGCGGCGGCATGTTCGCCGCCGAGATCGGGCGGATGGCCGGGGTGCGGGTGCCGATCGTGCCGATGTCGCACCAGTACCTGGTGACCGAGCCGCTGCGGACGCGCAGCGGGCCCGGGGGCGGGCGGGGACGGCTGCCGACCCTGCGCGACCCCGACCACCTGGTCTACTTCCGCGAGGAGGTGGACGGCCTGCTCATGGGCGGGTACGAGCGCGACTCGGCGTCCTGGTCGCTGCCGGACGACGGCGGCAACGGCCACGACGCGATCCCCGCCGACTTCAACGGGCGGCTGCTGGCCGAGGACTGGGACCGCTTCGAGGAGATCACCGCCAACTCCCAGCTGCGCGTGCCGGCGATGGCCGACGCCGGGATCCGCAAGCTGATCAACGGGCCGGAGGCGTTCACCCCCGACAACGAGTTCTGCCTGGGCGAGACCGAGGTCGCGGGATTCTTCGTGGCGGCCGGGTTCTGCGCGCACGGCATCGCGGGCGCCGGCGGCATCGGCAAGGTCATGGCCGAGTGGATCACGGCGGGCGAGCCGCCCATGGACCTGTGGCACATGGACATCCGCCGCTTCGGCCCGCACTACCGGTCGCCGTCGTACACGCTCAAGCGCACGGTGGAGAACTACGAGACCTACTACGACATCCCCTATCCCGACCGGGAGCGCACGGCCGGGCGTCCGCTGCGGGTCTCCCCCGTCTACGCCTGGCACGAGGCGCACGGCGCGGTGTTCGGCGAGAAGGCGGGCTGGGAGCGGGTCAACTGGTACGAGCCGAACGCGGCGGCCGGGGACGAGTCGCTGCGTCCGCGCGGCTGGGCGGGACGGGCCTGGTCCCCGGCGATCGGCGCCGAGCACGCCGCCACGCGCACCGCGGCGGGCCTGTTCGACGAGACGTCGTTCGCCAAGATCGAGGTGACGGGGCCGGGCGCGGCGGGCCTGCTGGAGCGGCTGTGCGACAACCACGTCGCCCGCGAGGTCGGCGCGGTCACCTACACCCAGTGCCTCAACTCGCGCGGCGGCATCGAATGCGACTTCACCGTCACCCGCACGGCCGGGAACGCGTTCCTGATCGTCACCGGGACGGCGTTCGGCGGCCACGACCTGGACTGGATCAGGCGGCACGCCCCGTCCGACGGCTCCGTGCGCGTCGGCGACGTGACCGGGCAGTACGCCTGCTTCGCGCTGTGGGGGCCGCGTGCCCGCGACCTGCTGGCGCCGCTCACCCCCGACGACGTCTCCGACGCGGCGTTCCCGTACCTGACGTCCCGCGAGATCGTCGTCGGCGACGTGCCGGTGCGGGCGCTGCGCGTGACGTTCGCCGGTGAGCTGGGCTGGGAGCTGTACTGCTCCAGCGAGTACGGCGCGGCGCTGTGGCGCGCGCTGGCCGCCACCGGGGCGACGCCGGGCGGCTACCGGGCGATCGACAGCCTCCGCCTGGAGAAGGGCTACCGGATGTGGGGCGCCGACATCTCCCCTGACCGCAACCCCTACGAGGCGGGGCTGGGCTTCTGCGTCAAGCTCGACAAGCCGGGCGGCTTCCTCGGCCGTGACGCGCTCGTCGCCGCCAGGGAGCGCGGCGTCGCCGAGCGGCTGCGCTGCCTGACGCTGGACGACCCGCGCGCCGTCTGCCTGGGCAACGAGCCCGTGCGCGTCGGGGACGACGTGGTGGGGCGGGTCACCTCGGGCGGCTACGGCTACACCGTGGGCACGTCGATCGCCTATGCCTACCTGCCCGCCGACCGGGCCGCGCCCGGCGCGAAGGTCGAGGTCGAACTGTTCGGCGAGTGGGTGACGGGCGAGGTGGCCCGCGAGCCGTTGTTCGATCCCGCGAACGCGCGCGTCCGCTCTTGACACCCCGGCCCCCCGACCCGGATAAATGGACTTCGTCCAGACCATTCGCTCTCCGACATCCCGGTCCGCCCCATGCCACAGAGATGAGCGTCTTGTGAGGAACCCCGGTCTGATCACGCTGGACGAGCTCCGCGACGAGGCGGCCGCGGGCCGGATCGACACCGTCATCATCGCGATCACCGACATGCAGGGCCGCCTGCAGGGCAAGCGCCTGTCGGCCCGGTACTTCCTGGACGAGGTCGCCGCCCACGGGTCGGAGGGCTGCAACTACCTGCTGGCCGTGGACGTCGACATGAACACCGTCGACGGGTACGCGATGTCGTCCTGGGAGACCGGGTACGGCGACTTCGTGATGCGCCCCGACCTGGCCACGCTGCGGCGCGTCCCCTGGCAGGAGGGCGCCGCGCTGGTCTTCGCCGACCTGACGTGGGAGGACGGGACGGACGTCGTCGCGTCGCCGCGGCAGATCCTGCGGCGCCAGCTCGCCCGGCTCGCCGAACGCGGGTGGGGCGCGTACGTGGGCACCGAGCTGGAGTTCGTCGTCTACCAGGACTCCTACGAGCAGGCCTGGACGAAGGGGTACCGCGACCTGACCCCGGCCAACCAGTACAACGTCGACTACTCGCTGCTCGGCGGCGCCCGCGTCGAGCCGCTGCTGCGCCGCATCCGGCTGTCGATGGAGGGCGCCGGGATGTACGTCGAGTCGGCCAAGGGCGAGTGCAACCTCGGCCAGCACGAGATCGCCTTCCGGTTCGCCGACGCGCTGACCACCTGCGACCAGCACGTCCTCTACAAGACCGGGGCCAAGGAGATCGCCGCCCAGGAGGGCATGTCGATCACGTTCATGGCCAAGCCGAACGAGCGCGAGGGCAACTCCTGCCACGTCCACGTCTCGCTGCGCGCCGAGGACGGCACGCCGGTCATGGCCGGGGACGGCCCGTACGGCCTGTCGGAGATCGGGGAGCACTTCGTCGCCGGCCAGCTGGCATGCCTGCGCGACCTCACGCTGCTGTACGCGCCGAACGTCAACTCCTACAAGCGCTACCAGCCCGGCTCGTTCGCCCCGACGGCGATCAAGTGGGGGGTGGACAACCGCACGTGCGCGCTGCGGCTGGTCGGCCACGGGCCGTCGCTGCGGGTGGAGAACCGGGTGCCGGGCGGCGACGTCAACCCCTACCTGGCCGTCGCCGCGCTGGTCGCCGCCGGGCTGCACGGCGTCGACGAGCGGCTGCCGCTGGAGGAGGCCTACCGCGGCAACGCCTACGTCTCCGACGCGCCGCGGGTGGTGGGGACGCTGCGCGAGGCGGCCGCGGACTGGCGCTCCAGCGCGCTCGCCCGCAAGGTGTTCGGGGACGAGGTCGTCGAGCACTACGCCAACGCCGCCCGGGTGGAGCTGGACGCCTACGACCGTGCCGTGACCGACTGGGAACTGTTCCGCGGCTTCGAGCGCCTGTGAGGGGACCGATGGACTTCGATGTGATCAACCCGGCGACCGAGGAGGTCGTCGCGGCCGTGCCGATGGCCTCCACCGAGGAGGTCGACGCGGCGGTGGAACGCGCCAAGGCCGCGTTCCCCGCCTGGCGCGCCGTGGCGCCCGGCGACCGCGCCCGGCTGCTGCGGGCGTTCGCCGCGCAGGTCGACGACCACGCCGACGAGCTGGTCGACCTGGAGGTGACCAACTGCGGGCACCCGCTCGGCCAGGCCCGCTGGGAGGTCGCCAACCTGCGCGACACGCTGTACTACTACGCCGCCGCGCCCGAACGCCTCACCGGGCGGCAGATCCCCGTGCCGGGCGGCCTGGACGTGACGTTCCACGAGCCGCTGGGCGTGGTCGGCGTGATCGTCCCGTGGAACTACCCGATGCCGATCATGGGCTGGGGCGTGGCCCCGGCGCTGGCCGCGGGCAACACCGTGATCGTCAAGCCGTCGGAGCTGACCCCGCTGACCGCCCGCCGCGTCGGCGAGCTGGCGCTGGCGGCGGGCCTGCCCGAGGGCGTGCTGCAGGTGCTGCCCGGGGAGGGCCCGGTGGCGGGCCGGCGGCTGGTGAACCACCCGGACGTCCGCAAGATCGTGTTCACCGGGTCGACGCGGGTGGGCCGGGAGATCCTGGCCGCGTCAGGGCCCCGTGTCAAGCGGGTCACGCTGGAGCTGGGCGGCAAGAGCGCCAACATCGTCTTCGCCGACGCCGACGTGGAGCGGGCCGCCGCCGCGGCCCCGCTCGCGGTGTTCGAGAACGCCGGGCAGGACTGCTGCGCCCGCTCCCGGATCCTGGTGCAGCGCCCCGTCTTCGACCGGTTCATGGAGCTGCTGGAACCGGCCGTCCGCGACGTCGTCGTGGGCGACCCCCGCAAGGACGACACCGAGGTCGGGCCGCTGATCAGCGCCGCGCACCGCGCCAAGGTCGCCTCGTTCGTGCCGGACGACGCGCACGTGGCGTTCCGCGGCTCGGCCCCGGACGGCCCGGGGTTCTGGTTCGCGCCGACCGTGCTGCTGGCCCCCGGCGACCCGGCGCGCCTGCCCGCCTGGACCGAGGAGGTGTTCGGCCCGGTCGTGGTCGTCGCGCCGTTCGACGACGAGGACGAGGCCGTCCGGCTGGCCAACGACACCGAGTACGGCCTGTCCGGCTCGATCTGGACCCGCGACGTGGGCCGCGCCGTGCGCGTCTCCCGCGCCGTCGACTCGGGGAACCTGTCGGTCAACTCCAACTCGGCGGTGCGCTTCTGGACGCCGTTCGGCGGGTTCAAGCAGTCCGGGCTGGGCCGCGAGCTCGGGCCGGACGCCCTCGACGCGTTCACCGAGGTCAAGAACGTCTTCATCGCTACCGAGTAGGAGTGGCTCAGGATGCAGCGCTTGCAGGACCGGGTCGCCGTCGTCACCGGAGGCGGCGGCGGCATCGGGCTGGCCACCGCGCGCCGGTTCGCGCGCGAGGGCGCGAAGGTCGTCGTCGCGGACGTCGACGAGACCGCGGGCAAGGCCGCCGCCGAGGAGGTCGGCGGGCTGTTCGTCCGCACGGACGTGGCGCGGGAGGACGAGGTCGAGGCCCTGTTCCGGGCCGCCAAGGAGGCCTACGGCCGCGTCGACGTCGCGTTCAACAACGCCGGGATCTCCCCGCCCGACGACGCGTCCATCCTGGACACCGGGCTGGACGCCTGGCGGCGCGTGCAGGAGGTCAACCTGACCAGCGTGTACCTGTGCTGCAAGCACGTGCTGCCGTACATGCGCGAGCAGGGCAGGGGCTCCATCGTCAACACCGCGTCGTTCGTGGCGGTGATGGGCGCGGCCACCTCGCAGATCTCCTACACCGCGTCCAAGGGCGGCGTGCTGGCCATGACCCGCGAGCTGGGCGTGCAGTTCGCCCGCGAGGGGATCCGGGTGAACGCGCTGTGCCCCGGACCGGTGGACACGCCGCTGCTGCGCGAGCTGTACGCGGCCAACCCGGAGGAGGCGGCGCGGCGCCTGGTGCACATCCCGATGGGCCGGTTCGCCGAGGCCGACGAGATCGCCGCCGCGGTGGCGTTCCTGGCCTCCGACGACGCCTCGTTCATCACCGCGTCCCAGTTCCTGGTGGACGGCGGGATCTCCGGCGCCTACGTCACCCCGCTATGACCGGCACCGCGAACGAGACGAGCCGCCCCGTCATCGGCATCACCGGATACGTCGAGGACGCGAGCTTCGGCGTGTGGAACATGCGGTCGGCGCTGGTGCCCTACGCCTACGTCCGGCAGGTGGCCGAGGCGGGCGGGCAGCCGGTGCTGCTGCCGCCCGTCGGGGCGCCGGCGTCCCTGGTGGACCGGCTGGACGGGCTGGTCGTCGCGGGCGGCGGCGACATCGACCCGGCGCTGTACGGCGCCGAGCCGCACCCCGAGGTCTCCGGCGTCCGGGACTTCCGCGACGGCTCCGAGCTGGCGCTCGTGCACGCCGCGCTGGACCGCGACCTGCCGTTCCTCGGCATCTGCCGGGGCCTGCAGGTGCTGAACGTGGCGCTGGGCGGCACGCTCGTCCAGCACCTGCCGGACGTCGTCGGCGGCCGCACCGACCACTCCCCCGCCCCCGGCGTCTACGGGCACTTCCCCGTCCGCGTGGAGCCGGGGTCGCGGACGGCCGAGGCCCTCGGCGGCGACACGACGCCGACGGTGGCGCACTACCACCACCAGTCGATCGACCGGCTCGGCACCGGCCTGCGCGCCGTGGCCTGGGCGGACGACGGCGTCGTCGAGGCCGCCGAGCTGCCCGGACGCGCGTTCGCGCTGGGCGTGCAGTGGCATCCCGAGGTGGGCGACGACCCGGCGCTGTTCCTGTCCTTCGTCGCCGCGGCGCGGATCTACGCGGGAGGGGAGGCCGCTGATACGCTGACCCTGCGCCGCTGATCCCGTGCGGGAGAGCGCCCTCGCAGCCGGCGGGGGCCGCCGAAGGAGCAAATCCTCCCCGGAACCTCTCAGGCCCCAGGACCGCGCAGGCCAGGCGCCCTCTGGAAAGCGGGGACACGGTCCCCCGCCGAAGGTGAAAACCCCGCGCGAGGGGTGAAGCTCTCAGGCGCCGATGACAGAGGGGGAGGCACCGACGACGCCGGTGCGCCGATGGGACGATGATGATGCGCGTCCCGACGCGCGCCCCCGCGATGAAGGAGCCCACCCATGTCCAGGAAGACGCCGCTCTACGAGGTCCATGCCGACCTCGGCGCCACGCTCGTCGACTTCGCGGGCTACCAGATGCCGCTGCGCTACCAGAGCGAGACCGCCGAGCACCGCGCCGTCCGCACCGGGGCCGGGCTGTTCGACCTGTCCCACATGGGAGAGATCTTCGTGTCCGGGCCGGGGGCGGGCGCCGCGCTCGACCACGCGCTGGTGGGGAACCTGTCCCCCATGGCGGTCGGCAGGGCCCGCTACACGATGATCTGCGCGCACGACGGGGGCGTGCTGGACGACCTGATCGTCTACCGGCTCGCGGCCGAGACGTTCATGGTGGTCGCCAACGCCGCCAACGTCGACACCGTCCGCGAGGAGCTGACCGGGCGGGCCGCCGGTTTCGAGGCCGCCGTCGACGACCGCTCCGCCTCCTACGGCCTGGTCGCGCTGCAGGGCCCCCGCTCCCAGGACATCCTTTCCGGATACACCGAGGCCCCGCTGGCCGACCTGCGTTACTACGCCGTCATGGCGGGGGAGGTCGCCGGGGTGGACGCGCTCATCGCCCGCACGGGCTACACCGGCGAGGACGGCTTCGAGCTGTTCGTCTCGTCCGGCGACGCCGTGGCGCTGTGGCGGGCGCTCGCCGCCGCCGAGGGCGTGGTGCCCGCCGGGCTGTCGGCGCGCGACACCCTCCGCCTGGAGGCGGGCATGCCGCTGTACGGCAACGAGCTGACCACCGAGACCACCCCCTACGAGGCCGGGCTCGGCCGCGTGGTCAAGCTCGACAAGAAGGCCGACTTCGTCGGCAGGTCCGCCCTGGCGGCGCAGGCCCAGACCCCGCCAGGCCGTAGGCTCGTGGGGCTGGTCGCGCGCGGCCGCCGGGCCCCCCGCAAGGGGTACCCGGTCGTCGGCTCCGACGGCACGCCGTGCGGCGTCGTGACCAGCGGCGCTCCGTCGCCCACACTGGGCAGGCCGATCGCCATGGCGTACGTCGACAGCGGCGTCGCGGAGAGCGGGCTCGCCGTGGACGTCCGCGGCCGGCACGAGCCGGTCGACGTCGTCCCCCTGCCGTTCTACAAGCGATCCTGAAACACCTGGGAGAAACGAACGTGAGCGTTCCGGAACAGCTCCGCTACAGCGAGGAGCACGAGTGGGTGTCCGGCCTCGACAACGAGGACGGCATCGTCACCGTCGGCATCACCCAGCACGCCGCCGACGCCCTGGGCGAGATCGTCTTCATCGAGCTGCAGCCCGGCGAGGGCGACACCGTCGAGGCCGGGGAGCCCTGCGGGGAGGTGGAGTCGACCAAGTCGGTCAGCGACATCTACTCGCCGGTCAGCGGCGAGATCACCGCGATCAACGCCACGGTGGTCGACGAGCCGAAGGTCATCAACGACGACCCGTACGGCGAGGGCTGGATCTTCAAGGTGCGGCTCAGCGAGGAGCCGGGCGACCTGCTGGACGCCACCGCCTACGGCAAGCTGATCGAGGAGGGCTGACCCGTGTCCCTCAACGAGTCCCTGGCGGCCGTCGACCCGCAGGTGGCCGAGGCCGTCGCCGCCGAGCTGCGCCGCCAGCAGGGCACGCTGGAAATGATCGCCTCGGAGAACTTCGCGCCCGTCGCCGTGCTGGAGGCGCAGGGCTCGGTGCTGACCAACAAGTACGCCGAGGGCTACCCGGGGCGGCGCTACTACGGCGGCTGCGAGCACGTCGACGTCACCGAGCAGCTGGCGATCGACCGGGCCAAGGAGCTGTTCGGCGCCGAGCACGCCAACGTCCAGCCGCACTCGGGCGCGCAGGCCAACACGGCGGTCTACTTCGCCATGCTCCAGCCCGGCGACACCATCCTCGGCCTGGACCTGGCGCACGGCGGGCACCTGACCCACGGCATGCGCCTGAACTACTCCGGCAAGATGCTCAACGTGGTCGCCTACCACGTGCGGCCCGAGGACGGCCGCGTCGACATGGAGGAGGTCGCCCGGCTGGCCGCCGAGCACCGCCCCAAGATGATCGTGGCGGGCTGGTCGGCGTACCCGCGCCAGCTCGACTTCGCCGCGTTCCGCGAGATCGCCGACTCCGTCGGGGCCCTGCTCATGGTGGACATGGCGCACTTCGCGGGCCTGGTCGCGGCCGGGCTGCACCCCTCGCCCGTCCCGTACGCGGACATCGTCACCACCACCACGCACAAGACCCTCGGGGGTCCGCGCGGCGGGCTGATCCTGGCCCGCGAGGAGTACGGCAAGAAGATCAACTCGGCGGTGTTCCCGGGCATGCAGGGCGGCCCGCTGGAGCACGTGATCGCCGCCAAGGCGGTCGCGCTGAAGATCGCCGCGTCGGCGGAGTTCCGCGACCGGCAGGCCCGCACCCTGGAGGGCGCCCGCATCCTGGCCGAGCGGCTGCTGGCCGAGGACGCGGCCAAGGCCGGGGTGAAGGTGCTGACCGGCGGCACCGACGTCCACCTGGTCCTGGTCGACCTGGTCGACTCCGAGCTGACCGGCCGGGACGCCGAGGACCGGCTGCACGACATCGGCATCACCGTCAACCGCAACGCCGTGCCCAACGACCCGCGTCCGCCGATGGTCACCTCGGGCCTGCGGATCGGCACCCCCGCCCTGGCCACCCGCGGCTTCACCGCCGAGGACTTCGCCGAGGTCGCCGACGTGATCGCCGAGGCCCTGCAGCCGTCCTGCGACCAGGCGGCCCTGGCGGCCCGCGTGCGGGCGCTCGCCGACAAGCACCCCCTGTATCCGACCCTCTAGTGCCTCCCGTGACCGGGGCGACCCCCCGGTCACGGAGGGAGCGTGCGATGGCCATCAGTGTCTTCGACCTTTTCAAGATCGGAATCGGACCGTCCAGCTCGCACACGGGCGGGCCGATGGCAGCCGCACACCGCTTCGCCCGCGGCCTGGCCCGTGACGGCCTGCTCGAGAAGACCGCGTCCGTCCGGGCGGTCCTGTACGGGTCGCTCGGCCTGACCGGCAAGGGCCACGGCAGCGACAAGGCCGTGATCCTCGGCCTGGAAGGCGACAAACCCGAGCTCGTCGACGTCGACACCGTGGACGAACGCCTGGCCGCCATCCGGGCGAACAAGGCGCTGCGGTTGTTCGGCTCCCACGACGTCCCGTTCGTCGTCGGCGAGCACCTGGTCTTCGAACGCAAGCAGACGCTGCCCGGCCACCCCAACGGGATGCTCTTCACCGCGTTCGACGACTCCGGCGGCGAGCTGCGCGCCCGCGTCTACTACTCGGTGGGCGGCGGCTTCGTCGTCGACGAGGAGGCCGCCGGCGCCGACCGCATCAAGCCCGACGACACCGTCCTGCCCTACCCGTTCGCGTCCGCCGCCGAGCTGCTGGCGCTCTGCCGCGACACGGGCCTGTCGATCCCCGCGCTGATGCTGGAGAACGAGAAGGCGTTCGGCCGCACCGAGGACGAGATCCGCTCCGGGCTGCTGGACCTGTGGCGGGTGATGCGCGCGTGCGTCGAACGCGGCTGCACCCGCGAGGGGCTGCTGCCCGGCGGCCTGAAGGTGCGGCGCCGCGCCCCCCACCTGCACCGCCAGCTCCTGGCCGAGAGCCCCGCCGACCCCCTGCACGCGATGGACTGGGTGACCCTCTTCGCGCTGGCCGTGAACGAGGAGAACGCCGCCGGGGGACGCATCGTCACCGCCCCCACCAACGGCGCCGCGGGCATCATCCCCGCCGTCCTGCACTACTACGACCGCTTCGTGCCCCGCGCCGACGACACCGGCGTGGTCCGCTTCCTGCTCACCTCCGGCGCGATCGGCGTGCTGTTCAAGCAGAACGCGTCCATCTCCGGCGCCGAGGTCGGCTGCCAGGGCGAGGTCGGCTCGGCCTGCTCGATGGCCGCCGCGGGCCTCGCCGAGGTGCTCGGCGGCACCCCCGAGCAGGTGGAGAACGCCGCCGAGATCGGCATCGAGCACAACCTGGGCTTGACCTGCGACCCCATCGGCGGCCTGGTGCAGATCCCCTGCATCGAGCGCAACGCCGTCGGCGCCACCAAGGCCATCAGCGCCGCCCGCATCTCCCTGCGCGGCGACGGCCGCCACTTCGTCTCCCTCGACAAGGCCATCAAGACGATGCGCGACACCGGCCGCGACATGCTCGACAAGTACAAGGAGACGAGCCGCGGCGGCCTCGCCGTCAACGTGATCGAGTGCTGACCGCCAGACGAAATGGCCTTGCGTAATCAATCGATGACGCAGCGCCACGATAACGCGATACCATCCTGGTATGACAACGAGTTATGCTGCGGACATGACCACTCGCAGCGTCCGCATCCCCGACGACATCGACGAGCGGCTGGTCGCTCTCGCCAAGTCCGACCACACCTCCGTGAACTCGATTCTCGTTCAGGCAGCCGAAGAGTTGCTGGCGCGCCGCGCGCAGGAGGCCGCCATCTCCGCTGCCACCGAGGAAGTGTTCGCGCGACGCGAAGGACTGTTCCGACGGCTGGCCGACACATGATCTATCCGACCGTCGAACAGGTGATCGCGATCAACGCGCGACATCTCGGAGGTCAGCCCGCCGTGCGGGACGTCGGCCTGGTGCAGAGCGCCGTCGCCCGCCCCCAGACGATCGCCTTCGGCGTCGAGGCGTACCCAGAGGTGGAGGAGAAGGCGGCGGCCCTCCTCCACTCCATCGTCTGCAACCATCCGTTCGTCGACGGCAACAAGCGAACGGCGTGGGCGACCATGGAGATCATGCTCGTCGCCAGCGGGTATGCCTCGGCGCTGAACGAGGACGAGGCGTTCGATCTGGTGGTCCGGATCGCGACGTCGTGTTCGGAGATCGAGGTGAAGGAGATCGCCGAGGCGCTGCGCGTCGTCTCCGCGTGAGGAGTTCCGCCGGAGTCGTGTCGTCCGTCCGCCTGGAGGGTGGTGGACGGGCGGGTCAGGTGCGGGCGCCGCGGCCGGTGGGCGTCGCGCCGTCTCTGACCGGGCGGCCGCAGCAGGCGCACACCACCTGGGGCCGCAGGCGCTCGCCGCAGACGTGGGTCCACCGGACGGGCGGGTCGTCGGGGTTGAGGTGCCGGTCGCCCCAGCTCATGAGCACGGCCAGCACGTCGCTCAGTTCCCAGCCCGCCTCGGTGAGGTGGTACTCGTACCGGGCCGGACGCTCGCTGTACAGCTCGCGCCGGACGATTCCGGCGGTCTCCAGCTTGCGCAGCCGCGCGGTGAGGATGTCGCGCGGGGCGCCGGTGTTGCGGGCGATTCCGTCGAACCGGCGCACCCCGTAGACCAGTTCGCGGATGACCAGCAGGCTCCAGCGTTCGCCGACGATCTGCAGGGCGTCGGCGATGGAGCACTCGCGCGGGTCGGCGTCTTTCGGCATGGACCCCACAATACGTTGGTTGGATTTTCCGACGCGCCCGCTCGTCGTGCGCCCCGGAGAGGGCCGGGGGTCGCCCGGCCCCCGGCGGACGGTGGTCAGAGGCGTTCGATGACGGTGGCGTTGGCCATGCCGCCGGCCTCGCACATGGTCTGGAGGCCGAAGCGGGCGCCGCGGTCCTCCAGGGCGTGCAGGAGGGTGGTCATGATGCGCGCGCCGCTGGCGCCCAGCGGATGGCCGATGGCGATCGCGCCGCCGCGCACGTTGACCCTGTCGGAGGCGACGCCGGTCTCGCGCCGCCACGCCAGCACCACCGAGGAGAACGCCTCGTTGACCTCGAACAGATCGATGTCGTCAGGGGTCAGGCCGGAGCGCTTCAGCACCTTCTCGGTGGCGGGGATGATCGCGGTGAGCATCAGCAGGGGGTCGTCCCCGGCCACCGCGAAGCCGTGGAAGCGGGCCCGCGGCCGCAGCCCGAGCCGCCGGGCGGCGTCGCCGCTCATGATCAGCAGCGCGGCCGCGCCGTCGTTGAGCGGGGAGGCGTTGCCCGCGGTGATCTGCCAGCCGATCTCGGGGAACCGCTCCTCGTAGACGGGGTCGTAGTAGGCGGGCTTGAGCCCGGCCAGCGCCTCCATCGAGGTGGTGGGCCGGACGGTCTCGTCGCGCTGCCCGCTCCAGGCGACCTCGCGGTCGAACTCGCCGTTCTCCCAGGCGGCGTGCGCGCGCATGTGCGACTCGTAGGCGAACGCGTCCAGCTCCTCGCGGGAGAGCTTCCAGCGGGCGGCGATCCGCTCGGCGGCGATGCCCTGCCCGATGAGCCCGCCGGGGTAGCGCTCGGGGAGGAGGGCGCCGAAGGGGTTGCTGCCGGGCAGCACGCTGGACCCCATCGGGACGCGCGACATCGACTCCAGCCCGCAGGCGATCGCGACGTCGTACGCGCCGCTGATCACTCCCTGCGCGGCGAAGTGCGCGGCCTGCTGGGAGGACCCGCACTGCCGGTCGACGGTGGTCGCCGGGACGCTCTCGGGGAACCCGGCGGCGAGCACGGCCGACCGGGTGACGTTCACCGCCTGGTCGCCCACCTGGGTGACCACGCCGCCCACCACGTCGTCGACCTCGGCCGGATCGATCCCCGCCCGCTCCACCAGGGTCCTGAGGGTACGGGCCAGCAGGTCGACCGGGTACTCCGAGTGCAGCCGCCCGCCCGGCTTGCCCTTGCCGACCGGCGTGCGCACCGCCTCCACGATCACCGCGTCTCGCATCTGGATCTCCTTCGATGAGTCGGACCCCACCGGGCCGAATCCCGTTCTGAATCCCACTCTCGGCTGGTTAGTTGGAAAAAACAACCCACTCGCCGGGTGGCCGGGATCACATCCGGCGGGCGCCGCGCGGGCTCAGGCTCGGCGGGCGCGGGGCAGCGTCAGGCAGGCCAGGGCGGCGGCCGCGGCGGCGAGCACGGTGCCCAGCCAGCCGGCGTCGAACGAGATCGCGCCCGGGTCCCCCGCGCCCAGCAGCGCCACGAGCATCGCGACGCCGAGGACGGTGCCGACCTGCCGGGCCATGGTGACCACCGCCGAGCCGGTGGAGAAGCTGCGCGGCGGCACCGCGGACACCGCCGCGCCGATCAGCGTCGGCAGGGTCAGCCCGACGCCCACTCCGGTCAGCAGCATCCCGGGCAGCATGCCGGCGGCGTAGCCGTCCTCCATCCGCCACATCCACCAGCCGATCCCGGCCGCGAAGAGGACACAGCCGAGGAACGACAGCGGCCCGGCGCCCACGCGGCGGGCCAGCGGTGCCGCGCCCACCGCCAGTCCGGGCACCATCAGCGGACCGGGAGAGATCGCCAGCCCCGTGCGCAGCGCCGACCAGTGCCAGACCTGCTGGCACCACAGCACCGCCGACAGCAGCATCGCGGCGAACGCCACCGCGAACAGGATGTTGGCGACCGTGGCCGGGCCGAACGCGGGCAGCCTCAGCAGCCCGGGCGGGACCACCGGCGACGGGTGCCGCGCCGACCGCCACGCGCACAGCGCGAGCAGCACGGCACCGGCCGCCAGTGAGCCCGGCACCCGCGCCGACGTCCAGCCCCAGTCGTCGCTCTTGACCACGCCGAGGGCGAGCGCGGCGACGCCGGCGGTCAGCAGCGCCGCACCCGGCAGGTCCGGTCGCGCCCCGTCCGCGCGGGCGGGCGGACGGGGCAGCAGCCGCGCGCCCGCCGCCAGCGCCGCCAGCCCGATCGGCACGTTCACCAGGAAGACCCAGCGCCAGTCGAACTGGGTGAGCAGCCCGCCCGCGACGGGACCGAGCGCCGCCGCCAGCCCGCTGACGGCGGTCCAGCCGCGCACCGCCGGCAGCCGCCGCTCCGGCGGGGTCGCGGCCAGCAGGAGCCCCAGCGAGGAGGGAATGAGCAACGCCGCCCCGGCGGCCTGGACGACGCGCGCGGCCATCAGCGACCACACGCCCGGCGAGACGGCACAGGCCACCGACGCGGCCGTGAACACGGCCAGGCCGAGCAGGTAGGCGCGGCGGGGCCCGGTCCGGTCGGCGAATCCGCCGGCCGGGACCATGAGCGCGGCGAACACCACCGCGTACGCGTTGAGCACCCAGGACAGCTCGGACAGCGACGCCCCCGCGTACCGCTCCCCGATCCGCGGCAGGGCCACGTTGACGATGAACAGGTCCAGGTTGGACATCGCCACACCGGTGGCGACGACGGCGAAGACGGCCCCCGGCCGGGCCCCGCGCACCGCCCCGTCCGCTGCGGCGTCCCCGGCCCGGATGGTCGGACTGCTCACGGCGTTCCTCCGAGATCACGTTCGGCGTCATCGAGTTGGAAAACCCAACTCACTGGCCCCGAACGTAGCGCCGTGAGTTGGAGAACACAACCGTCCAGTCCGCCGAAGGGCCGGTGGCCCCTCAGTCGGCGCCACCGGCCCGCGCGTGTGCGGCCGCTACAGCTTGGGCTCGAACATCGCCCTGATCTTCTTCGCCGCGTCGTTCCGTTTGGCCTTGTCCGGGGTCCGGCGCACCTGTCCCTTGCGCCGGGCGTCATCCGGACGGACGTCGTCGCGGCGGGCGTCGTCGCGGCGGGTCTCGCCGCCGGCGCGCCGGTCCCGTCCCGTGCCCTTGCCCCCGGCCCGGCCGCCCGCCCGCGCGGCGCCCGTGCGATCGGTGTTGTCGTGCAGGTCCCCCACAGCGCATCCCCCCGTTGCCGTTCGGTCCTGGTCGGACAGCGGGTTACGTACCCGGACCTGCGAAGATCTACTCCGCCGCGCCGGCCCGGTAGAAGCGCACCTCGGGCCTGCCGACCTGCCCGTAGTGCGGCCGGCGCCGCACCACGCCCTGGTCGGCCAGGTACTCCAGGTAGCGGCGCGCGGTCACCCGGGACACGCCGGTGAGGGTGGCCGCGGACGCGGCGGACAGCCCCTCGTCCGCCCCGGCCAGCGCCTCGGTGATCGCCTGGAGGGTCTCCTCGCTCATGCCCTTGGGCAGCGAGCCGCGGTCGGGGGTGCGCAGGGTGGCGAGCATCGCGTCCACGTCGGCCTGGCCCGTCACCTCCCCGGAGCGCGCCGCGCGCTGCCGGAACCGCGCGTACCGCTCCAGCTTGTCGCGCAGCGCCGCGAACGTGAACGGCTTGAGCAGGTACTGCACCACCCCGGCGGACACCGCCGAGCGCACCGCGGCCAGGTCGCGGGCGGACGTCACCGCGATCACGTCGACCGTGCTGCCCGCGGCCCGCAGCGCCCGGCAGACCTTCAGCCCGTGGGTGTCGGGCAGGTAGAAGTCCAGCAGCACCAGGTCGACGGGCGTGCGCTCGCAGAACCGCAGCGCATCCGCCCCCGAGTGGACGACCCCGGCGACGGCGAACCCGGGCACGCGTTCGACGTACGTCCGGTGCGCCTCGGCGGCGACCGGATCGTCCTCCACCACCAGCACCCGGATCACGGCGTCCTCCTCGCACGCAGCGGCAGTCGGACCGTGAAGACCGCGCCGACGTCGCGCGTGACCTCGATGGTGCCGCCGTACCGCCGCACGGCCCGGCCGACCAGCGCGAGCCCGAGGCCGTGCCCCACCGGGCCCTCGGCGGGCTTGGTTGTCCAGCCGCGCCGGAACATGGCGGGCACGCGCTCGGGGTCCACGCCCGGACCGTTGTCGGCCACCCGCAGTACCAGCTCTCCCCCGTCCGTCCGGGCGGTGACCACCACCCGGGGCGGCTCCCGGTGGGAGGCCGCGCCCTCGATCGCGGCGTCGACCGCGTTGTCCATCAGGTTTCCGAGGATAGTGACCAGGTCACGGGGGTCGATCCCGGCCTGGTCGACCACCGTGTCGCCGAGCGCGGACTCGTCGGTGAGGACGAGCTCGACGCCCCGTTCGGCGGCGTCGGCGCCCTTGCCGAGCAGCAGCGCGGCCAGCACGGGCTCGCCGACGGCGTCCACCACCCGGTCGGTGAGCCGCTGTGCGGTCTCCAGCTCGGCGGTGGCGAACTGGACGGCCTGCTCACTGCGGCCCAGCTCGACCAGCGACACGACGGTGTGCAGGCGGTTGGCGGCCTCGTGCGCCTGGGCGCGCAGCGCCTCGGCGAACCCGCGCACGGCGCCCAGCTCGCCGGTGAGCGTCTGCAGCTCGGTGTGGTCACGCAGGGTGGCGGCGGTGCCCATGGCGCGGCCCCGTGACCGCACCGGGACGGTGTTGACGACCAGCACCCGGGTGTCGGCGACGTGGATCTCGTCGGACCGGGGTTCGGGCGACACCAGCGCGGCGGTCAGCTCGTCGGGCAGGCCGAGGTCGGCGGCCCGGCGGCCGCGCGGGTCGCCGGACAGGTCGAGCAGCTCGCGGGCGGCGTCGTTGCACAGCACGACGCGGCCGTCCCGGTCGAGCAGGACCAGGCCCTCGCGCACCGCGTGCAGGATCGACTCGTAGTAGTCGAACATGGCGCGCAGGTCGGCGGGCGCCGCGCCCCGGGTCTGCCGGCGCAGCCGCGCGCTGACCAGGCCGCTGCCGGCGATCCCGACCGCCAGCACGGCCAGCACGACGAGGGCCAGCGTGACCAGCCGCTCGCGCAGCTCGGCGGAGATCGCGTGGACGGTGATGCCGACCGCCACCAGCGCCGCCACCCGGTGCTCCTCGTCGAAGACGGGCACGACGGCGCGCACGGACGGCCCCAGCGTGCCGGTGTAGGTCTCGGTGAACGGCCGCCCGGCCAGGGCGGGGCCGATGTTGCCGACGAAGGGACGGCCGATCTGCTCCGGGTTCGGGTGCGAGTAGCGGATCCGGTTCCGGTTCATGATCGTGATGAAGTCGACGCCGGTGTCGACGCGGACCCGTTCGGCCAGCGGCTGCAGCGTGCGGCTGGGGTCGCGCTCGGCCAGCGCCTCGCGCACGCCCGGGGAGTCGGCGAGCGTGGTGGCCACGACGGTGACCGTCTCGCGGGCGCGGTCGTCGGCGGCGCGCGCCGCGTCCAGGTACGCCAGCGCGGCGCCGACCACCACCAGCAGGGCGACCACGGCCGCCTGCAGCGCCAGCAGCTGCCCGGCCAGGCTCCACCGCCGGCTCGCTCCCGGGATCGGCGGCCTCATCGCGGCGCCCCGTTCATCGCGACACCCTCATCGCGCTGCCTTCATGACGAGCACATCACCTGCATGTGAACGAAATGTACAAAAACGTGACGACTATCACACGAACCCGGATAGTCGCTGTTCGAACGCGCCGGCATGCCCGGCGCACCCCCATCCACCCCCCGGACCCGCGACGGTCCGCGAGACCCCGAGGAGGCGACCGTGTCCGCTACGCCGACAACCGGCGGCACCGGCACCGCCCCGGCCCGGCGGCGCCGGGACCCGGTGCACTACCTCTACCTGGCCGTCATCGGCGCCGTGGTGGCCGGCATCGCGGTGGGCCTGGTCGCACCGGACGTGGCGACCGAACTCAAGCCGCTCGGCACCGGGTTCGTCAACCTGATCAAGATGATGATCTCGCCGATCATCTTCTGCACGATCGTGCTGGGCATCGGCTCGGTCGCCAAGGCCGCCAAGGTCGGCAAGGTCGGGCTGATCGCCCTCGGCTACTTCCTGGTCATGTCGACGTTCGCGCTGGGCATCGGCCTGGCGGTCGGCAACTTCCTGCACCCGGGCGAGGGCATGCACCTGGACCCGGGCTCGGCCGCCAAGGCGCACGAGTCGGCCGAGGGCGGCGAGGGCACCGTCGACTTCCTGCTCGGCATCATCCCCACCTCGCTGCTGTCGGCGCTGACCGAGGGCCAGGTGCTGCAGACCCTGCTGGTGGCGCTGCTGGCCGGGTTCGCGCTGCAGAAGATGGGCCCGGCGGGCGCGCCGATCCTGCGCGGCATCGAGCACGTCCAGCGGCTGGTGTTCCGCATCCTGGCGATGATCATGTGGGCGGCGCCGGTCGGCGCGTTCGGCGCGATCGCCGCGGTGGTCGGCGAGACCGGCTGGTCCGCGCTGCGCAGCCTCGCGGTGATCATGCTCGGGTTCTACATCACCTGTGCGCTGTTCGTGGTGGTCGTGCTCGGCACCGTGCTGTGGGCGGTGGCCCGGATCAACCTGTTCCAGCTGCTGCGCTACCTGGCCCGCGAGTTCCTGCTGATCCTGTCGACCTCCTCCTCGGAGTCGGCGCTGCCGCGGCTGATCGCCAAGATGGAGCACCTGGGCGTCAGCCGGCCGGTGGTCGGCATCACCGTGCCGACCGGCTACTCGTTCAACCTGGACGGCACCGCCATCTACCTGACCATGGCGACCCTGTTCATCGCCGCGGCGCAGGACGACCCGCTGTCGCTGGGCGCCCAGCTGTCCCTGCTGGTCTTCATGATCATCGCGTCCAAGGGCGCGGCCGGGGTCAGCGGCGCCGGACTGGCCACGCTGGCGGGCGGCCTGCAGTCGCACCGGCCCGAGCTGGTGGACGGCGTCGGCTTCATCGTCGGCATCGACCGGTTCATGTCCGAGGCGCGGGCGCTGACCAACTTCGCCGGCAACGCCGTCGCCACCGTGGTCATCGGGTCCTGGACGGGCGAGCTGGACTCGGCCCGGGCGCGCCGCGTGCTGGCGGGCGAGGACCCGTTCAACGAGGCGACGCTCCTGGACGACCACGCCGCAGCAGCCGAGCCGGCGACATCGTCCGAGCCGTCCGGGCGATCCGCACCCGAACCGTCCGGTGCGTCCGGGACGGCCGCCGCCACGGCGTCCGCGGCCCCCAGCGGCGCGGCGCCCGGGTCGGGACCGGACGGCGACTCGGCCTCCCGGACCGCCGCAGCCGGAAGTCGATGACCGCCTCCAGTCCCCCCATCGCCGTCACGGCGCGGTACCGGGCCACCGGCCCCGCGACCAGCGCGGCGTAGATCGCGGCCGGGGACGCGTCCTCGGCGCAGGTGACGGTCATCAGCAGGCGCGGCCGGGCCGCGCTGCCGGTGAGCCGCATCCGCACCTCCGCGACGCCGGGCACCCGCCCGGCGTCGCGGAGCAGTTCCTCCCCCGCCCGCCGGGCCTGCGCGCGTGCGTGGCCGCGCAGCGCGGGACGCCACCGGCGCAGCGACGCCCGCCCCTCCCGGATCAGCCAGGCCAGCCCGACCAGCGCCAGGAACTCGGCGACGCTGGCCAGGACGGGCCAGAACCAGGCGTTGCGCGCCGCGTACCGGATCACCGCCGGGTCGAGCACCGGCCGCAGCTGCCACGCCGCGCCGAACGCGCCGAGGCCGGCGCACAGCGCGAGCGCTCCGCACATCAGCAGCACCGTGCCGGTCAGGGCCGTGGCGACTCGCATCGGTCAGTCCCTCCGCCACGTCGTCAGGGCGCTGACGCGCCGTTCCTCCAGCAGGTCGAGCTCGGCCAGCCGGTCGAGCACCGCCCGGCGCACCCGCGAATCGAACATGGCGGGATTGCAGTAGTGCGTGGTCGTCCGCACGACGACCCGGGGCCGCACCCGCCTGCCCCGCACCCCCACCCGCGCGCGCGTGATGCCGGGCACGCGCGCGGCCGTGTCGACCAGCACGCGTCGTACGTCCGAGCGGCTCATCCCGGCCGCCGACCACGGGGTGACGCCGCGCATCGGCAGCGTCCGGCCCCTGCGGGGCACCGCCGAGACCACCATGGCCAGCCCGAGCGCGGTCAGCGCGGCCGCCGTGGCCAGCGCGGGCGTCTCCTCCCAGGTGACGCGCCGCAGCACGGAGGCCATCCGGTCGACCGGCAGCAGGTGCGCCCCGCCCGAGGCCATGGCCCAGATCGCCTCGATCGCCGTCACCGCCCCGGCGGCCGTGACCACGGCCGCCGCGGCCAGCGCCGCCAGCGCGCACTGCGGCCGGAACGCCCGCCGGGTCAGCCACTGCGCGGCCTCCGGTGCGCGCGTCCGTTCCGTCACCTGTGTGACCAGTGTCGTTTCGCCCATCGCCACCCCCGTCGACAAGTGGGCATGCGTAACCACGCCACTACCCACAGTGACGGATCATTACTCCCGGGCGCACGCCGGAACGGCCGGGGGCGTCGGCGGACGGCGCTCAGCGGAAGACGACGGTGCGGTCCCCGTTCAGCAGCACGCGGTGCTCGGCGTGCCAGCGCACGGCGCGGGCCAGCGCCAGGCACTCCATGTCGCGGCCGACCGCCATCAGGTCCTCGGGACGGTGCGTGTGGTCGACGCGGGCGACCTCCTGCTCGATGATCGGGCCCTCGTCCAGGTCGGGGGTCACGTAGTGCGCGGTGGCGCCGATCAGCTTGACGCCGCGCGCGTGCGCCTGGTGGTAGGGCCGGGCGCCCTTGAAGCTCGGCAGGAACGAGTGGTGGATGTTGATCATTCGCCCGGGCAGCTTGGCGCAGAAGTCGTCGGACAGGATCTGCATGTATCGGGCGAGCACCACCAGGTCGGCGCGGTAGTGCTCGACGAGGGTGAGCACCTCGGCCTCCTGCGCCGCCTTGCCGCCCGCCGTGACCGGCAGGTGGTGGTAGTCGATCCCGTACGACTGGGTGAGCGGCCGCAGGTCGGGATGGTTGGACACCACGGCCACGATGTCGATGTCCAGCAGGCCGGACCGCTGCCGGTACAGCAGGTCGTTGAGGCAGTGCCCGCCCTTGGAGACCATGATGAGCACGCGGGTGCGCTCGGCCGCGTCGTGCAGCCGCCAGTCCAGGCCCAGCTCGGGCCCCAGGGACGCGAACGCGCCCCGCAGCTCGTCGGGATCGGTGTCGGGCAGCGCGACGAACTGCACCCGCATGAAGAACGTGCCGGAGTCGCGGTCGCCGAACTGCTGGCTCTCCACGATGTTGCAGCCGCGCTCGGCCAGCAGCCCGGAGACGGCCGCCACGATGCCGGGACGGTCGGGGCAGGAGAGCGTCAGCACGTATTCGCTTGCGCTGGAGCTGGTCACGATGTCACTTCGCCGCTTTCGGAGACGGTGGAACGATCACGCTGGGTGAGACTTACGAGCTTACTGGCGGGCTCGCCGCCGTTCCCGGGCGCCGTACCGCCGAGAGGGGATTTTCCATGACCGAGACGCCGTCCGACCGTCCCGCCGTGCGGGTCATCTGCGTCGACTCCGGTGGGCGCGTCCTGCTGCTGCACTGGCACGACCCGGTGTCCGGCCGGGTCTTCTGGGAGCCGCCCGGCGGCGGCATCGACCCCGGGGAGACGCCCCTGGACGCGGCGCGCCGCGAACTGCGCGAGGAGACGGGCCTGCCCGGCGAGGCGATCCGGGACGTGTGCGTCCGGGTGGACCGCGACTTCCACTGGCTGGGCCGCCACTACGTCAAGGTCGAGCCGTTCTACCTGGCGCGTTTCGGCGGCTCGCCGGCGGTGCGTCCGGGCGGGTTCACGCCCGAGGAGAACGAGACCTACCTGGGCCACGCCTGGCTCACCCGCGAGGAGATCACCGCCCTCCCGAACATCGACCCGCCCCACCTGCTGACCGCCGTCGCCCCGCTGCTGACGGCGGAGGGCTGACGCGCCGATTGCCCGCTTCAGAGCTCGGCATGTGGCGAGGGCCGGGCCGCCTTCACCCGCCACGTCCGGCTCCTCAACCAGATCGCCGGCGCGGCTCCCCCGGCCGGCCACGAAGGATGATCCGGGCGCCGGGCGTTGTTGACCACGACCATGGGAGCGGCGTTGGGGCGCGTCCGGTGGTCGGTGCTCGACCGGTCCCGGACGCGGCGCGGGGAGAGCCATCAACGGGCGCTGCGGGAGACGGTGGAGTTCGCGCGGCAGGCCGAGGCGCTGGGGTTCCACCGCTTCTGGGTGGCCGAGCACCACGGCGTGCCGGGGGTGGCGGGCTCGGCGCCGACGGTGCTGGCGGCGGCCGTCGCGGCGGCGACCTCGCGGATCCGCGTGGGCACCGGCGGGGTGATGCTGCCCAACCATCAGCCGCTGGTGGTCGCCGAGCAGTTCGGCGTGCTGGAGTCGCTGTACCCGGGGCGGATCGACATGGGCCTGGGACGCTCGGTCGGGTTCACGGGGGGCGTGCGGCGCGCGCTCGGGCACGGCAAGGAGGACGCCGACGAGTTCTCCGAGCAGCTCGGCGAGCTGCTCGGCTACTTCACCGGCGACCAGCCGAAGCATCCCGGGGTGCACGCGTGGCCCGCCGAGGGGCTGGGGGTCCCCGCGTTCGTCCTGGCGACGGGCGCGGGAGCCGACGTGGCGGCGCGGTTCGGGCTGCCGCTGGTGATCGCGGCCGTCCGGGGCGAGCGCCGCATGCTCGACGCGATCGGCCGTTACCGCGACGGCTTCCGTCCGACCGTGTGGGGCGACGAGCCGTACGTGGTGATCTCCGGGACCGTCGTCATCGCCGACACCACCGAGCAGGCCCGGCGGCTGCTGGTGCCGGAGGCGTGGTCGATGGCCTACTCCCGGATGCGCGGAGAGTTCCCCCCGCTGATGCCGCCGCACGACGTCCCGGCCCCGGAGTCGATGAGCGAGCGGGAGCGCAGGCTGTTCGACGAGGCGATGCAGGGCCACGTCCACGGCACCGAGGACGAGGTCGCCGACGCCCTGGACGGTCTGCTCGCGCGTACGGGGGCAGACGAGTTCCTCGTGCACACCAGCACCTACGACCGCGCGGCCCGGCTTGACTCGCACCGGCGCCTGGCGCGTCTGGCCGGGCTGGCCGCCGAGCCGGTTGTCGTGCGAGGGTGAGCTGCGGAGACGCGCTTTGTTAACCGAGCGGTAGTTTCGGTGTGCGGCGGAGGGTTAGATTCGCACGCATGCGGCGACTTCTCGTCCTCCTCCTGACGGTCATGGTGGTGCTCGCCGGATGCACGGACGGCGGCGGCGACAGTGGCGGTGGCGACGGCCCCGGCAAGCGGAAGGGCCCGGGTGCGGACGAGAAGCGGCCCGCGACGGTGGACGGCATCCCCACCTCCGCCGGCACGCACAAGCAGAAACTCGACGTGGGCACGTTCGGGCACCGCGAGTACCTGCTGCACGTCCCGCCGAAGATGGCGAACGGACGGTGGCGCGACGGCAGGCCGGCCAAGCCCATGCCGCTCGTGGTGGCGCTGCACGGGGGCCTGGCCACCATGGACAAGATGCGCACGCTGTCCGGGTTCGACGAACTGGCCGACGACAAGGGCTTCCTGGTCGCGTATCCCGACGGCTTCATGACCACCTGGAACGCCGGCGACTGCTGCGGGCCCGCCAAGATCGGCAAGATCGACGACGTCGGGTTCCTCACCAGGCTCATCGACCGGCTGACCGGCGCGGGCCTGGCCGACGCCGGGCGCGTGTACGTCACCGGCTTCTCCAACGGCGCGGGCATGGCGTACCGCATGGCCTGCGAGAAGCCCGGCAAGGTCGCCGCGATCGGGGTGGTCGAGGGCGCGCTGGTGACCGAGTGCGATCCGGACCGCCCGGTCGCCGCGATGATCTTCCACGGGACGGCCGACCGCAACGTCCCGTTCGACGGCGGCGGACGCCGCGACGTCAACGACGACCGCCCCTACCCGCCCGTCTCGTACGCGGTCGACGTCTGGCGCGACGCCGGGAACCTGCCGCGGCTGCGGCCCAAGGTCATCAGCGTCGGCGCGATCGAGTGCGACTCCACCGGCAGGGGCGCGCGGGGCGCGGAGGTCACCCTGTGCCGGGTGCGGGGCGGCACGCACGAGTGGCCGTCCCGCGCGAGCACCATGCTCTGGGACTTCTTCGCCGAGCACTCCCGCGCCTGACGCCCGGCCGCACCCCGCGCCCACCCCGGGCGCTCCGCCGGATATGAACTGTTTTCATATTCGCCGGAACCTGTGGCAGGGTGTGCCCATGAACCTCCGGGAGCGCTACGACGCGGCCACCGCCGCCCTCGACGCCCCGTTCGCGGTCGTGGACCTGGCCGCGTTCCGGGCCAACGCCGCCGACCTCGTCCGGCGCGCCGCCGGCAAGCCGATCCGCGTCGCCAGCAAGTCCGTGCGGTGCCGGGCGCTGCTGGAGGAGGCCCTCGCCATGGACGGCTTCGCCGGCGTCATGGCGTTCACCCTTCCCGAGGCCCTCTGGCTGGCCGAACGGCGCGTCAGCGACGACATCCTCGTCGCCTACCCCACCACGGACCGCACCGCCCTCACCGCGCTCGCCCGCGACGAGCACGCCGCCCGCACCGTCACCCTCATGGTCGACTGCGACGACCATCTCGACCTCATCGAACGCTGCGCCGAAGGCCGCCCCGTCCGCGTCTGCGTCGACGTCGACGCCTCCTACCGCGCCCTGCACGGACGGCTGCGCGTCGGCGCACGCCGCTCCCCGCTGCACGCCCCCGCCCAGGTGCGCGCCTTCGCCGAACGCATCCTCAAACGGCCCGGCCTGCGACTCGTCGGGCTCATGGCCTACGAAGGGCAGATCGCCGGCGTCGGCGACCTGCCGCCCGGCCGGCCCGTACGCGCCCGCGCCATCCAGGTCATGCAGCGCCGCTCCCGTCTGGAACTCGCCCGCCGCCGCGCCGCCATCGTCACCGCCGTCCGCGAACTGACCGACCTGGAGTTCGTCAACGGCGGCGGCACCGGCAGCGTCGAGAAGACCGCCGCCGAACGCGCCGTCACCGAGGTCGCCGCCGGATCGGGTCTCTACCAGCCGCACCTGTTCGACTACTACTCCAACTTCCGCGGCCGCCCCGCCGCCCTGTTCGCGCTGCCGGTCGTCCGGCGCCCCGCCCCCGGCGTGGTGACCTGCCTGGGCGGCGGCTACCTGGCGTCCGGCCCCGGCGACCCGATCCGCCTCCCCCAGCCCTACCTGCCCACCGGCCTGTCCTACGACCCGGAGGAGGGCGCCGGAGAGGTCCAGACGCCGCTGCTCGGCGAGACCGCCGACCGGCTGGCGATCGGCGACCGCGTCTGGTTCCGGCACACCAAGGCCGGCGAACTGTGCGAACGCTTCGCCGAACTCCACCTCATCGACGGCGACCGCCTGGTGCGGACCGTCCCCACCTACCGGGGCGAGGGCCGCACGTTCCTGTGAGGCCCCTTTCCCCGGCCGCGCGCCGGTGAAAGGGCGGGCCGGCGTCGTACATTGTGGGCATGAGCGACGCCCCAGTGATCAGCGTCCGCGGCGAGGTCGTGCTGGAGGCCCAGCCCGAACTGGCCCTGCTGTCGGTGCACGTCCAGAGCCAGGAGGACGAGCGCCGCACCGCCCTGGACCGCCTCGTCGAACGCAACCAGCACGCCCTCGACCTGATCAGGTCGTACGGCGCTGCGGTCGAACGGGTCGAGACGGGCGGCCTGGCCATCTCGCCGGTGCTGCGGCAGCGGCGCCGCGAGGGCGAGATCCGCGCCTACCAGGGCACCGCCTGGATCAAGGTCACCGTCGTGGACTTCACCGTGCTCGGCGAGCTGGTCACCCGGCTCGGCGACATGGAGCGCACCTTCGTCCACGGCCCCCAGTGGGACCTGCGCCGCGACAGCGAGGTCTACGCGCGGGCCGCCCGCCAGGCCGCGCAGGAGGCCGTCGCCCGCGCCCGCAGCTACGCCGAGGCGCTCGGCGCCCGCCTCACCGGCCTGGTCGAGCTCGCCGACTCCGGCCTGATCAGGGACAACGTCCGGGCCGCGACGCCCATGATGGCGGCGCCCATGGCCGCCGAGACCTACGGCGCCGTCCCGCCGTCCGAACCCGAGCCGATCGTCCTGGAACCCGAGACCCAGCTCGTGCGCTCCTCCGTCGAGGCCCGCTTCACCGTGACCGCTCCCGACCTGGACGGATAGGAGCGCGTGACGGGACGACGGGGTCCCGCGCAGGCATGCCACCGAAACGGGGGGATGAGATGACCGTGACCGACCCGGGGCCGCCGCCCGGCACGCCCCCCGAGCCCTCCCTGCGGGACCCGTGCGCCGAACGCGGCCCCGCCGGCGACATCCTGCACGCCGGGGACGTGCCGCACCACGGCCTGGACGTCTTCCTGACCGGCCGGGTCTTCATGGACATGATCTTCACCGGGCTGCCCGGCCTGCCCCCGCCCGGCACCGAACTGGTCACCGACGGCCTCGGCTCGGCCCCCGGCGGCGTCGCCAACCTCGCCGTCGCCATGAGCCGCCTGGGCCTGCGCACCGGCCTGGCCAGCGCGTTCGGCGACGACATGTTCGGGGCCTACCTGTGGCGCGCCCTGTCCGAGCAGGAGGGCGTCGACCTGCGCTGGTCCCGCGAGATCACCGGCTGGCCCACGCCGGTCACGGTGTCGCTGGCCTACGACTCCGACCGCAGCATGGTCACCTACGCCCGTCCCGCCCCGGCCGGGGACACCGACCTGGTCACCGACCCGCCCGCCGCCGCGACCTGCTTCGTCGACATCGACCGCCCCGTCCCCGGCTGGGCCCTGGAACTGCGCCGCGCGGGCACCCGCGTCTTCGCCGACGTCGCCTGGGACCCCACCGAGACCTGGTCCACCGACGTCCTCGACCGTCTCCGCCACGTCGACGTCTTCCTGCCCAACGCCGTGGAGGCCATGGCCTACACCCGTACCCGCACCCCCGAGGATGCCCTGCACGCCCTCGCCGACCGCGTCCCCGTCGTGGTCGTCAAGCAGGGCGCCGCCGGCGCCATCGCGATCGACTCGTCCACCGGCGAACACGCCCACGCCGACGCCCTGCCGGTCGAGGCCCTCGACCCCACCGGCGCGGGCGACGTGTTCGCCGCCGGGTTCGTCTTCGGCACCCTCGCCGGCTGGCCACTCGGCCACCGGCTGTCGTTCGCCAACCTGTGCGCGGGCCTGTCCGTCCGCCACCACAGCGGCTCGCTGGGCGCCCCCTGCTGGGGCGAGATCGCCGCCTTCGGCGACACCGGCGAAGTACCGCCCGAGGTGCTCGAACGGTACGCCTTCATCGTCCCCTACATCCCCGAGGCCGAACTCGAACGCGGCCCCGACTGGGTCACCCGCGCCGAACCGACCCTCCGCTGACCGGCGGCCCTTCACTGCCGGGCAGGGAAAAGGCGCCGGCCGCGGGAGCGGACCGGCGCCTGTTCGAGGGGATCGTTCAGCGTCGCCTGCGGCGCCAGACGACCAGGGCGGTGATCGTCACCGCCACGCCGACGCCGATCAGCAGGGCCCGGCGGTCGCCGCCCGCGCGCTCCCCCGGCTCCCGGCCGTCGGCCGGGGTCAGCATGGTGCGGGCGACCTTGGCGACCTGCCCGGCCTCCTCCTTGATCCGCTCGGCGCCGCGCTGGGCGACGTTGCGGGGACTGACCCGGTCGGCCAGCGCGTCGATGGTGCGGGCGAGCTCCTGGCGGGTGCGCTCGATCTCCCGCTCCAGCGCCTCCGGGTCGCGGGCCCTGTCAGCCATGCCGTTTCCTATCGTCGTTCGTGGTCTTCGAGATCGTCCCGCCCGTTCGAGGACCGGATCCGGGCATCGTGTCACGGGCGTCGGCAGCGCATGATCCGAACAGTCTGTCAGGTCTTCCCGCCGAACGCCCGCCTCACCCCAGCCGGTACGGTGGAGGCGTCCATTCGAGCAGGAAAGGCGGATGTGGTGTCCGATCGGCTGCAGCCCGGCGACGTCGCCCCCGAGTTCGAGCTTCCCGACGCCGACGGCAACCCGGTGTCCCTGGCGTCGCTGCGCGGCAGGCGGGTGATCCTCTACTTCTACCCGGCGGCCATGACCCCCGGCTGCACCAAGGAGTCGGTCGACTTCCAGTCCAGCCTCGCCGACTTCGAGGCCGCGGGCGCCACCGTCATCGGGGTCTCCCCCGACGAGCCGCCCAAGCTCGCCAAGTTCCGCGAGAAGGAGGGGCTGACCTTCCCGCTGCTGTCCGACCCCGACGCCGACGTGCTGCGCGCGTACGGGGCCTACGGCGAGAAGAAGCTCTACGGCCGCGTCGTCGTCGGCGTGATCCGCTCCACCTTCATCATCGACCCCGACGGCAAGATCGAGCAGGCCTACTACAACGTGAAGGCCACCGGCCACGTCGACCGCCTCCGCCGCGACCTCGATCTGTGAGCTCCGGCTCCGAGGGCCTCGGCGCGCCCGGCCGCCGAGGGCCCTCGGGCGAGGGCGCCCGCGCGAGGCGGCGAGCACGCGCATTCGACTGGTGCGGGCGGGGGGACTCGAACCCCCACGGTGTCACCACCAACAGGACCTAAACCTGCCGCGTATGCCGGATTTCGCCACGCCCGCCGGAATGTCGCGAGGAAACTTCGATCAGCTTAGCGCCCGGACGGGTGGGTGACGCATCCGGTTTACCGGCATTCCCGGCCACCTGAGGCCGCCGCCATCGCGAAAACGGCGGGGGCGGGCGGCTTACTCTGGGGCATGGCGCCGTTTCAGGTGGATCATGCCGCTCCCCGTCGGCATGATCCCGCTTTCGCGGGCGGGAACGCCGGCCTCGATCGGCGGGGCCCGTCATGAGCGAGCCGGGCGGCGGGTGGTTCGCCGAGCGCGCCGTGGGCGAGTTGCGGCCGGGGGATCATGGGTGGCTCGCCTACCGCACGCCCGAGGAACGCGAGCACGTCATCGGTGACTTCGTGCACGACGGGTTGCGCAACACCGAGGAGAAGGTCGTGTACGTCACCGACGCGCCGCCCGAGCGGCTGCCGGGCGTGCGGCGGCTGGCCGGTGTGGACCTGCTCGACCGGGTGCGCCGCCGGCAACTGCGCGTGCTGTCGCGGGAGCTGACCTGCCTGGACCGGGCCGGGCGGTTCGATCCGCCGCGCATGCTGGACGCGGTGGCGCGCGAGGTGGAGTCGGCGTTCGGGCAGGAGTTCCGGGCCGTGCGCGTCACCACCGACTTCAGCTGGCTGCTGGCCGCGCCCGGACCCGCCGGCCTGACGCGGATGCTCAGCTGTGAGCACCTGGTCGACCAGGCCGTCTCGCCCAGCACCACCACCATGGCGATCTGCCAGGTGCGCCGCGGGGCCCGTCCGCGGGACGAGCTGACGGCGCTGCGCGACGCGCACGAAGTGCTGGTGGCGGCCAATCCGGAGTACGACGACGGCGTCCTGAGGATCGTGCGCACGTTCGAGCCGCACGGGCTTCGGGTGGAGGGCGAGCTGGACGCGGCGCGGCACACGGTGTTCGCCGACCGGCTCGCGCGGGTCACGGCCACGCGGCGGCGGACGCACCTGGACCTGTCCGGGCTGCGCTTCATCGACGTGGCCGGGCTGGCCCTGCTGGCGCGGCACGCCGCGGGCCTGCCCGGCGGGCGCGGCCTGGTGCTGGACGACGTGCCGGCCGGCGTGGCGGAGCTGATCGACATGGTCGGCTGGCGCCGGCTGCCCGGGCTGCTGCGGGGCCGGCGCCGTCCCGTCCCGGCGCGGGAGAACTGACCTCATGGCGTTGGAGCACCGGGCGCTCCTCTACCGCGGCCTGGAGGAGTTCCTGCGGGTCGCCGTGCCGTTCCTGCGCGACGGGGTGCGGGCGGGGGACGCGGTGGTGGCGGTGGTCCGCGAGCCCGGGCTGGGCGCGCTGCGTGACAGCCTGTCCGGTTTCGAGGGGCTCGTACGGTTCTACGACTCCGAGGAGTTCTACCGGCATCCCGTGCGGACGCTCAAGCAGTACCAGCAGCTGGTCAACGCGATGGCGCCGCGCCGCGTCCGGGCCCTGGCCGAGCCGGTGTGGCAGGGGCGGGACGCCCGGGAGACGGTGGAGTGGGCGCGGTACGAGTCGCTGATCAACGTGGTGTTCGGCGGTGTCGACGCGCTGGCGTTGTGCCCGTACGACCGGGCGGCGCTGCCCGGCGCGGTCCTCGACCACGCCCGGCGTACGCATCCGCTGCTGCTGGACGGCGGTGTGACGGTCCGCAACCGCCGCTACACGGATCCGGTGGACTTCGGGGACGAATGCGACCGCACCCGCCGCGTCGGCCGTCCCGCCGACGCCGATTACCTGCCGATCCGGTCGAACGACCTGTATCCGCTGCGCGCCTTCGTCGGCGAGCGGGCGGTGCGGCACGGGCTGTACGGCGGTTCGGCGCGGAACCTGGTGACGGCGGCGAACGAGGTCGCCGCCAACGCGCTGGCGTACGGCTGCCCGCCGGTCGGGCTGTGGCTGTGGCGGGACGGCCGGAACGTGGTGTGCGAGGTGGGTGACCACGGCCTGTGGCGTCCGCGGCCGGATTCGCTGACGGGGTTCGTTCCGCCCGGCTCGGCGCTGGAGCGCGGTTTCGGGCTGTGGACGGTCCGGTTGCTGGTGGACCTGATGGAG
The DNA here is from genome assembly GCF_039536785.1 of Actinomadura miaoliensis. Taxonomy (NCBI): domain Bacteria; kingdom Bacillati; phylum Actinomycetota; class Actinomycetes; order Streptosporangiales; family Thermomonosporaceae; genus Actinomadura; species Actinomadura miaoliensis. Next base: position 103,754 of record NZ_BAAAZG010000028.1, read on the forward strand.
TTGCGCACCGGCTGGGACGGCACGTTCGTGCGCCTCTACGTCGCCTGAGACGTCTTGTGAGGCGTCACGTGAGGCGTCATTCGAGGGCGGCGACGAAGCGTTCGGCCTCGCCGCGGCTCATGCCGGTCTCGGCGCGGACGAGGGCGATGGCCGCCTCGACGTCGGCGTTGGCCTTGAACTCCCGGACCCGGTCGGAGAGGGTGGCGGCGCCGATGACGGGCCGGGGCGGGACGCGTCCGTCCTTGAGGGCGTCGACGAAGTCCTTGGCCTCCTTGAGTCCCAGGCCGGTGTCCATGCGCACCTCCTTGATCGCCTGGATCACCCGGCCCTGCCCGATCAGTTCGAGCGCGCGGTCGCGGGTGGCGGCGGGGACCCCGACGACGGGCGGGACGGAATCGGGGGCGGGGGCGGGCACGCCGACGACGGCGGAGGACGGTTTGACGTAGGCCGTCTCGTGCCGGCGCCGGCGCCGTCGCTCCGCGCTCCGGGCCACCGCGATCATCAGCAGGCCCAGGATCAGCACGACGACGGCGCCGAGCATGATCATCTCGGTCGTGGACATTGCGTCACTTTAACGCGACCCCGTGGGCGGCCGTGGCGTCTCCGGCACCGCCGTCGCCTGCGGTCGTTCGGGCGCCACCGGGCGCCTGGTCGACGGCTGCGCGGTCGGCTCCGGCCGCCGCGGTGGCGCCGAGGGGCCGGGGGGCGTCGGCGGGGACGGCGGTGTGGTGCGGGAACGCTCCGCCGACCTCGACACCGGCGGTCGTGACGGAGCCCGGGGCGGCGACGGCACGGGCGTGGGTGTCGTGGTGGCCGCGGGCGAGGGCGGCGCGGCGGGCCGTGGCGGCGGCGTCGGCTGCGGGGATCGCCACAGCAGGATCGCCGCGGCGAGGACGACGGCGGCCGTGGCGGCGGCCGCGACGACGGGCAGCGCCCAGCGCCGGACGCCGACGCCGTCCCGCAGCGGGTTCCGCGCCCACGCGCCGGCGCCTCGCGTCCGCGTGCCGTCGGCCCCGGGCCGGGCGACGGCGCGGTACCGGCGCACGAGCGCCGGGTCGGCGTCGATCTCCTCGGCGGCCCGGCGGTAGTGGTCGCGCAGCAGGGCTTCGAGCTCATCGTCCATGCGCCCCGTCCCCTTCCGCCGCGGGCCGCGGCTCCTCGGCCGTCATGTGCTCGCGCAGGGCCGCCATGGCGCGCGCGGCGTGGCTCTTGACCGTTCCCCGGGAGATCCCGAGGGTCTCGGCGATCTCCTGTTCGCTCAGATCGCACCAGTAGCGCAGCACCAGGACGGCGCGCTGCTTGGGCGGCAGGGCGCGCAGCGCCTCGTCCAGTTCGCCGTCCGCCCCGCCGGGCACCCCGCCGGGCGGTCCGGCGGGCGCGGTCCCGGCCAGCCGTTCCACCTCGGTGACGGAGCCGACCGGCAGGTCGCGGCGGCGCTTTCGCTCGTCGATGGCCAGGTTGACGATGATCTTCCGGGCGTACGCCTCGGGGTTGCCCGACGCCAGCCGCCGCCACCGCCGCGCGACCCGCTCATAGGCCAGTTGCACCAGGTCCTCGGCGACGTGCCGGTCGTAGACGAGGAAGACGGCGGTGCGCAGCAGGGAGCCCGCGGAGGCGGTCACGAACTCCTCGAACGTCGTGACGTCGCCGCCGCGGACCTCCTGGGTGCTCAACGCGGACACGTACGGGCCGCGCCTAGCGCCGCGACTGCGGCGGGCAGGGCGCAGGAACCGGCCGCTCCGGCGGGGCCGTCGGCTTGGCGGCCGGCGGCGCGGGGCGTGCCGTGGACGGCCGGGGCTCGGGCGTCCTGGCCGTGTCCCGCGTGGACGGACGCGCCGGAGCCGGCGGGCGGGGCGCCGGGCTGGCCGACGGCGGCCGGGGCGGTGTCGACGGCCGCGCCGACGCGCAGGGGCGCGGAGGCGTGG
>NZ_BAAAZG010000029.1:0-14722 GCF_039536785.1 Actinomadura miaoliensis
GACACCCACCGCGCGGTTCCCGCTTTCGCGTTTCCCGCCCCCGGGGCGACTCTTCTAATTTACCTGGCCTTTTCCTCCTGTCAAACTGACCGCTTCTGGGTCAATTCGACAATGGATGTCCAGACCAGGGGTCCCACAAATCGAACAAGAGCCTTGATCGGCTCAACTTCGACTCGTGGAGGTTGCCCACCGGGTCGGCCGCCTCACCGGCGTCCAGCACCCCGTTCGGGCTGACCAGATCAGTCTACAGCACACCGAGCGCCGCTCGGAGCCGTCTCCAGATCTGGTCCCCGGGGCCGTCCGCCTTGCGGCGTCCCGCATCCCTCAGGTGCGGAAGACTTTAGGCAGGCAAGATCGAGGCAGTCAAATCGAGGCGGCCGGGGGACGCCGGCATCTCAGTGGTCCAGGGCACGTCCACGTGAGGGTGCCGCCTGCGGAGCCCGCGACAGCGACAAGGCGTGGGAAGGCATGGTCGGCGGCGTCATAGCCGTCGGTATGCGTCGATCACCGGCGTTCACGTCTGCCGTTTCGTTCCGCTTGCCGAGGCGTTGCAAGTTTGCGCTGGTCAGCCAGTTTTCAGGATTGAACGACCTGATCGAGCGCTGCGGCCTCTGCAGCAGAGAGTCCAGCCGTTGTCGTGACGACGCGGTGGGAAGACATCGCCCCGCCGCCCTTGTCGAGCTGGCGGTGTCGGTGCGGGCCCGCGCTCGCCGTAGGGCACTCCGGCGGCGGCCCCGCCCACAGCCAGCACGGTCACCGCCGCCACCAGCCAAACCACCTGGCAACACCGCCATCGCCGTTGCGTTCAAAGCTCGCGACGGCCGGCCCTCAGACCTGACCGTCGCGACGCCGCCCCGCACTGCACCGACGCTTTTGACCAGGACCCTGTGCCACCCGCTCCCCGCCCCTCCGTCGAGTTCGGCAGGCGCGAGGCCGGCTCAGCGATCGTGGGCCATCCCGAAGCGGACGCGGTGCCGTTCACCGGCTCCACCACGGTGAGACACACCGTCATCACCCGGTGCGGGAGCCGGCAAACGCGTCCAGACAGAGATGCGCGGCAAGACGGCGCGCTGCTTGCCCACGCCGAAACGCCACGTCAACGAGGCAGCCGACAAGCTGATCGCCGAGCCGGACTTCGACGCGGTCATGACAGCCCAGCGCAGCGACACCGGACTGAGCGAGTCGCATGACCACCGCGAAAGTCGATGATCGCCGCCTCCGCGCCGGTCTTCCTGACGGCCCTGGCCCTGGGCATCACCGCGCCGACCACCCGCTGCCAGCTACTCCGCTACCGCAGCAATGGCGCCTGTGGGCGACCGGCTTCGGGCTGCTGTTCAGCTCTCCCGCAGCTGCGTCGCCACCACTTGCCCCACACCGACTGCGGCCGAGGAAGGCAGGAACCCGTCATTCACGGGCCCGTTTCATGACCGCAGCGCCCGGCCTCGACCGTCCTCGCCGACGCGGGACCTGTAACGCGTCGCCAAGCAGGCCGCACTCGGCGCGCGGCGAGGGCGGCGACGGCGAGGTCGCGTTTGAGGAGGGTGGTGGTGCCGAACTGCATGCTGGGTTCGAATCCACCGGCCAGAAGTGCACGGCCACCTCACGTCTGATCACCCACACGCGGGTCAGCACAAGTGGAAGCAGCACAGCCCTGTACGACCGCCGCACGAGGCGGGCACCTGGCCCTGCTGCTCATGCGGGTCGTCGCCGTGTCGCGGGTGGAGCCGGTTCTGCGTCGGGTCGACGCCTGGATCAGCGACAGGGGTGCAAGCGCCACGGGATGATTGCTGGCCGGTGCGGGGTTCCTGGTGGCGCGGGACACGGGCGCCAGCCCCTCCGCCCCCGCTCAGGTGCCGTCCCAACACTCCGAGGACGCGCAGACGGCAGGCGCAGACGGCAGGCGCAGACGGCAGGCGCAGACGGCAGGCGCAGACGGCAGGCGCAGTCAAAGCACCCGCCCTCTGGCGCCGTTCAGTGTTCCCCGGCGTCGGCGCGTCGGGAACGGGCTCATCCGCGCGCGTCATCCGAGTCGGCGGGCGCGCCAGTGAACGCGGCCGAGGCGGCGGTGACCGCGCGCATGCTCAACCTGACCTGGCAGTCACCGACCTTGCCCAGCGTGCCCGCGTACTGCCGGGCCGCCCTGGAGACGAGGATCCGTACCTGGGCGGAGCCGGCTTCGCCCGCCCCGCCACCGGCGTCAAGGTCCCCCGCGACCGCGCCACCGTCATGGTCGCCGTCGACGTCTCCCTGTCGATGATGGCCCGCGACGTCACCCCCACCCGCTTCGAGGCCGCCAAAGCCGCCGCCAAGCAGTTCACCCGCGACCTGCCCGGCCGCTTCAACGGTGTCATCGCCCCCCGCCGGAGCGTCCACCTGGTCGGTCATCGCCGCCGACCGACGCCGTACCGCAGCCAAATCCCAGGTCGAGGACGTCGGGACCTGCTGCAGCCGCTGATGATCGACGCCAAGCCGCTCCGCCATCGGCTGCATCGGCTTATGGCGCCCGTCCGGCAACAGCCCCCGCACATACGACTCGCCCGTGCGCGCTGGTTCGGCTGCGGCGACCCCGCGAACACTCCGGCGGTGTACTCCTCCAACCGCGACAGGACCGCGGCGCCCTCGGCAGACCTCGCAAAACACCATCGCCACCGAGATCAGAAACGTGGCGAAGCATTATTAGGGCTGTTGCGAGGTCGGATCAGATTAGTTCGGCCGACCTGGCCCGGGGCCCCCAGGTTGACGCACCGGGATTGCGGATGGGCCAAGACCGCCCGGCTCCATATCCACCAGGGCGACCGCACACGGAAAGCGGGCACGCGCAACGACTCGCGCATGCCCGTTTCCCTCCTCGGCGGCCAGGCCGCTCAGCTATGTTTCGCCTTGAGTGGCGAGGACACCTGCTGCTCCGCTCACAGTCCACCGCGGAATCTCTGCTCACAGTCCACCGCGGAATCGCCGGGGGGACAAGCGGGGTGGCTGATTCACGCCTTGACCTTGATTGGCGACAGCTTGAGCGTTCCCTTGTTGCAGACTGGGCCGAAGGTCCAGTCGACCACGTTCCACTCCGGCTGGGGCTCGGCATTTCCCGGGAGGTCGACGTCCACCGCCGCCGGCTCGGGCTGGCACGGACCGTCATCGGGCTCGTCACCGGTGGGAACGACGACCCACTCCATGGGGATGACAGCCGTCTGGAACGGCTCCAGCGTCACCGGTTCCGGAGTCTCGGACGGATAGACGGCACGAGTGGGGAGCTGGTTTCCTTCGGCGTCGAGCAGCCTCAAGCCCACCTTCGTGGTGACGCTGCAGTCGTTGTCTGAGTCGTTCTGGATGAGCATGTCGGCATACCGATGCCCGGTCGCCGCGCCGCCCGGCTCGATCGTCACGTTGACCTCCCAGAACTGGCACCAGCTCGGCTCCGCGGTCGCCGGGGCGTCGGCGAGCGCGGCCGTCTGGCCGACGATCAACATGGACGCCCCCACCGCACCGCCTGCGATCGCACGGCGAATACCGTTCATCACTCGCATGCCGAACTCCTTGTCGAGATCCCAGTGCCACACAGGGCTGCCTCGCACCTGAGTGAAACAGGACACGGCGACCTTTCGCTTTCCTCTCGCTGACACGATGTGCACTGCGCTTTTACTCGCCCGCGAGACAGCCGGCCGCCCAGGACGGGGCCAATGATCGGTGAGGCGTTGCCGACTTCCGGGGCACCGCGACGTGGTCGTCGCCACCCACAACCGCCGCATGCGGCCGCGCTCGCGGCCGGGCTGCGGGCGGTCAGCGGCGGGACGACGGCGGCGATCGGCGCCATGCGGGGGGAGATGATCCAGAACGACAGGTGCCGTTCGCCGCGCGTGCAGGTGGGGGCCAGCCCGTACCCGGCCGGCTTCAACGGCTCCCACCTGACGCTGCACGACAGGCACGTCGCCGAGTTCACCGCCGCCCCGGTACGTCACCCGAATCCGAGGGCGAAGCGTTGACGGACTTCCGAGGCACCGCGACGTAGTCGTCGTCACCCACAACCGCCGCATGCGGCCCCGCTCGCGGCCGAGCTGCGGGCGGCCAGCGGCACCACGACGGCGCCATGCGGGAGGAGAGAACCAGAACGACAGGTGCCGTTTGCCGCGCGTTCGGGCGCGGGCCAGCCCGTACCCAGCGGACTTCAACGGCTCCCACCTGACGCTGCACGACAGGCACGTCGCCGAGTTCACCGCCGCCCTGGTGCGTCACCTCGAAATCGAGGGCGAGGCGTTCCGGTCCCCGCTGGTGCCTGGTGAAGAGAGCCACGGCCGGTTTTCGCAGCGGGGGTGAACTCCACGATCGTGCCCGCCCACCAGCACGCCGCAGGCGCCCGCAAAAAAAGGGGCACGGGCGGGGACGAACCCGGCATCGCGGGCGGCCGGGTAGGCGCTCGGACGGCGTGAGCTGTCGGGGCGGCATCCCGGCTGGCGAGGCTGGGTACCGGTCATGCCGGTCGCTCCGGCCGCGCCGATCGCTGCAGCCAGCGGTGTCGGCCGCCGTTTCATGAGGGGCCGTTCGGCCGGGCAGTTCCTCGGCAGGCCGCCGTGCCTCTTGCCGGTCCGCGGCCTCGAATCATGCCGCGCAGGCGTTCGCCGATGGGCCTCGGGGAGGGTGGTGGCCGGTCAATCCGCGCGGCCGCCGGTGCCGGTGAGCTCGGCGCGGAGGTCGGGAGCGAGGTTGGCGCCGGTGATGATCGTCGCCAGTCCGTCCCCGGAGATCCCGTGCTGGAGGGCGGCGGCGATCCCGGCGGCGCCGGCCGGCTCCACGAGCAGGCCGAGCGTGTCCCGCACCACCCGGACGGCCCGGCGGATGTGCTCCTCGTCAACCAGCACGACATCGTCCACACAGTTCAGCATCCGGTCCACGGCGGCGGGGACGGGCTCGCGCACGGCGATGCCGTCGGCCGCCGTCCGGGGTGAGGAGGAGGCGACCGGCCGGCCCTGCCGCCAGCTGTCGGCCATCGCGGGCGCCCCGGCCGCGCAGACGCCGATGATCTTCGTGCCGGGCGAGACCTCCTTCAGCCAGCGGCCGACACCGGCGATGAGCGCGCCGTTCCCCACCGGCACCAGCAACGTCCCGACGCCCAGTGGCGCCAGCTCGACTCCGATCGTGCCGGCGCCCTCGGCGATGCTCGCCTCGTCACCGTCCTCGACGAACAGCCGTGCGGGGTCCTCGGCGGCATAGGCGCGGGCGGCGACCTTCGCGGCGTCGAAGTCGTCACCGGTCAGGATCACCTCGGCGCCGAGTTCCCGCATTCGCGCGACCTTGGCGGGGTTCGCGCTCGTCGCCGCGAACACGACGACCTCCACCCCGCGCGCACCGCCCGCGTACGCGACGGCCTGCCCGAAATTGCCGGCCGACGCGCAAACCACCGTCCGGCCGCCGGGCACCCGCCGCAGGTAGTAGTCCGCTCCGCGGCCCTTGAACGACCGGATGGGGTTCAGCGTTTCCAACTTGACCAGGGTGTCGGCGCCGAGGCGGCGGGACAGGGCGGCGTCGACGAACTGCGGCGTGTTCAAGAACGTGGGATCGATGAGGCGAGCGGCCTCTTCGATGTTGCCGAGCGACAGATCCGTCATTTGCGTATCGTATACGATAGGCGAATGACGATCAGACCGACCCTTCAACTCGGCGACCCGGCGCTCCGGACACCCGTGCGGGAGATCGACCCGAAGTCGCCGGAGCTCGACGGCCTCGTCGGCGACCTGGCCGACACCCTCGCGGACTGGGTGCGGCGCACCACGTACGGACGCGGCATCGCAGCACCCCAGATCGGCGCGCCCGTCCGGCTCGTCTACATGTCCATCGACGAGCCGTGGGTGCTGGTGAACCCCCGGATCACGAACCGCTCCGCCGAGACCTGGCAGCCCTGGGACACCTGCCTCAGCTTCTCCGTCGAGTTCTTCGGCCGGGCCGAGCGCTCAACGTGGATCGACGTCTCGTGGCAGTCCCGCGACGGAGAGCACCACGCCATGCGCGCCGAAGGAGAACTCGCCGAACTCCTCCAGCATGAGATCGATCATCTGGACGGGATCCTCGCCGTGGACCGGATGCCCGCGCTGGATACGCTCTGCATGCGCTCGGAGTTCGAGCGTCGGCACCGCGAGGAAAGCCCCTATCGTCAATGATCCCGGCAGAGCCAGCGCAGCAACCCATCCCCCGGCCCGAACCGCTCCGCGAGGCGGTCTACGCCCGCATCGTGGACCTCATCCTCAACGGGCACTATCCGCCGGGCGCCGCGCTCACCGAGGCGTCCCTGAGCCGCGCGCTCGACGTCTCCCGTACTCCCGTGCGTGAGGCCCTGTTGCGGCTGGAGGCCGAGGGAGTCCTGTCGTCCTCGCTGGCCCGCGGCTTCACGGTCCGGCCCCTGGTCCGCCGGGAGGTCGTCGAGCTGTACCCGATCCTCGGCTCGTTGGAAGCCCTCGCCGTGCGCACGGCGCGTCCCCTGGATCCCGCCACGCTGGACGCCCTCCGGGAGACCTTCGGGGAGCTGGCACGCTGCACGGACCCGGTCCGGCGCTGGCGCCTCGACACCGAAGCCCACGGCGCGCTTGTGGCGGCGTCGGGCAACGGCCACCTGATGACCTTCGTCAGGCGCCTCCGGACGAACGTCTCCCGCTACGAGCTGACCTACATGCGGGAGGCACCTTCCCGGGAGGACGCCGACCGCCAGCACGTGGAGATCGTCGACGCTCTGGCCGCCTGCGACCCGTCCACCGCCGCCGCCATCCTCGAACAGCACTGGCATGACGGCATGCGCGTGATCCTCGACTGGCTGGACCAACGCGACTCCTAACCCCCACCCCGGGTGGCCAGGCGTTGTCGGCTTCACGGCCAGGGCGATGGCGCACGACTTGCCAGACATGCCCGCGAACATGGGGCGCATCCGCCCGGCTCGGCGCCCGCTGTCGCGCGGGTGATGGGCGTGTGAGGTCGCCTCTGTGGAAAGCCGATCGCCGATGCCCGTCGTCGCCTTCCGCAGGGGCCCGGCCGGCCGCTCGCATCTGACAGGGGCGTCGCCCCCCACCGGCCATACGCGACCCAACGTTCTTCGCCCCGAAGCCCGTCGCGTACTCTGTACGGCCGCAGCTCGCCGCCCCGCTGGCGCCCGAGTGACGGCGCACGCCCGGTCTTGCGCGCACGGTCACTGGCCGACGCACGCCCCGCGTCCTCAGCGGCGCCATGACCGGCACCCGGCAGCAACCGGCCTATCCGGCTGGCCTGCTGCGCCAGGCGCCAGGCGCCAGCCATGGCAAGACGCTCGCTCCTTTCGTCAGGGCCGCCGATGCTGACTCGGCCCGAAGGGCGTCGCCGCGATAGTGGCTCGCTGGGATCCTCCCCCGGCGACGATGCGGAACCGGCATCCATCCGCGCTACCGCGGATTTCCGTGAGCAGCCTGGCCGAAGGGCTGCGCGTGGGGGGTTGCTATGGGGTGGAGCGGAAGGTGGAGATCACGAAGGAGAGTGGGGTCGTGACCGGCGCGGGGAGGGCGGTCAGGCGGCGTCGGAGTTCGTCGGCGGGGACGTGATGGGCGCTGGGGCCCATGCCGACGAGTGCTTCGGTCTCCGTGTGGTCGAGGGTCGCCTGGTACTCCAGGGTGCGCCGTGACTCCAGGGTGAAGTGCTCGCCGAGCGTGGAGTCGACGCGTTCGTTCTTCTGCTCGTCCACCGTCACCAGGCCGAGGGCTTCGACGAGGGGGCCGAGATGCCGGGGCGAGGGGGTGACGGTGATCAGGAGGCCGCCGGGGCGCAGCACCCTCTGGAACTCCGCGGCGTTGCGGGGCGCGAAGACGTTGACGATCGCGTCCACCGAGTCGGTGCGGACCGGGAGGGGGCGCCACAGGTCGGCGACCACGGCTCCGATCCGCGGATGGGCGCGGGCCGCGCGCCGGGCGGCGTACTTGGAGAGGTCCAGCGCGATGCCCACCGCGTGCTCCAGCGGCTTCAGCACCGCGCTCAGGTAGTAGCCCGTGCCTGCGCCCGCGTCGAGGACGCATCCGGTCTCGGGTTGGGTGGTCACGATCTCGGTGAGGGCGTCCGCCATGGGGGCGAAATGGCCGGTGGCCAGGAAGTCCTCGCGTGCGCCCACCATCTCGGGGGTGTCGGCGGTGCCGGGGCGGGCGTTGCCGGGCAGGAGGTTCGCATAGCCCTGGCGGGCGATGTCGAACGCGTGCCCTCGTGCGCAGCGCAGCGCCTTGTCTTCGAGGAGCAGCGGTTCCCCGCATATCGGGCACGCCAGACGTTCGACCACATCAGCCAACACGTGTCCATGGTCTACCACGCCCAGGGGCGCCGGGTCAGCGGCGCGGCCGGTTGCCGGGGACGGCGAGGGCGATCTCCAGGACGCCGTCGGCGTAGTGGGTGGTGAGGGTGTCGCCGTCGGCGCCGCGGGGCAGCGTCACGACCCGGCGCAGCAGACCGTAGGGGATCTCGGTGCGGTTCCGGTTCCTCAGGTCGGCCCGCCGGACGGCCCTGATCTCCAGGGTGCGGTCGTGCACGGACACGCGGACGTCCCGGGACGGGTCGACGCCGGGCAGGTCGGCCCGGATGACGTACCGGCCGTCCTGGACATAGTCCTCGGCCCGGATGGGAAGGCCGGCCTGGAGGAGCCGGGCGAGCGGGCCGTACCGGGCGACCCGGCGCAGCACCGCCCGAGGCCAGGGCAGCATCCGAGGCCGGGGCAGCAGTGGCGCGGGCATCACCGGATCTCCTCCCTTACGGTCGCCGGACGGTCGTGCCTCCATCCGACTCCCGCCGAGCGGATCCGTCCAGTCCGCGCCACCGAACCCGAACCCAAGGCGTACACGAACCTCACCAGGCCCCGGGCAGGGCCCGGGCCGTGAGGTCCGTCAGGACTTCAGGCGACGCCGCACGTCCTCCATGTCCAGGCCGCGGACCTGCTCGATCACGTTCTCCAGCACCGCGTCCGGCAGGGCGCCGGGCTCGGCGAACACGATCACGCCGTCGCGGATCGCCATGAGGGTGGGGATCGAGCTGATGCCGAAGCGCTCCGACAGCTCGGGCTGGTCCTCGGTGTCGACCTTGCCGAACACGATGTCGGAGTGCTTCTCGGCGGCCTTCTCGAAGACCGGGGCGAAGCGCCGGCACGGGCCGCACCAGGCCGCCCAGAAGTCGACCAGCACGATCCCGTCGCTCTGGGCCACGTCGTCGAAGTTGTCAGCGGTCAGTGTGACCGTCGCCATGTCGGTTTCTCCTCGGTCGGGGTATCAGCCTGGGTAGCGGTGGACAGCCCCGCAGTATTCCCGACGTGGGAATCACAGAGCGGTAATTGGCGTTCTCCTTCTAGGGAGATCGCACCGGAGAAGGGTCAGGATGGCTGCAACCCGTAGCAAGGGCGACAGGATCGACGCCCTCGACAAGGACCTCGTCGGGGCGTACCTCGACCGGATCGGCCGAACCCCCCTGCTGGACGCGGAGGAGGAGGTCGACCTGGCCAAGGCGATCGAGGGGGGCCTGTACGCCGAACAGCTCCTGGAGGAGGGCCCGATCCCCGACGGGACCACCCGCGAGGAGCTGCAGGAACTCGTCGAGGCCGGGCTGCGCGCCAAGCAGCGCTTCGTCGAGGCCAACCTGCGCCTGGTGGTCTCGATCGCCCGCAAGTACCCCACCGACGCGCTGCCCCTCATCGACCTCATCCAGGAGGGCAACCTGGGGCTGATGCGCGCGGTGGAGAAGTTCGACTACCGGCGCGGCTTCAAGTTCTCCACGTACGCGACCTGGTGGATCCGGCAGGCCATCGGGCGTGGCCTCAGCCACACCGCCCGGACGATCCGGCTGCCGGTGCACGTGGAGGAGGAGCTGTCGCGGCTGCGGCGGGCCGAGCGCCAGCTGGGCCGCGACCTGGGCCGCGATCCCACGCGCGAGGAGCTGGCCGAGGCCGTGGGGGCCGAGCCCGAGCACGTCGACGAGCTGCTGAGCTGGCGCCGCGATCCCGCCAGCCTGGACGCCACGGTCGACGACGCGGGCGAGACCGCCATGGGCGACCTGCTGGAGGATCCCGACGGGGTGACGCCGGAGGCCGAGATCCTGGCGCTGGACGAGACCGAGGGCCTGGGCCGCCTGCTGGAGCGGCTGCCCGAGCGCGAGTCGGCGATCCTGCGGGCCCGGTTCGGCATGGACAACGGCCAGCCGCTGTCGTACGCGCAGATCGGCGCCCGGTACGGCCTGAGCCACAACCGGGTGCGGCAGATCACCGACCGGTCCCTGCGGCGGCTGCGGCAGATGGCCGTCGAGGCGGACCTGACCGGGCAGCGCGGGCCCGCGCGTGCGGCGGCCGTCCAGGCCGCGGCGACGGCGGCCCCGCAGGGCGTGCCGGAGCGCAAGGTCGCCGCCGCGGCCGTCCGCGCGGCCACCGCCGGCAGCAAGGCGGCGTGACATCCCGTAACGCGGTGTGAACGCGACGGCCGGGCGGACCGCTCTCCGGCGGACTCCACGTCCGCCCGGCCGGGACGATCTTCCGTTTTTTACCCTCCCGCAAGGCCGCGGCTGGGGCGGCCTCCGGAAGTTTTCCGGTTTTCTACGTCGTGGACGTCATGCCGGGCCTGCCGGAGTGCCATAGCCTTGATGCCCGTGAGTACATCTAGCGTCACGGGGGAGCTCGACGCCTGGCGCGCCCTCCCGGCACTGCAACAGCCCGAATGGGACGACGAGGCCGAGCTGCGCACGGTGGTCGAGGAGCTGGCCAAGCAGCCGCCGCTGGTGTTCGCGGGCGAGTGCGACCAGCTCAAGGAGAGCCTGGCGGCGGTCGCCCGGGGCGAGGCGTTCGTGCTGCAGGGCGGCGACTGCGCCGAGACCTTCTCGGGCTCCACGGCCGACGCCGTCCGCAACAAGCTCAAGACCCTGCTGCAGATGGCCGTCGTGCTCACCTACGCCGGCCGGGTGCCGGTGGTGAAGATCGGACGGATGGCCGGGCAGTTCGCCAAGCCGCGGTCCAAGCCGGTCGAGGTGCGCGACGGGGTGGAGCTGCCTGCCTACCGGGGCGACGCCGTCAACGGCTTCGAGTTCACCCCGCAGGCGCGGCGCAACGACCCCCGGCGGCTGCTGCAGGCCTACTACTGCTCGGCCGTCACGCTGAACCTGTGCCGGGCGTTCACCACGGGCGGGTACGCCGACCTGCGGCAGGTGCACGCCTGGAACCAGGACTTCGTGGCGGGCAGCCCGGCCGGGCGCCGGTACGAGCGGCTCGCCGGTGAGATCGACCGGGCGCTGGCGTTCATGAAGGCGTGCGGGGCCGATCCCGAGGAGTTCCACGGCGTGGAGTTCTACTCCAGCCACGAGGCGCTGCTGCTGGAGTACGAGCGGGCGCTGACCCGTATCGACAGCCGCAGCGGGCGCCCCTACGACGTGTCGGCGCACATGGTGTGGATCGGTGAGCGGACCCGGCAGCTCGACGGCGCCCACGTGGAGTTCCTGCGGCACATCCGCAACCCCATCGGGGTGAAGCTGGGCCCGACGACCACCGCCGACGACGCGCTGGCCCTGATGGAGCGGCTCAACCCCGAGGGCGAGCCGGGCAGGCTGACGTTCATCACCCGGATGGGCGCCGAGAAGATCCGCGACGCGCTGCCGCCGCTGATCGAGAAGGTGCACGGCAGCGGGTCCCCGGTGGCCTGGATCTGCGACCCGATGCACGGCAACACCTTCGAGGCGCCCAGCGGGCACAAGACCCGCCGGTTCGACGACGTGCTGGACGAGGTCACCGGCTTCTTCGAGGTGCACCGGGCGCTCGGCACCCACCCCGGCGGCATCCACATCGAGTTCACCGGCGACGACGTCACCGAGTGCGTGGGCGGCGGCCACGAGATCGTCGAGGACGACCTGCACCAGCGGTACGAGACGGCCTGCGACCCGCGGCTCAACCGCGGCCAGTCCCTCGACCTGGCGTTCATGGTCGCCGAGCTGTACCGGGAGACCCAGTGACCCTCCGGGTCACGCCGACGGGCTAGCCGGGCGCGCGGGGGCCGGGGTCAGATGGCGACCTCGGCCCAGACGACCTTGCCGCCGGACACGGGGTCGGCGCCCCAGGCGGTGGCGAAGCGGTCGACGATGAACAGGCCCCGGTGCGACTCGTCCAGCGGGCCGGGGACGGTCAGGCGCGGCATCTGCGTGGCGCGGTCGCGGACCTCCACCCGGACCCGGTTCTCGTCGCGCAGCAGGCGCAGCTCGAGGGCGGTGCCGGCGTGCCGGACGGCGTTGGCGACCAGTTCGGCGACGATCGCGGTGACCAGTTCCTCGCGGTCCATGAGGGCCCAGGTGCGCATGGTGCGGGTGGCGAGGCGGCGGGCGTACTCGACGGCCTCGGTCTGGGGGGCGGCGCGCAGCGTCGTCTCGGTCATCGCGGTGGCCGCCGGGGGGTTCGCGGGGCCGGCCGCCGGTCGGGCGTCCACGGGGCGAGGGTCCACGGGGCGAGGGTCCATGGGTTGGGGGTCCACGGGGCGGGGGTCCATGTGTCTGTGTCGTCGTCGCCGCGCATCACACCCGGCCCTCGGAGCCCTCGCCGCCGCCCGTGGCGCCCGCCATCAGGAAGCGGTCGAGCCCGGTGGTGCGCAGCACGTTCTCGACGCGCCCGTAGGCGCCCGTCACCATCAGGGTGGCGTTCTGGGCGCGGGCGTGCTTGTAGGCGCGCACGAGCACGTTCAGGCCGGAGGAGTCGCAGAAGTCGACGGCGGTGAGGTCGACCACGACTTCCCGCTCCCCCGCGTCGACCAGCTCGGTGAGCCGTTCTCTGAGCTCCTCGGAGGAGTGCAGGTCGATGGAGCCACGCGCGGCGATCGTCGCGCGGCCGTCGTGTCGCGTCGTATGCAAGGCCAGCCCCACGTCACCCCACCTTACCGATTGCGAGTGCTGATGACGCCACCGCGGGGGCGCCCTTGGCCGGACGGCTCATGACGCCCGCAGGACGATGAGCGCGACGTCGTCGTTGGACGGCTCGGGCCCGAAGTCGCGCACGGCCCGCTGGATGCGGGCGGCGACGGCGCCGGCGCTCAGGCCGGTGCAGCCCGACAGCAGCCGTTCCAGGCCCTGTCCGTCGCCCAGCAGCCGGGCGCCGGAGCGCCGCTCGGTGACGCCGTCGGTCACGCACAGCAGCACCTGCCCGCGCCGCAGGCCGATGGTGTCGGTGTGGAACTCGACGCCGTCGAACACGCCCAGCAGCGGCTGCGGGCCGGCGGCCTCGCGGACGGTGCCGTCCGGGTCCAGGATCAGCGGCGGCGGATGGCCGGCACTGGTCAGGGTGATCGAGACGCCGTCCCGGCGGGGCCGCGGGGTGATCTCGCCGTGCAGCAGGGTCAGCAGGCGGCCGCGTTCGCCCTCGCCGAGGATCAGCCGGTTGAGGCGGGCCAGCACGTCGGGCACGGACATGTCCTCGGCGGCCAGGATGCGCAGGGCGTGCCGGGCCAGGCCGGTGACGGCGGCGGCCTGCGGGCCGGTGCCGCACACGTCGCCGATGGCGAAGCGCCAGCGGTGGGCGGCGGCGGGCCCGGCGGACGGCTCGGGGCATTCGAACACGTCGTAGAAGTCGCCGCCGACCTCGCTGCCCTCGCCCGCCGGCTCGTACACCACGGCGACCTCCAGGCCCGGGATCTCCGGGACGCCGGGCGG
The DNA here is from genome assembly GCF_039536785.1 of Actinomadura miaoliensis. Classification (NCBI taxonomy): domain Bacteria; kingdom Bacillati; phylum Actinomycetota; class Actinomycetes; order Streptosporangiales; family Thermomonosporaceae; genus Actinomadura; species Actinomadura miaoliensis. The sequence continues at coordinate 13,642 of NZ_BAAAZG010000029.1, forward strand.
CAGCAGGCTGCGCTGCAGGGCGCTGCTCATGGCGGTCTGGGCCGAGTAGAGGCGGGCGTTGTCGATGGCCAGGGCCGCGCGGCGGCTGAGCTCCTCGGCCAGCTCGATGGCGCTGCGCGGGAAGCGCTCGCCGGGCGGGCGGCCGATCACGATGGTGCCGATGCGGCGGCCCCGGGCGATCAGCGGGAACGCGTACGCCTGGTCGTGGGCGGTGCTTCCGGCGGCGGCGCGGACCTCCCGCGGGGCGGCGCCGAAACCGCTCCAGGGGCCGGGGGCGTCCATCGGCGGGGCGAGGTCGGCGTGGGCGAGCAGCTCGCGCAGCCCGTCGGCGTGGGTCTCGTCGGCGTGCCAGACGTAGGCGAGGCGGTCGCGGTCGCCGTCGGTGTCGGCGACGGTGTAGACGGCGCACCAGGTGGCCAGCCGCGGCACGACCAGCTGGGCGACCAGCGCCATGGTGCGTTCCTGGTCGAGGGTGCCGGCGAGCAGGTCGCTGGCCTCGGCGACGAAGCTGAGCCAGCCGCGCCACGAGCGTTCCAGCTCGCCGATGCGGGCCTTCTCCAGCGACAGCGACATCTCCTCGGCGAGCCGGCCGAGGCGGGCGGCGTCGCCCTCGGCGAACCGGCCGGGGGCGGACGCCACGGCGACGACCAGGCCGGTCAGGCGGCCCTGGGACAGCAGCGGCGCGGCGGCCAGGGAGCGGGCGCGCAGGGCGGCGGCGACCGGGTCGGTCTCGTCGGCGGCCACCCAGGGGGCGCCGCCGCGGGCGCCGGGGCCCAGGCCGACCACCGACAGCTCCTCCACCGGGGCCTCGGTGGGCAGGCCGGACGCGGCGCCCAGCACCAGCCGCCCGTCGCGTTCGGCGAGCAGGACGGCGGCGCCGTCGGCGTCCAGCACGTCGCGGACGGTGCCGACGGCCTCCTGCAGCGACTCCTTGGCCGAGGGGGAGCGCAGCAGCCGGTCGCTGGCCACGGCCATGGCGGCGGGGTCGTTCTCACCACGCGCCGCGTCGCCGCCGAGGCGCCCGGAGGGGCGTGCGGCGCCGGACCGGGCGGCGCCCCGCCCGCCGGGGCGCGCGGTGGCC